>CAZBUU010000005.1:0-55388 GCA_964495125.1 uncultured Rubrivivax sp.
ACGCGCGCGGCCGCGGCGTGCGCGGCTTCGTGGCCGAGATCATGGCCAGCAACGAGAACATGATCCGCCTGGCGCGCGCCGGCGCCGAGGCCGGCGGCCACCAGGTGACGGTGGACAACGACGGCAGCACGGTGCGGATCACGATGCTGTTCTGAGCCGGGCCCCGGGGCTGGGCCCGGGGGCTTGGCTGCGTGGAGGGTCTCGGCGAAGACGGAGGCGCCAGGGACAGGTCCGGGCGGGCGGCTGGGATGTCTCGGCTGTCGGGTGACTGCTACCGACCCGTTGTTGCCGGTCGCCGATGTCAGAAGCTGACAGCCGAGCGCATCAAACTTCCGCCAATACCGCGTTCAGCATGCAGGGCGTCGCTCTCGCACCGTCTCCGGCTGGTTGATCGCATCAGCGGGCGCACCGCCCTGCAACACCGCGATGATGTTGTCGGCAGCGCGCTGCTCGATCGCCATGCGCACCTCGCTCACGGCCGAGCCCAAGTGTGGCGTGAACACCGTGTTGCTCCGATCGAGAAGGCGCGACGAGACAACCAAGGGACGGTCTGCAAGACCCCAGTCCTCCATGGCGAAGACATCGGCTGCGTAGCCGGCCAGTCGGCCACTGTCCAGCGCGTCGGCAACGGCCTCCTCGTCGACCACCGAGCCGCGGCCGACGTTGACCATGAACTGCCCCGGCAGCGTGTACGCCAGAGCCGCAGCGTCGATCAGGTGGCGCGACTCGGGCGTCAGCGGAGCAGCGACAAAGACGACGTGAGCGTGTGCCAATGCCTGCTCGAGCGACAGCCTCTCGACGCTGGCCACCGATGGGCGCGGGTCGACGCCGACGATGCGCGCGCAGTTGAAGCCCGCGAGCCGCGCGACGATGGCCTGGCCCACCTGCCCAAGCCCGATTACGGCGACCGTGGCACCGGCCAGACCGGTGCCGTAGAGCTGCGGCCGCCAGCCGCGAAACTGCCGCGAGCGCACCAGGGCATCGCCGGCCCTTAGATTGCGCGCCAAGGCGATCGCCAATCCCAGCGCCAGCTCGGCAGTCGGCTCGGTCAGCAGGTCGGGCACGATGCTCAGCCACACCCCGGCCTGGGTGCAGGCGTCGACGTCGTAGCTATCAAATCCCTTCAGGGCACAGGCCACCACCCGCAAGCCCGGCGCCTGCGCGAGCAGTGGTGCGTCCACACGATCGGTCATGAACCCCATGATGGCGTGGGCGTCGCGCGCGCGCTCAGCCAGTTGCGCCGGGCTCCAGGGTTCGACCTTGTGGTTCATGTCGACCTCGCCAACCGCCTCCAGCTGCGTACGCACCGCCGCGTGGATCGGGTTGGTGACAAGGATCTTCGGCCGTGTGGCGCTGGCACTCATTTCAATCTCCGTCGCAACTGCGCGCCGATGCTGTCGACCACCACCACGCAAGCCAGGATGGTCAGCAGGATCGCTGCCACCTGGTCGTAGCGGATCAGGCGCAAGGCCGCCATCAACTCGAAGCCGATGCCACCGGCGCCGACGATGCCCAGCACCGCCGAGGCGCGAAAGTGGTATTCCCAGCGGTAGATGGTGATGTCGGCCAACTGGGGCAGCACCTGCGGCAGCACGGCGTGCCCGATCACCTGAAGGCGGCTGGCGCCCGCTGCGCTGGCAGCCTCCAGCGGTTTTGGATCGACATGCTCGATGGCCTCGGCGTAGAACTTGGCCACCATGCCCACCGAATGCAGCGCCAGGGCCAGCACGCCCGGCAGGGCACCGAAGCCCACCGCGGCAACGAACAGCACGCCGAGGATGATCTCCGGTATCGAACGCATTGCGGCCAGTACGGTGCGCACGACACGGCAGAGCAACGGGTGGGGGGCCGTGTTCGGCGCGGCCAACAGCGCCAGCGGCAGTGACAGCAGCACCGCCAGCGCCGTGCCGGCGACGGACATCGCCAGCGTATCGAGCAAGGGCCGCAGCCAGTGGCGAAAGCGCGAGAAGTCGGGCGGTACCATCTCCGAGGCGAGCTGGGCGATGGCCGGCGCGCCATCGATGAAGCGAGTCGCATCGAAGAAGCCCGTGATCGCCAGCGCCACCACGCACACCACAACGATGGCGACGATCAAGCGAGCGTGGCGGACGCTTTCCTGGCGGGCTTGATCGAGCAGGCTGTCATGGCTGGCGGTGCGCTCCATCACTTCATCCTGGCCAGGTCGAGGCTGAGTACGGTCGCGGTCTCTCGCAGCACGTCGTAGGCCTTGTCGTCCGTGGGCGCGAAGGCCTCGACGCGGAAGGACTTGAGTACCTCCTTGTCCTTCACGTTCAGGAACGCGGCGCGGATGGCCTGCTTGAGTGGCGGCGCCAGGTTGCCCTGCATCACCACCGGGTAGTTCGGGATCGGTGCGCTCAAGTCGAGCTGGACGATCTTCGACGCGTCGATCACCTTGCGCTCGATCAGGCTGCGCAGAATCGGCTCGGAGAGCGCACCGGCCGGAACCTGGCCGGCCTGCACCGCCCGCGCCACGGCGTCGTGCGTCCCCAGGTGAACCACCTTGTAGTCCTTGTCGCCTTCCAGCCCCGCCTTCTTGAGCAGATGGGCACGCGGCGCGAGGTGGCTGGAGGTCGAGGCCTGGTCGCCGAAGCCGAACGGCTTGCCGCGAATGTCGGTGATGGTCTTCACCGGCCCGCCTGCCGTGGCGATGAGCACCGAGTTGTAGGTGGGCGAGCCACGCTCCACACCCACGGCGAAGGGCTCGATCTCGGGCGCGCGCGACTTGGCAAGCACGTAGGAGAACGGACCGAAATAGGCCACCTCGATGCGCCCGAAGCGCATCGCTTCGATCATCGACGAATAGTCGGTGGTGACGATCAGCTCGATGTCTTTCTTGAGCGTGGCCTCGAGGTAGGCCTTGAGCGGCTGCGCGTTCTGGATCAGCGTGGTGGCGTTCTCGTCGGGCAGCAGGGCCACGCGCAGTTTCGCCGGGTCACGGCCCTGGGCCTGGGCGCCCAGGGGCAGCCCGAGTGTGGCGGCGGTCAGTACGGCCAGACTGGCCAGAAACAAGCGTCGTGTCATGTGGGAACTCCTTCAGATTGGCAATGCAGGGCGGGGCGGGGCGCAGGCTCGTCGCGCCGGGCCAGGGTTGGCGCGCCGTACAGGCCTGCGGCGATCGCGTCGCTGAGTTCAGCCGGCGGGCCGTCGAAGACGACCGCGCCACTGCGCAGGCCGACGATGCGGTCGGCAAACTGGCGTGCCAGCTCCAGCTGGTGCAGGCTGATCACCGCGGTGAGGCCATCGCTCTTGCAGATGGCG
Organism: uncultured Rubrivivax sp.; assembly: GCA_964495125.1. Classification (GTDB taxonomy): domain Bacteria; phylum Pseudomonadota; class Gammaproteobacteria; order Burkholderiales; family Burkholderiaceae_C; genus Rubrivivax. Next base: position 3,280 of record CAZBUU010000005.1, read on the forward strand.
TGGATCAGTGTGAGCAGACGTTCCGCGGTCGCGGGGTCGAGGCTGGCGACAGGCTCGTCGGCCAGCAGGAACCTCGGCGCCTGCACCAGCGCGCGCGCCACGCCGACGCGCTGCTGCTGACCACCCGAGAGCTGATCCGCGCGCTTCAGCGCCTGCTCGATCAGGCCCACGCGGTCGATGGCCGCCAAGGCCAGCGCCCGTTCGGCACGCTTCCAGGGCAGCAGCGTCTTCACGGCGCTGTGGTAACCCAGGCGGCCGGTCAACACGTTGTCCAGCACCGAGAGCCGCCCGATCAGGTGATGCTGCTGAAACACCATGCCGGTCTGACGGCGGTGCAGGCGCAGGGCCTGTGCGTGCGCGATGTCGCCCACGCCGGGCGCCAGGACGTGGCCCGCACTGGGCCTCACCAGCCCGTTCAGGCAGCGCAGCAGCGTGGACTTGCCGGCACCCGACGAGCCCAGCAGCACCGTGAACTTGCCGTGGCCGAAGCTCAGGCTGGTGCGCTGCAGGGCGCGCGTGCCATTTGGGTAGGTGACCTCGACGGCATCCGTGCGCAACTCGGGTGGCGCATTCGCGGGCGGCGCGGGTTCGGACATGCGGGCTTCCAGGGACTGTTGGCGGACGGCCGGCCGCGGCAGGCGCGTCGGTTTAGGTCACTGTCGCCGCACCCGGTGACGCCTTGATTAACGAATCTGTCATCCGCGGCAATTAGGCTATAGACCATGTCTATACCCCTGTCGTCATCCGCGGAGCTGCGGGCGTTCGATGCAACCGCCCGCAGCGGCAGCATGTCGGCGGCGGCCAAGCTGCTCGGTCTGCGCCAGCCCACCGTGTCGGCCCATATCGCCAGCCTGGAGAGGAACTACGGCGTGGAACTGTTCCACCGGCGTGGCAGCCGCATCGAGCTCACCGGCTTCGGCGCGATGCTGAGGGAAGTGACCCACCGCATCTTCCGCGGCGAGGAGCAGGCAGCCGCGCTGCTGCTGGGCGCGCGCAGCAGCTACGAGGGCGTGCTCAAGCTGGGTGCCATCGGGCCCCACAACGTCACGCCGATGGTGGCTCGGTTTCGCCAGTCCCACCCCCAGGTGCGAGTGGCAGTGGCAATCGGCGATTCGCGCACCGTGGCCGCGCGGGTGCTCGATCAGCAGGACGACCTCGGTCTGCTGCTGCACGCGGTGGACGATCCGCGCGTCCACTGCGTGCCCTATCGCCGTCAGTCGCTCATCGTGTTCGCCCCGGTCGGACACCTGCTGGCCCGCCGCGCCCAGTTGACGCTGCACGACCTTCAGGGCCACGAGTTCGTGGTGCGCGAGGAAGGCTCGCGCACGCGCCAGACCTTCGACGCCGGACTCGCAGCAGCCGGCGTTTCGATCCGCAAGTCGGTCGAGATGGGCAGCCGAGAGGCCGTGCGCGAGGCAGTCGCCCAAGGGCTGGGCCTGGGAGTCGTTGCGCAGACCGCCTTCGTCCCCGATCCCCGGCTCGTGGTGCTGGACATCACCGGGATGGCGATGCATACGCATGTCCATGTGATCTGCTTGCACGAACGGCGCGACGCCGCGCTCATCGCGGGATTCCTGCGCGTTGTTGACAACTTGGCTGGGCAGGATCACGGACGGGCACCGCAGCGCGTTGCAGCCAAGTGGCGGTGACAGGCTGCTTTGTATGCCCGTCGGCAGTGACCGCGTCTGGCCGCAACCAGCCCTCAGCCCCGCATGCCAACCCCGCCCGCCGCTCCTCATGGCCATGCCGCCCGCCGCCCGCGCCCGGGCGCCTGCCGCACCTCGGCCCGCTACGCCAGCCCCACGGCCACGCTGATCGCCAGCCCCAGCACGCACACGTTGAAGGCATAGGCCAGCACGCAGTGCAGCGTGCCCACCGGCCGCAGCGTGCGGCCGTTGAAGGCCACGTCGGCCGTCTGGCCCGAGGTGCCGATGACGCAGGCGAAGTACATGAAGTCGCCGTAGGTCGGCTCCTTGGTGCCGGGGAAGATCAGCACGTCGTCGCGGCCGATGGCGCGCGAGAGGTAGAAGTCGTGCGCGTACTGCACGGCGAAGACGGTGTGCGTGAATAGCCAGGAACTGGCCACCGTCAGCGCCGCCAGCGCCACGTGCGGCAGCTTCTGCGGCCCCGGTAGGGTCTTCACGCTGGCCAGCTGCGAGAACACCGCCAGAAGCACGGCCACCGCCGCCAGCACCACCACCGCCACCGCCAGCACGCGTCCGTCGGCCTGGCGCACGCCGCGGCGCTCGATGCGCGCCGGCGTGGCGCCGAAGGCCATGTGCACCACGGCCAGCAGGTAGAACGCGGCGCAGGCGTTCCAGGCCCACAACGCGCGTGAGGCGGGCTCGGCGCTGCCCGTGAACTGAAGGCCTGCATAGACCGCCGCACCCACGCCCAGCGCCAGCCACAGGCGCGGCCGCGAACGCAGCACGCGCACCCAGCGGCGAGGGGCGTTCATGCGGCGAGGGCGGTGGTGACCATCGGCCTATTGTTGCCGCTGGATACGTTTGACGGGTCCGACTTCCGAGGGGGCGACAGATCGAAACCGACGGACTCGACCGATCGCTCGAATTTGGGATAAATTTCCCAATCATGAGTTCAGCCGCCGAACCGGAAGCGTCGCGCACCGTCGAACGGGCCCTGGCGCGCCTGCTGCGCCCGGTGGTGCGGGTGCTGCTGCGCCACGGCATGCCCTACGCCGCCTTCGCCGACATCGCCAAGCAGGTCTACGTGGAAACGGCCATGCGCGATTTCGGCATCGAGGGGCGCAAGCCTTCGATCTCGCGCGCCTCCATCCTGACCGGGCTGACGCGCAAGGAAGTGCAGCGGCGGCTGGCGGGCGGCGCGGCCGGGCGCGAGGCGCCTGCGGAGCGCCACAACCGCGCCGTGCGCGTGCTGACGGCCTGGGTGCGCGACCCCGACTTCCTGGCCGCCGATGCCGCGCCCCGCGCGCTGTCGCCCGAAGGCGAGGATGGCTTCGCCGAACTCGCGCGCCGGCACAGCGGCGACATGCCGGCGCGCGCCGTGCTGGACGAACTGCTGCGCATCGGCGCCGTGCGCCAGCGCGACGACGGCCTCATCGAACCCGTGGCCCGCGGCTACGTGCCGCAGCGCAGCGCCGAGGACAAGCTGCGCATGCTGGGCACCGACGTGGCCGACCTCGCCGCCACCATCGACCACAACATCGAGCACGGCGCCACCGACCCCTTCTTCCAGCGCAAGGTCATGTACGACGGCATCCCGCTGGACGTGCTGCCCACCTTCCGCCGCTGGAGCGCCACCTTCGCGCAGGCCCTGCTCGAGAAGCTGGACCGCTGGCTGGCGACGCGGGACGACGGCGGTGGCGGTGGCCCCAAGGCCCGCGTCGGCGTCGGCATCTACTACTTCGAAGACCCGTCCGGGCGCGACCCGGACGAAGGACGCTGACCATGACTTTCCTGCCCCGATTCCTGCCCGCCACGCTGGCGGCGCTCCTGTCCCTCACGGCCTGCGGCGGAGGCGGCGGCGACGGCGGCGGCATCAGCGGCACCGGCCGCACGCAGGGCACGCTCAAGCTGGCGCTCACCGACGCGCCGGCCTGCGGCTACGACCATGTCCACGTCACCATCGAGCGCGTGCGGGTGCACCAGAGCAACTCGGCCGCCGACGGTGACACCGGCTGGTCCGAGATCGCGCTCAACCCCGCACGCCGCGTGGACCTGCTGGCCCTGAGCAACGGCGTGCTGGAGGAACTGGGCCAGACGGCGCTGCCGGCCGGCCGCTACACGCAGATGCGGCTGCTGCTGGCGGCCAACGGCGGCGCCGCGCCCTTCGCCAACAGCGTCACGCCCACCGGGGGCAGCGAGACCGCGCTGACCACGCCCAGCGCCCAGCAGAGCGGCCTGAAGACCGACATCGCCATCGACGTCGCCGCCGACCAGGTGGCCGACTTCGTGATCGACTTCGATGCCTGCAAGTCGGTCGTCAGGCGCGGCAACTCGGGCCAGTACAACCTGAAGCCGGTGATCACGGTGGTGCCGCGCCTGTCCGATGCCGGCCAGCGCGTGGTCGGCTGGGTGGCGCCGGCGGTGGCGGCCGCGGGCGCGCAGGTCTCGGTGCAACTCGCCGGCCGGCCGGTGAAGGCCACGGCGCCGGATGCCGCCACGGGCCGCTTCGTGCTGTACCCGGTGCCCGCCGGCAGCTACGACCTCGTCGTGGCCGCCAACGGCCGCGTCACCGCCGTGATGACCGGCGTGCCGGTGGTCACCACCGCCTTCACCTTCGTCAACAGCGAGACGCTGCCGATCGTGCCGCCGGCGCTGGCGCTGCCCTTGCGCAACGTCGGCGGCACGGTCAGCCCGGCCACGGCCACGGTGCGCGCGCTGCAGACGCTCACCGGCGGGCCCACGCTGGAGGTGGCCTGGGCGCCGGTGGACGCGCTGAGCGGCGCCTTCGGCTTCGCGCTGCCGCAGGAGGCGCCCGTGCGCCTGGCCTACGTGGCCAACCCGGTGTCGCTGCCCTGGGCGCCGGTGCCCGCGGCGGCCGGCCGCTACACCGTGGAGGCCGCGAGCGCGGGCGTGCTGAAGACGCAGGCCATCGACACCACCGCGGCGGTGCCGGCGCTGGCCGTCACGTTCCCGTGACTTCCGCGGCGCGCACCAGCGTCACCGGCACCGGGCTGTGGCGCAGCAGCGCCAGCGCCACCGGGCCGGGCTCGGCGCCGTCGCCGCCGCCCACGCCGTGAGCGCCCATCACCACGGCGTCGCAACCATGCTCTTCCAGCAGGTCCACCAGCACGTTGGCGGCCTGGCCGCCGGCCACCACGCTCTCGTAGGGCGCGCCGGCGGCGTCCATCAGGGCTTCGGCGGCCTGCAGCAGGTCGGCCCCGGCGTCGCGGCGCACCTGGTCGATGACTTCGGCATCGTGCGCCACGATCACTTCGTACAGCGAGGGCGGCTCCTGCACGTTGGCCAGCAGGAACTGGGCGTCCAGGCCGGCCGTGCGCAGGCCGAGTGCATGGGCCACGGCCGCCAGCGCCGACTTCGAACCGTCCACCGGCAGCAGGATCTTCATCGCCATCTCCTTCGGCGCGGGGCGCGCCCGGGCGAAGCGTACGCCCGGGCTGCGGCGGCCGGGTTGCGGCGGGTCAGCCGTGGGGCTGTTGCACACTCCGGCGAATGAGCATTCGCCACCTCGACTCGCTGTTCGAGCCGCGCTCGGTGGCCGTCATCGGCGCCAGCGACCGTCCCGGCAGCGTGGGCGCCACCGTCTGGCGCAACGTGAAGGCCGGCGGTCTGGCCGGCCCCTGCTGGCCCGTCAACCGCCGGCACCGCCAGGTGGGCGGCGTCCGGGCCTACGCCGACGTCGCCGGCCTGCCCGACACGCCCGACCTGGCCATCGTCTGCACGCCGCCGGACACCGTGGCCGGCCTGCTGGACGAGCTGGGCCGGCGCGGCACGCACGCCGCCGTGGTACTGACCGCCGGCTTCACGCCCGCGCAGAAGCAGGCCCTGCTGGACACCGCACGTCGCCACCTGCTGCGCATCCTGGGCCCCAACTGCCTGGGCACGATGGCGCCGCACGCCGGGCTGAACGCCACCTTCGCGCACGTGGCTGCGACGCCGGGCCCGCTGGCCTTCGTCTCGCAGTCGGGCGCGCTGGTCACGGCGGTGCTGGACTGGGCGCGCGGCCGCGGCATCGGCTTCTCGCACTGCATCTCGCTGGGCGAGCACGCCGACATCGACTTCGGCGACCTGCTGGACTGGCTGGGCAGCGATGCGCGCACACGCGCCATCCTGCTGTACATCGAAAGCATCGAGGGCGCGCGCAAGTTCATGTCGGCGGCGCGCGCCGCGGCGCGCAACAAGCCGGTGCTGGTGGTCAAGGCTGGCCGCTCGGCGGCGGGCCAGGCCGCCGCGGCCTCGCACACCGGCGCGCTGGCCGGCTCGGACCTGGTCTTCGACGCCGCCATCCGCCGTGCCGGCATGCTGCGCGTGGACACGCTGCAGGACCTCTTCGATGCCGCCGAGACGCTGTCGCGTGCCGGCGCCCTGCGCAGCGTGGCCGGCGAGAGCGGGCCGCTGTCGCGCCTGACGCTGGTCACCAACGGCGGCGGCGCCGGCGTGATGGCGGCCGATGCCGCCGTCGCCGCCGGGCTGGAACTGGCGCCGCTGAGCGACGCGCTGCGCGCCGCGCTGGACACCGGCCTGCCGCCGAACTGGAGCCGCGCCAACCCGGTGGACATCATCGGCGACGCGCCGGTGGAGCGCTACGTGCACACGCTGCGCACGCTGCTGGCCAGCCCCGACAGCGGCACCGTGCTCTTCATGCAGGCGCCGACGGCCATCGTGCCCAGCGAGGACATCGCCCGCGCCGTGGCGCTGCTGGCGCCGGCGGCGCCGGGCCGGCTGCTCGGCTGCTGGCTGGGCGACGCCGCCGTGCGCGAGGCGCGCCGCATCTTCCACGACGCCGGCATCCCCAGCTACGACACGCCGGAGGCGGCCGTGCGCGCCTTCTCCATGCTGGTGGACTACCGCCGCAACCAGGAGGACCTGATGCAGACGCCGGTGGCCGCCGAGGTGCCGGCGGCCGACATGGCCGCGGTGGCCACCCTGGTGGACGATGTGCTGGCCGACGGCCGCGAGTGGCTCACCGAGCCCGAGGCCAAGGCGCTGCTGGCGGCCTGCGGCCTGCCCGTGGCTGGCACGCGCACCGTGCCGGCCGAGCCCGCGGCGGCGCTGGCAGCGGCGCGCGAGATCGGCTATCCGGTGGTGCTGAAGGTGCTGTCACCACAGATCACGCACAAGAGCGACGTCAACGGCGTGGCGCTGGACATCCAGGACGACGCCGCGCTGCTGGGTGCGGCCGCGGCCATCCTGCGCCGTGCCGCCCACCTGCGGCCCGACGCCACCGTCACCGGCTTCACGGTGCAGGCCATGGTGCGGCGGCCGCGTGCGCTGGAGCTCATCCTCGGCGCCAGCATCGACCCGCTGTTCGGCCCGGTGCTGCTGTTCGGCCAGGGCGGCACGGCGGTGGAGGTGGTGGCCGACCGCGCCGTGGCATTGCCGCCGCTGAACCTGCCGCTGGCGCTGAGCCTGATGCGGCGCACGCGCGTGTTCCGCCTGCTGCAGGGCTGGCGCGACGTGCCGCCGGCCGACGTGGAGGCCGTGGCTGGCGTGCTGATCGCGCTGTCGGAACTGCTGGCCGCCGAGCCCCGCATCGCCGAGATCGACATCAACCCGCTGCTGGCCGACGCCGACGGCGTCATCGCGCTGGACGCCCGCGTGCGCGTGCAGGCGGCGGCGCCGGGCGGGCGCGCGCATTTCGCCATCCGGCCCTACCCGGCCTGTCTCGTGGCGTCCTTCCAGGCGCTGGGCCGCACGGTGACGCTGCGTCCCATCCGCCCCGAGGACGAACCGCAGCACCTGGCTTTTCTCGCGAAGCTCGACCCCGAGGACGTGCGCATGCGCGTCTTCTACAGCCGCCGCAGCATCGAGCACAGCGAACTGGCACGGCTGACGCAGATCGACTACGAGCGCGAGATGGCCTTCCTCGCCACCGCGCCGCTGGACGGCGGTGGGGAGGAGACACTGGGCGTGGTCCGGGCCGTCGCCGACCCCGACAACCAGGACGCCGAGTTCGCCATCATCGTGCGCAGCGACATCAAGGGCGGCGGGCTGGGCGGGAGGCTGATGGACAAGCTCATCGCCTACTGCCGCGAGCGTGGCACGCGGCGCCTGGTCGGCACGGTGCTGGCGCGCAACGAGCGCATGCTGGCGCTGGCGGCGCGGCTGGGCTTCGAGACCCTGCCGCGTGCCGAGTCCGACGAAGCCGTGACCGTGGCGCTGATGCTGCAGCCGCCGGCCTGATCAGCCGCGGCCCAGGCGACGCCGCACGGTGGCCAGCAGGTCGTCCAGCGGCACGGGCTTGGTGAGGTACTCGTCGAAGCCGGCCGCCAGCGCGGCGTCGATGTCGCCCTGCAGCGCGTTGGCGCTGACGGCCACCACCGGCACGTGCCGCGTGGCCGGGTCGGCGCGCAGCCGCGCCAGCACGCCGAAGCCGTCGAGGTCGGGCAGCTGCATGTCCAGCAGCACCAGCGCGGGCCGCGCCTGCTGCGCCAGCTTCAGCCCCTCGTGCGGGTGCAGCGCGCTGAGCAGGCGCACGCCGGGCAGGCGCTCCAGCATGGCGGCCATCAGCGCGACGTTGACTTCGTTGTCCTCGATGTACAGCACGGTGTGCAGGCCGGCGGTCGGCTCGGGCGCCGGCGCGCGCGGCGCGGGCAGCGCCGGCATCGCGGTGCCGGGGGTGGCGCGCGGCAGGCGCAGCCAGAAGTCGCTGCCTTCGCCCGGCCGGCTGTCGACACCGATCTCGCCGCCCATCGCCTCCACGAGGCGCCGGCTCAGCGCCAGGCCGATGCCCGTGCCCTCGATGCCCGAGCGCGAGGCGGCCAGGCGCTCGAAGGGCTGGAACAGGCGCGCCTGCTCCTGCAGCGTGAGGCCCGGCCCGCGGTCGCGCACGAAAAGGCGCAGCGTGGCGCCTTCGTCCTGCACCGCCAGCACCACGTCGCCGCCGGGGCGGTTGTACTTGATGGCGTTGGCCAGCAGGTTCAGCAGCACCTGCTTCAGGCGCCGCCGGTCGGCCTGCACGGCCAGGCCGTCCAGCCCGTCGGGCAGCGGGCGCAGCGGCACGCCGCACGACGCCGCCAGGCCCTGCACCAGCGCCAGGCCTTCGCCCAGCAGCGGGGCCAGCGCCACGGGCACGCGGTCGAGCTTCATCTCGCCGGCCTCGATGCGGCCGAGGTCGAGGATCTCGTTGATCAGCTCCAGCAGGTGGCCGGCGCCGCGGAGGATTTCCTCCACCCAGCCCTGCTGCTGCGGCGCCAGCGGCGGGCGCTGGTCGCTCTGCAGCAGCTGGCCGAAGCCGAGGATGGCGTTCATCGGCGTGCGCAGCTCGTGCGACATGTGCGACAGGAACTCCGACTTCGCGCGGTTGGCGCGCTCGGCCTCGTCGCGGGCGCCGATGAGCGCCGCCTCGGCTTCCTTGCGCGCCGTGATGTCCACCGCGAAGCCGTACAGCGCGATGGCCGCGGTCTGCGGGTCGCTGCCGCGCACCAGCGTCACGTGCAGGTCCACCGGCGGGCCGCCGGGCCGGTGCACGCGGTTCATCTCGAAGTCCACGGTTTCGCCGGCCAGCGCACGCCGGGCTGCTTCCTGCACGCGGGCGGCGCGCCGCGGCCCCAGCACCCCGGCCACGGGGCGGCCGACCAGGTCTTCCGGACGCAGGCCCAGCAGCGCGGCCAGGCGCCGGTTGGCGAAGGTGAACACGAAGCTGGCATCCAGCCGCGCGATGTGGCCGGGGAAGGCGTCGAGCAGGGCGCGCTGCGCCGCCTCGCGGGCTTCCAGCGCGGTGCGCTGGCGCTCGGCCACGGTGATGTCGCGCGTGACCATGGCGATGGTCTCCACGCGCCCGTCTTCGCCGGTCTGCGGGTAGTAAGTGGTCTCCAGCAGCCGCTCGTGGCCGTCGCAGACATCGCGGATGCGCGCCACCTGCACGAGACCGGTGGCGACGCAGTCCTGCACCGCGCGGCGGCGCTCGGGGGCCACGACGGTGGGTGCGGCCACCACGGCAGGGACGCCCAGCGCCTGCTCGCGCGGCACGCCGGTGTAGCGTGTCCAGGCCTCGTTGACCAGCAGGTAGCGTTCATTCGTGTCGACGACGGAAACGACCTCGGTGATCGAGTTCACCGCCAGTTCGTAGCCACGCAGCGTGGCCTCGGCGCGCCGGCGCTCGCTGATGTCCGTCCACAGGCCGACGGAGCCGATGCGCTGGCCGTCGGCGTCGCGCAGCGGCGAGGCCTGGCACAGGCAGTGCACGCGCGTGCCGTCGGGGCGCAACAGCGTGACCTCGTAGCTGCCCAGTTCACCCCGTGCGCGCTGGCTCAGCTCGCGCTCCAGCAAGGGCAGGTCCTCAGGGGCCACGAACTCGTGCGCCCGCCGGCCGATCACGTCCTCCCGCGGCCGGCCCAGAAGGTGCGCCATGCCGGGGTTGAGGTCGCTGGTGCGGGCGGCGGTGTCGATGAACCAGAAGCCCTGCCGCGTGTTCTGCAGCAGGTCCTTCATGAGCTGGTGCTGGTGATCCAACTGCCGGTAGGCGCCGTCGGCCCGTTCGGCCTGTTCGCGCGCTTCGTCGGCGCGCTGCTGCGCGGCCAGCCGCAGCCGGATGGCTTCGCCCATCGTGCGCTGCCCGCGTCTCGCGCCGACCACGCCCACGGCCACGATCACCAGGGCCAGCAGCCACATGGCCGTGGCCTGCGCGCCCGGCGCACGCAGCGCACCCAGCACCATGCCCAGCACCGGGAAGGCGGCGAAACCGACCGAGGCGCGCAGGTCGAAGGTGGCGTGCACGAACGAGCCCGCGGTGATGGCGGCCAGCGCGAACACCGCCAGTTCGGCGCTGTCGCGCAGCGGCGGCTGGCCGGCCGCCAGGGCCAGCAACCCCCAGACCGCGCCGTGGCCGACGAAGGCCAGGCGGTGCCGGCGCAGCCAGGCCTCGGCGTGGGCCACGGCTTCCGGGTCGCGGTGCTGCGCGGCGCCCACTGCGGCGCGCGCGGACAGCGCCACCCCCAGCGCCATGCACCAGGCCGCCGCCCACACCGGCTGCAGGGCGCCGACGGCGAAGGCCAGCAGGGCACCGACGGTCACGCTGGTGATCAGCGTGACGGGCAGGACCTTCAGGTGAAGCCGGATGCGTTCGCGGCTGAGTGCCGCACGCAGTTCCGCATCGGTGACCATGTGGGGGGGGCTCCCTCGCGCCGGGCCGGTGGCGGGCGCCAGCGGCGGATTATTGGCCCTCCGGCAGCGCACAATCCGCGCCACCTGTCCTGGGCCCGCCGCATGGAACGTTTCACCATCTCGCTCGACGAACACCTCGCCCATGCCTTCGACCAGTGGATCGCCGAGCGCGGCTACGCCAACCGCTCCGAGGCCGTGCGCGACCTCTTCCGCGCCGAGTTGGAGCGTTCGCGGCAGAAGGCGCCCGAGGGCCTGGACTGCGTGGCCAGCCTGTCCTACGTCTACAACCACCACGAGCGCGAACTGGGCGAGCGCCTGACGCGCATGCACCACGCGCACCACGACCTCGTGCTGTCGATGATGCACGTGCACCTGGACCACGAGCACTGCCTGGAGACCGTGCTGCTGCGCGGGCCGGCCGGCGGCGTGCAGGTGTTCGCCGACAACGTCTGCGCCGAGCGCGGCGTGCACCACGGCAAGCTGAACCTCATCAGCGTGGAGCTGCACCAGCACCACCACCACGGCGACCCGCGGCAGCCGCACGTGCACCTCAAGCCGGCGACCTGAAGCCCAGCCGCGCCGACAGTTCCACCGCCGCGCCGCACACCGTGCGCGCCAGGCGGCCGCCGGGCCGCGCGTCGAAGGCCGGGGTGGGGCCGATGGCGGTGAGCGAGAGCACGAGCCGCCCGTCGTCGCCGAACACCGGGGCCGCCAGCGCGCTGATGCCGGGCAGCAGCACGTCCTGCACACGGCTGTAGCCCTCGTCGCGCACGGCCTGCAGCGCAGCGGCCAGGCCAGGCACCTTGGGTTCGCGTTGCAGCAGCGGCTGCGTCTGCGCCTTCGGCAGCCAGGCCGCGAAGAGGCGGCCCGACGCCGTGCCGGAGAGGCTCATCACCGTGCCGTGGCGCAGGCTCACGTGCACGGCCGAGGGCGGCTCGGCCACGCGCACGATGGTGGCGCCGCGGTTGCCCCACACGGCGATGGCCAGCGTGTGGCCGGTGCTGGCCGCCAGCGCTTCGATCACCGGCGTGGCCAGGGCCAGCGGGTCCAGCGCCTGCAGGCTGATGAGGCCCAGCTGCATGGCCAGCGGCCCCAGGCCGTAGCGGCCGCTGGCGGCGTCCTGCTCGACGAGCCCGAGCTTGCCGAAGCTCACCAGGTAGGCGTGCGCCTTGGCCGGTGCCATGCCGGCTTCCTGCGCCAGGTCTTTCAGCGCCAGCGGGCGGCCCTGGTGGGCCAGCGCGCGCAGCAGAGCGCCACCGACCTCGATGCTCTGGATGCCGCGCTGGGCCGTGGGTGTGCTGCCGGACTTGGCCATTCGTCTATGGTAAACACGTTAGACATGGCTGAACAGCCGGGTTAGCATCCACCTCCACGCCGAATGCCGGAGAGCCGATGTCGACCCCGTCGAACACCCCCACGAAGACCTTCGCCAGCCAGGGCGACCTGGAAGAGAAGAAAGTCAGCTTCACCCAGCTGTCGCCGCACGCCTGGGCCTACACGGCGGAGGGCGACCCGAACACCGGCATCGTGATCGGCGACGACGCCGTGATGGTCATCGACACCCAGGCCACGCCGGTGATGGCGCAGGACGTCATCCGCCGCATCCGCGAAGTCACGGACAAGCCCATCAAGTACGTGGTGCTGAGCCACTACCACGCGGTGCGTGTGCTCGGCGCTTCGGCGTACGCGCCGGAACATGTCATCGCCAGCGAGGACACGCTCTCGCTCATCCGTGAACGCGGCGAGCAGGACAAGGCGTCCGAGATCGGCCGCTTCCCGCGCCTCTTCCGCAACGTCGAGAGCGTGCCCGCCGGCCTCACCTGGCCGACGATCACCTTCACCGGGAAGATGACGCTGTGGCTGGGGAAGCTGGAGGTGCAGATCCTTCAACTGGGCCGCGGCCACACGAAGGGCGACACGGTGGTCTGGCTGCCGCAGGAACGCACGCTGTTCAGCGGCGACCTGGTGGAGTTCGACGCCACGCCCTACGCCGGCGACGCCTACTTCACCGACTGGCCGCAGACCCTGGACAACGTGGCTGCGCTGCAGCCGCTGGCCCTGGTGCCGGGCCGAGGTGCGGCGCTGAAGGGCCAAGCCCAGGTGGCCGCCGGCATCGAGGGCACGCGCAGCTTCATCCGCGACGTCTTCGGCGCCGTGAAGGCCGGTGCGCAGCAGGGTCGCGACCTGAAGGCGGTGTACCGCGAGACCCTGGCCGCCGTGCGCCCGAAGTACGGCCACTGGGTCATCTTCGACCACTGCATGCCCTTCGACGTGACGCGCGCCTACGACGAGGCCACCGCCCACCGCGACCCGCGCATCTGGACGGCCGAGCGCGACGTCGAGATGTGGAAGGAACTGGAATCCTGAGCCGCCGGCGATGCTGAAGACCTACACCTGGCCGCGCTTCGCCTACCGGCCGGCACCGCAGCCGCAGCCCGCCGTGCCGCTGGTGGTGGTGGGGGCCGGGCCCGTGGGCCTGTGCGCGGCCATCGACGCCGCGCTGCGCGGCCAGCCGGTGGTGCTGCTGGACGAGGACGACACGGTCAGCATCGGCTCGCGCGGCGTCTGCTACGCCAAGCGCACGCTGGAGATCCTCGACCGCCTGGGCGTCGGCGATGCCGTCGTCGGCATGGGCATCACCTGGAACGTCGGCCGCACCTTCCACCGCGAGCGCGAGGTCTTCGCCTTCGACCTGCAGCCCGAGCCCGGCCACCGCCGGCCGGGTATGGTGAACCTGCAGCAGTACCACCTGGAGGAGATCCTGGTGAAGCGCGCCGGCGAGCTGCCGCTCATCGACCTGCGCTGGAAGCACAAGGTCACGCAGGTGCAGCCCGATGCCAGCGGCGCCACGCTGCAGGTGGACACGCCCGACGGGCCGTACGCGCTGCGCTGCGACTGGCTGGTCGTTGCCGACGGTGCGCGCAGCCCCATCCGCCGCCAGCTGGGCCTGGACATCGAGGGCAAGGTCTTCCAGGACCGCTTTCTCATCGCCGACGTGCTGCTGGACGGCGAGCCGTTCGCCGCCGACCGCACCGAGCGCCGCTTCTGGTTCGAACCCCGCTTCCACGGCGGCGAGAGCGCGCTGATGCACCGCCAGGCCGACAAGGTGTGGCGGCTGGACTTCCAGCTCGGCTGGGACGCCGACCCCGAAGCGGAGAAGCAGCCCGAGCGCGTGGCCCCGCGCGTGCGCGCCGCGCTGGACGGGCAGGGCATGGCGCACCTGGGCTTCGAGCTGGAGTGGTGCAGCGTCTACACCTTCCAGTGCCGCCGCATGCAGCGCTTCCGCCACGGCCGGCTGCTCTTCGTGGGCGATGCGGCGCACCAGGTCTCGCCCTTCGGCGCGCGGGGCGCCAACTCGGGCATCCAGGACACCGACAACCTGATGTGGAAGCTGGACCTCGTCCTCCGCGGCCAGGCGCCCGAAGACCTGCTGGACAGCTACGACGCCGAACGCACCTTCGCCGCCGACGAGAACCTGCTGAACAGCACGCGCAGCACCGACTTCATGACGCCGAAGACGCGCGCCAGCCGCGTGCTGCGCGACGCCGTGCTGTCGCTGGCCGCGGAGCAGCCCTTCGCCCGCGGGCTGGTCAACAGCGGGCGCCTGTCCGTGCCGGCCACGCTGGTGCATTCGCCGCTGAACACGCCCGACGACGAGCCCTGGGACGGCTGGATGCTGCCCGGCGCGCCGGCCGACGACGCGCTGCTGCCCGGCCACGGCGGCCCCGATGGCTGGCTGCTCGAGCGACTGCCGCCGCATTTCGTGCTGCTGCTGTTCAGCGACCGCGTCGAGGCGGTGCCCGCAGCGCCCGTCCCCGTGCTGCGCCTGCCCGCCACGGGTCTGGCGGCGCAGCGTTTCGGCGCGCGCGAAGGCAGCTGCGTGCTGCTGCGGCCCGACCAGCACGTGGCCGCCCGCTGGCGCGCCTTTGACATCGACAGGCTGCGCGCCGCCCTGGCGCGCGCCACCGCCCAGGAGGTGCGCCCATGAACACGCTGAAGGTGCAGCCCAACTTCGGCCGGCCCGGGCAGCGGGAGCGCCAAGCCTACAGCGCCGGCGACAGTTTCTACGAGATGCTCGTCGACGGCCACCGCGGCCTCAGCGACGCGCAGAGCGAGCTGATGAACGCGCGGCTCGTGCTGCTGCTGGCCAACCATGTCGGCGACCTGGACGTGCTGCGCCAGGCCATCGCCGCAGCCCGTGTGGGCGTGATCGACAAGGAGACCCCGCCATGAGCGAACTGTCCTACCTCGCCGGCTTCGGCAACCAGTTCCAGAGCGAAGCCGTGCCCGGCGCGCTGCCGGTGGGCCGCAACAGCCCGCAGCGCGCGCCGCTGGGCCTGTATGCCGAGTTGCTCTCCGGCACCGCCTTCACGGCACCGCGCGCCGAGAACCGCCGCACCTGGATGTACCGCCGCCAGCCCAGCGTGGTGGCCGGCGCCTACGAGCCGCTGCACCACGCCTTCTGGAAGACCGGCGCCGCCGAAGGCGAACAAGCGCCGCCCGACCCGCTGCGCTGGCACCCGGTGGCCGTGCCCGACGAACCCGCGGACTTCATCGACGGCCTGCGCACGGTGATCGTCAACGGCGACGCGGAAGCGCAGAGCGGCCTGGGCATCCACCTCGTGCGCTGCAACCGCAGCATGGCGCGCGCCTGCGTGAATGCCGATGGCGAGATGCTGGTCATTCCGCAGCAGGGCGCGCTGCACGTGATGACGGAGCTCGGCCGCCTGAGCGTGACGCCGGGGGAGGTGCTGTTGCTGCCTCGCGGCCTGGCCTGGCGCATCGCCGTGGACGGCCCCACGCGTGCCTACGTCTGCGAGAACTACGGCGCGCCCTTCCGCCTGCCCGAGCTGGGGCCCATCGGCAGCAACGGCCTGGCCAACCCGCGCGACTTCCTGGCCCCGGTGGCCGCCTGCGACGACGACGTGGGCGCCTGCGACATCGTGCGCCGCTTCGGCGGCCGGCTGTGGGCCACGCGCGCGCAGAGCTCGCCCTTCAACGTGGTGGCCTGGCACGGCAACCTGGCGCCGATGAAGTACGACACGGCGCGCTTCATGGTCATCGGCAGCATCAGCTACGACCACCCCGACCCCAGCATCTTCACCGTGCTCACCAGCCCCAGCGACACCGCTGGCGTGGCCAATTGCGACTTCGTGGCCTTCGCCCCGCGCTGGATGGTGATGGAAGACACGTTCCGCCCGCCCTGGTACCACCGCAACGTGATGGCCGAGTTCATGGGCCTGGTGCACGGCCAGTACGATGCCAAGCCCGAGGGGTTCCGCCCCGGCGGCATGAGCCTGCACAACACGCACGTGCCGCACGGGCCGGACACCGAAGCCTTCAACAAGGCCAGCAGCACCCCGCTGGCGCCGCACAAGCTGGACGACACCCTGGCCTTCATGCTGGAAAGCCGCTGGCGCATGAAACCCACCGCCTGGGCGATGCAGGGCGAAGGCGGGCAGGCGCTGGACCGCGCCTATGCCGATTGCTGGGGCGGCCTGGCCGACACCTTCAAGCCCTGACGATGACCGACCCCGCCACCCTCCTGGACGCCACGCACGACCCCAAGCTGCGCAGTTGGGTGGCCAGCGCCAATGCGCCCGGCACCGACTTCCCCATCCAGAACCTGCCGCTGGGCCGCTTCCGCCGCCGCGCGGCCGAGGGCGAGACGCCGCAGGCGCCGCGCGCCGGCGTGGCCATCGGCGACCAGGTGCTGGACCTGAAGATGGCCGCCGAGCAGTGCCCGTGGCTGGGCGACGTCTACCCGCTGCTGGAGCCGCTGGCCCAGGGCGACATCGCCGGCTTCATGCGCATGGGCCCCAAGGCCTGGAAGGCCTTGCGCGTGGCCCTGTCGGCCGCGCTGGCCGAAGGCAGCGACCAGGGCCCCTTCCTGGAGATGTGCCTGGTGCCGCGCGCCGAGGCGCAGATGGCGCTGCCTTGCCGCATCGGCGACTACACCGACTTCTTCACCGGCATCCACCACGCCCGTGCCGTCGGCGCGCTGTTCCGGCCCGACCAGCCGCTGATGCCCAACTACCAGCACGTGCCCATCGCGTACCACGGCCGGGCTTCGTCCATCGGCCTGGGCGGCGCCGTGAAGCGCCCTCACGGCCAGACGCGCAGTGCCGACGGCCCGCCGCACTTCGGCCCCAGCCAGCGCCTGGACTACGAACTGGAACTGGGCCTGTGGGTGGGGGCCGACAACCCGCTGGGCACGCCGGTGGACATGGCGCATGCCGAAGACCGGCTCTTCGGCATCAGCCTGCTCAACGACTGGTCGGCGCGCGACATCCAGGCCTGGGAGTACCAGCCGCTGGGGCCATTCCTGGCCAAGAGCTTCGCCACGTCGGTGTCGCCGTGGATCGTGAGCCTGGACGCACTGGCACCCTTCCGCCGTCCCTTCACGCGGCCCGAAGGCGACCCCGAACCGCTGCCGCACCTGGACTCGCCCTGGAACCGCGCCCGCGGCGCCTTCGACATCACGCTGGAGGTGTGGCTGCAGACCGCCGCCATGCGCGCCGCCAAGGTGAACCCGGTGCGGCTGTCGCACAGCAACATGCTGGACGCCTACTGGACGCCGGCGCAGATTGTGGCGCACCACACCAGCAACGGCTGCAATCTGCAGGTCGGTGACCTGCTGGGCACCGGCACGCTCAGCGGCCCGGGGCCGGGGCAGGGCGGTTCGCTGCTGGAGCTGAGTTCCGGCGGCAAGACGCCGCTGACACTGCCCGACGGCGAAACGCGCAGCTTCCTCGAGGACGGCGACACCGTCATCCTGCGCGCCTACTGCGCCGCCCCGGGCGCGGTGCGCATCGGCCTGGGGCAGCTTGCCGGCACCGTGATGCCGGCTTGAACGCGAAAAGCGCCGCCCCCGCCCCGTTTCTCTGCGGCTGAAGGGCGGCCCGGGGTCGCCAGAATCGGCAGC
Source organism: uncultured Rubrivivax sp. (assembly GCA_964495125.1). Lineage (GTDB taxonomy): Bacteria > Pseudomonadota > Gammaproteobacteria > Burkholderiales > Burkholderiaceae_C > Rubrivivax. The sequence continues at coordinate 20,974 of CAZBUU010000005.1, forward strand.
GACCATGGAAGAACTGCGCCTCGCCGACGTTGCTGCCTGCGTGGTGGGCTGGCACAACCGCCACCCGCTGGCGCGGCGCATTGGTGCGTCGCACGTGCACGCCGTCGGCTATGTCGCGCTGCCCTTCAGCGGTGGTGGTGCCACCGGCGCCGTGGCCGACGCGGCAGCGGAGCCCGAGGCCGAGGCGGGCGGCACGTTGCGCGAACGCGCCGAGAAGCGCGCCCGGCAGGCCCAGGAACCGCCGGTGGTGCTGGAACTGGCGCTCGACCGCAAGACGCTCAAGCCCGCATTCACCGAGGACTTCATCGACCCGCTTTCGCCGCGCGACGTGGCCCGCTTCGCACGGACCCACGCGCAGGCGCTGGCACGGCCGCCGGCCGACGGCCCGCTGCGTGCCGTGCGCGCCGAAGGCGACGCCCCGCTCACGCTGTACCTGATGACGGCCGTGGTGGAAACCGGCACCCGCAAGAGCCGCGTGCTCATCGGTGGTGGCCCGAAGCCCCAGGTGCTGGGCCGCCGCGTCCTGCAGCCGCAGCGCGTGGCCTTGGGGGCACTGCCCTTGGTGCTGCTGGCGGCGGGCGGCATCGCGTTCGCGCCGCGCGACGTGGAGCCGGCGCCGGTGCTGGCGTCCGCGACGGCGGCATCGGCCGCGGTCGTGCCGCCGGCCGCGGCCACCTCGGCCGCCGTGGCGCCGCCCCTGGCGGCGGCTTCGGGGCCTGCCGAAGCGCCAGCGCTGCCGGCCTCCGCGTCTGCGCCGCCTGAGCCACCCGGGCCGCCGGCTTCGGCGGCGCTGGCCGTGGCGTCGGTGGCGTCCGCGCCGGCTGCCGACGACGGCACCCCCCACCTCGGCCGCATCCAGATGCCGTCGATCAAGCCGCGGCTGAACGCACGCGCCGCGGCCGCCGAAGCAGCGGCTTCGGCCGCCGCCGCGCTGGCGACCGCCGACAGCCCGGCCACGATGCCGCCTCAGGCCCCGGCGGCGCCACGGGTGCCGGCCAGCGCGGCGGCGCCGCCACCGCCACCCCCGGCCTTCGCCCTGTCGACGCGCCCGCTGCGCACCCGGGCCGAAGCCGACCAGACGCGCGTGGCCATGAAGTCGCTGCTGGCCGCCATCGATGCCCGCGGCGTGCAGGTGGACGTGCTGCCCGAAGGCGACGACTGGCGCGTCGTCGGCATGCCCTTCGGCAGCCGCAACGAGGCCGACAAGGCACGTGCGCTGCTGGTCTCGCGCGGCATGAAGGTGCAGGTCGTCGGGTTCTGAACCCGCAGGCCGGACGTGGCTACTCGGCGGAGAACTGCTCGGCGTTGCGCCCTCGAACGCCGGCGTAGAAGGCCTTCACCTGGGCCAGGTCGGCCTGCACGTCGCCGCTGGTCACCAGCACCGGTCCGATGCCGGCTTCCTTCTTGTGGTAGTCCATGTAGGCCAGCAGGATGGGCACGTCGGCCTGCTGCGCGATGAACCAGAAGCCGGTCTTCCAGTGCCGCGTGCGGCCGCGCGTGCCTTCGGGCGGCACCACCAGCTGCATGGGCTGCTGAGCGGCGCGCAGCGAAGCGGCGGCGCTGGACACCAGGTCGTGCGGGCCGCTGCGGTCGACCGGGATGCCGCCCAGCCAGCGCATCACGCCGCCGAAGGGGAAACGGAAGATGCTGGCCTTGCCCAGCCAGCGGATGTGCAGCTTCAGCACGAAGGCCGTCATCAGCGTGTAGGGCAGGTCCCAGTTGCTGGTGTGCGGCGCGGCGATCATCACGCAACGCGACGCCTGCGACGGCAGCTCGCCGCGCAGTGTCCAGCCGTTGAGCCGCATGAACACCAGTGACAAGCCGCGCATCACGTGGCGCACCACCGGGGTTTCGAAGATCGTCACTTGCATGCCAGCTCAGCCGGGGAGGGGCCTGGATTGTGGCGCGGCCGCAGCATCCTGAAACAGAAGCTCTCAAGACTCAGGAGGACACGCCGATAACCGGTGCACGGGGGCCCGCGAGCGGCGGGCCCGCTCACCGCATCGGCCTGCCATGAAGCCCGACGAACCGTCCTTGCTGCCCTGTCCTGCCCGGCCCGGCGAAGCGTTGCCGGCGCAGGCGCTGGCCCGGGCGCTGGAGAGTGCGAGCTGGAACGCCAGCATGCTGGCGCGCACCGAGGCGCTGTGCCGCGCCGGCAGCTTCGAGATCCAGTGGCCCGACGGTGCGCTGAAGATCTCCGCGGGCCTGATGCAGCTGGTCGGCGCCAGCCCCGACACCCCCGCCGCCACCACCCTGGACGCGCTGGACTGGGTGCCCGAGGAAGAGCGCGCCTACGTGGCCGGCATCTGGCGCAATGCCGTCGTCGACGAACCCTTCGAATTCCAGCACCGCCTGGTGACGGCCGACGGCCAGCGCCTGGTGGTGCTGCACCGCGGCCTGCTGGGCCGCGACGGCCGCGGCGTGGCGCTGCTGCAGGACATCACGGCCCAGGTCGAGGCGGCGCAGCGCATCGAGACCCTGACCACCCACCACGACGTCACCGGACTGCCCAACCGCGCCTGGCTGCTGGACCAGATCGACGCCGCCATGCACGCCGCGCAGTGGACGCCCGACGCGCCCGGCTATGCGGTGCTGGCGCTGGACCTGCCGCGCATCGCCGAGGTGAAGAGCAACATGGGTTTCGGTGCCGGCGACACGCTGGCCATGGCGCTGGCCTCGCGGCTGCGCGAGGAGAGCATGGCCAGCGCGCTGGCCGCCCACCTGGCCGAGACCGAGTTCGCGCTGCTGGTGGAACTGCCCCAGGGCAGCTCGCGCGAGGCGCTGCTGGCGCAGGCGCTGGACCTGTGCCGCCGGCTGGAGCGCCCGGTGCGCCTGGGCGCCACCGAGGTCTACCCGCAATGCCGCATCGGCGTGGCCTTCTTCCCCGGCGACGCCGATGCGCCCGCGGCCTTGCTGGAGTGTGCCCAGACGGCGCGGCTGGACGTGCGCGAAGGCCAGGGCGTGGCCCGCTTCCGGCCCGACAGCACCACGCGCGCACGCCGCGCCATGCAGGTGGAAGCCGCCCTGTGGCGGGCCGTCCAGATGGACGAGTTCGTGCTGCACTACCAGCCGCAGGTGGACCTGGTGAGCGGCCAGGTCTGCGGTGCCGAGGCGCTGCTGCGCTGGCACTCGGCCGAGCTGGGCCCGGTGCAGCCGGGCGAGTTCATTCCCATCGCCGAGCGTTCGGGCCTCATCGGCGTCGTCGGCGACTGGGTGCTGCGCCAGGCCTGCACCGACGCCGCGCGCTGGCGTCAGGCGGGGCTGCGGCGGCTGCGCGTGTCCGTCAACCTCGCGGCCAGCCAGCTGCAGCGGCCTGACCTCGCGGCCCAGGTGCAGGCGCTGCTGGTGGAGACCGGCGCCGACCCCGGCTGGCTGGGCGTGGAACTCACGGAGAGCATGGTCATGACCGACGTGGCCAGCGCCACCGCGTCGCTGCGCGCGCTGAAGGCCATCGGCATCCAGATTTCGCTGGACGACTTCGGCACCGGCTTCTCCAGCCTCAGCAGCCTGTCGCGGCTGCCCATCGACGTCGTCAAGGTCGACCGCTCCTTCGTGCGCGACGTGACGGCCGACGCGCAGGACGTCTCCGTCACGCGCGCCATCATCCACATGACGCACGGCCTGCAGATGCGCGCGCTGGCCGAGGGCGTGGAGACCGAAGGCCAGCTCGGCCTGCTGGTGGCCGCCGGCTGCGACGAGATCCAGGGCTACTGGTTCAGCCCGGCCGTGAACGCCGACGATTTCGCCGCGCTGGTGCGCGAGGGCCGTCGCCTGCCCGACCGCTACGTGCGCCGCGCCCGCACCGAGCGCCCGCGCACGCTGCTGCTGGTGGACGACGAGGACAACATCCTGGCCGCGCTCAAGCGCCTGCTGCGCCGCGACGGCTACCGCATCCTCACCGCCACCAGCGCCGCCGAGGGCCTCAAGCGCCTGGCCGAGGAGGAGGTGGACGTCATCGTCTCCGACCAGCGCATGCCCGGCATGACGGGCGTGGAGTTCCTGCACCGCGCCAAGGACCTGTACCCCGAGACCTTGCGCATGGTGCTGTCGGGCTACACCGAGCTGCAGTCCATCATCGACGCCGTCAACGAAGGCGCGATCTACAAGTTCCTCACCAAGCCCTGGGACGACGAGCGCCTGCGCGGCCACGTGGCCGAAGCCTTCCGGCAGAAGGAGATGGCCGACGAGAACCGACGTCTGGCGCGCCGCGTGGACAGCGCGAATGCCGATCTCGCCCAGGTCAACGAACAGCTGGGCCGGCTGCTGGCGCAGCAGCGTTCGCAGGCCGAACTGCTGGAGGCCAGCGCCAGCAGCATGCGTGACGTCTTCGACGAACTGCCCGCCGCCGTGCTGGGCCTGGACGCCGACGGCACCCTGGGCTTCGCCAACCGCGAGGCCGAGCGCCTGCTGCCCGGCCTGGCCGCTCTGCTGGGCGACCGTGTGGCGGCGTTGCTGCCGCCCGAAGCGACGGCCACGCTGGCGCCCGGTGCGTCGGTGGCCTGCCCCATCGCCGTCGTCGACGGCCACCGCGTCCGCCTGCTGGCGCGCGCCCTGCCGGCGCGCCATGGCGAGCGCGGCCGCCTGCTGTTGTGCCTGCCTGCCGAACCCGTGCCGACGCCATGACCGAGCCCGTTGCCAAACCGCCGCCCGCCCCGCAGGCCACCGAGGCCCGCATTGCGCACCTGTTCCGCGACTCACGCCGGCGCGGCCTGATCCACCCCCTGGAGCACATCGTCCAGGAACTGCGCAGCGAGGCACCGCCGCCGCTGCCGGAGCCGCCGCGATGACGCCCGCCCTGGTGACCGCGCTGCGCATCCCGCCCGAGGCCTTGCAACGCTGCCTGGGCAACCTCGCGCCGCTGCCGCAGGCGACGCTGGACGCGTTGCAGGCGCTGCGCGACGAGTCCCAGGGCAGCGAGGCCTGCGCCGAGATGCTGGGCCACGACCCGGCGCTCGCCGCGCGCGCGCTGCGCCTGGCGAACTCGGCCTTCTACGGCGTGCCCGGTCGCGTCACGCACCTGCGCGACGCCGTTCATCTGCTGGGCCGGCGCACGCTGTCCTCGCTGCTCACCGTGGCCCTGCTGGCATCGCAGGTCGAGGCCCGAGCCGGAGCGCCACTGTCCACCGCGGCGTTCTGGCGCCACGCGCTGGGCGCGGCCTTCGCGGCGCGCGGCATCGCCGAGGCGCTGCACCTGGACGCCGAGCTGGCCTTCGTCACCGGGCTGCTGCACGACATCGGCCGCCTCACGCTGGTGGCGCACTTCCCCAGGGAGCTGCGTGCGGCGATCCAGCTCGCCCAGGGCACGGACCAGGGCATCACCGAAGTGGAAGAGGAGCATCTGGGCACCAGCCACGTGCAGGTGGGAGCGATGGTGGCGCTGCACTGGCGCTTTCCGCCCGGCGTGGCGCAGGCCATCGCCTTGCACCACGCCCCCGTGGCGGCCGCCGAGGGACGTGCCAGCCTGTCCGACGTGGTGCACCTGGCCGATGCCGTCGCCCACGCGCTGGACCTCAACGCCGACCCGCACGAACGCGTGCCGCCGCTGGACCCCGGGGCGTGGGAGCGCATCGCGCTGCCGCCGCGCGTGCTGCTGCCCGTCCTGCGCGCCGCCGAGCGCGGCGTCGCCGAGCTGAGCCTGGCGCTCGGCATCGCCCCCGAACCCCTGGCTGCCTGAATCATGGACGACAAGAACTGCCAAGACTGCTGCCCCTACCACGCCCAGCTCGACGAGCTGCGCCGGACCAACGGCTCGCTGACCGAGCTGAACAGCCAGCTGCAGCGCGCGCAGGACCAGCTGGTCCAGTCGGAGAAGCTGGCCTCCATCGGCCAGCTGGCCGCCGGCGTGGCGCACGAGATCAACAACCCCGTGGGCTATGTGTTCAGCAACTTCGGCACGCTGGAGAAGTACCTCGCCGAGCTGTTCCGCATGCTGGCCGCCTACGAGGAGGCCGAGCCCCTGCTGGCCGGCACGCCCGCGGCCGGGCGGCTGGCGGCGCTGCGCGAGGAGATCGAGCTGGACTACCTCAAGGAAGACGTGCCGCAGCTGATGAACGAGTCGCGCGAGGGCATCAGCCGCGTGCGCAAGATCGTGCAGGACCTGAAGGACTTCTCCCACGTCGACGCGCGGCGCGAGTGGGAGTGGACCGACCTGCACCGCGGCATCGACAGCACGCTGAACATCGTCAACAACGAGATCAAGTACAAGGCCGACGTGGTGAAGGACTACGGCCAGCTGCCGCAGGTGCAGTGTCTGTCGTCGGAGCTGAACCAGGTGTTCATGAACCTGCTCGTCAACGCCGCGCACGCCATGCCCGGCGGCGAGAAGGGCCGCGGCACCATCCTCGTGCGCACCGGCAGCGAAGGCGGCGAGGTGTGGGTGGAGATCGAGGACAACGGCAGCGGCATCGCGAAGGAAAACCTGGGCCGCATCTTCGACCCCTTCTTCACCACCAAGGCGGTGGGGCAGGGCACGGGGCTGGGGCTGTCGCTGTCCTACGGCATCGTGAAGAAGCACCACGGCCGCATGGAGGTGGACAGCGAGATCGGTCGCGGCACGCGCTTCCGCGTCACCGTGCCCGTGAGCCAGCCGCAGGAGGCCGCTGCGTGAACGCGCCGGAGCGGCTGCTGGACGGGCTGTCGGCCCCGCCGGGCGGGCCGTGGACGGTGCTGTGCGTGGACGACGAGGGCAACATCCTCTCGGCCCTGCGCCGCGTGCTGCGCGCCGCCGGCTACCAGGTGCTGCTGGCTTCCGGCGGCGAGGCCGCGCTGGAGACGATGCGGGGCTGGCCGGTGGATGCCGTGATCTCCGACATGCGCATGCCCGGCATGGATGGCGCCACGCTGCTGGAGCAGGTGCACGCCGGCTGGCCGCAGGCCGTGCGCATCCTGCTCACCGGACAGGCCGACATGAACTCCACCGTGGCCGCCATCAACCGCGGTCGCATCCTGCGCTACCTGGCCAAGCCCTGGGACGAGCCCGAACTGCTGGCCACCGTGCGCGAGGGCCTGGAGCGCCTGGCGCTGGCGCGCGAAAAGCTGCGCCTGGAGGCGCTGACGCAGCAGCAGAACGAGGAACTCAGGACCCTCAACGCCGAGCTGGAGCAGCGCGTGGCCGCGCGCACGGCCGAGCTGAGCGATGCCAACCAGAAGCTGCAGCGCAACCACTTGAAGTCCATCAAGGTCTTCAGCAACCTGCTGGAGCTGCGCGGCGAGCGCTTCGCCGGCCATGGCCGCCGCGTCGCCGAGACGGCGCGCGACCTGGCGCGTGCCATGGGCATGTCCGAAGCCGCGACGCTGGACGTCTTCGTGGCCGGCCTGCTGCACGACATCGGTCTCATCGGCAGCTTCGACCGCCTGCTGACCAAGCCCATGGCGCGCTACTCCGACGAGGAGACCGCGCTGTTCCGCGAGCACACGAAGGCGGGCGAACAGTCGCTGATGGCGCTGGACGACATGCAACCCGTGCTGCCGCTGATCCGCGCCCACCATGAGCGCTGGGACGGCCACGGCTTCCCCGACCACCTGGCCGGCGCCGACATCCCGCTGGGCGCCCAGGTGCTGGCCGTGGCCGATGCCTTCGACGACCTGCAGCAGGGCCACATCGTCGAAGCCCGGCTCAGCGCCCAGGAAGCGCGCACGCTGATGCGTCAGTCGCGCGGCACGCAGTTCAGCCCCGAGGTGCTGGACGTCTTCCTGCAGATCACGGAGCCCGAGGCCCCGAAGGCGCCGACACCGAAGCTGCGCGTCGCCAGCGGCATGCTGGAACCCGGCATGGTGCTGGCGGCCGACCTGGTGTCCACGCGCGGCGTGCTGATGCTGACCAAGGGCCACCGGCTGACGGCGTCGTTGATCCAGCGCATGCGCGAGTTCGAGGCGCGCGAGGGCGGGGCGCTGCAGATCCTGATCGTGCCGCCGCCGCTGGCCTGAGCGGCGCGCCCGCAGGGGCACAATGCACCGCAGGAGGTGCGTTGCATGTCATCCGGCAAGATCCTCGTCGCCCAGGGCGGCGGCCCCACAGCGGTCATCAACCAGAGCCTGGCCGGCGTGGTGCTGGAAGCCCGCCGCCACCACGGCGTGAGCCTGGTCTACGGCGCGCGCCACGGCGTGCGCGGCATCGTCAATGAAGACCTGGTGGACCTCACTCGCGAGACCAGCCACAACCTGGAGATGGTGGCCGGCACGCCCGCCAGCGCCCTGGGCAGCACGCGCGACAAGCCGGACCTGAAGTACTGCCAGGAGATCTTCCAGGTGCTGAAGGCGCACGCCATCGAGCACTTCTTCTACATCGGGGGCAACGACAGCGCCGACACGGTGCGCATCGTGGCCGAGGAAGCGCAGAAGGCGGCCTACCCGCTGCGCGCCATCCACATCCCCAAGACCATCGACAACGACCTGGTCGGCAACGACCACACGCCGGGTTTCCCGTCGGCGGCGCGTTTCGTGGCCCAGGCCTTCGCCGGTGCCAACCTCGACAACGCGGCCCTGCCCGGCGTCTACGTGGGTGTCGTCATGGGGCGTCACGCCGGCTTCCTCACGGCCGCCAGCGCCCTGGGCAAGAAATTCCCGGACGACGGGCCGCACCTCATCTACGTGCCCGAGCGCGTGTTCGACATCGGCCGCTTCCTGGCCGACGTGAAGACCATGTACGACAAGCACGGCCGCTGCGTCATCGCGGTGAGCGAAGGCATCCACGACGCCGAGGGCGCGCCCATCATCACCCAGCTGGCCGCCGACGTGGAGAAGGACGCCCACGGCAACGTGCAGCTCAGCGGCAGCGGCGCGCTGGCCGACCTGCTTTGCGAGGAGATCAAGGCCAAGCTGAAGATCAAGCGCGTGCGCGGCGACACCTTCGGCTACGTGCAGCGCAGCTTCGTCGGCTGCGTCAGCGACGTCGACGCGCGCGAAGCCCGCGAGGTGGGCGAGAAGGCCGTGCAATACGCGATGTGGGGCGAGGGCAGCGGCTCGGTGGCCATCCGCCGCACCGGCTTCTACTCGGTGGACTACGAACTGCAGCCGCTGTCGGCCGTGGCCGGCAAGACGCGCACGATGGAAGACGAGTTCATCTCGGCGTCGGGCACCGACGTGACGGACAAGTTCCGGCTCTACCTGCGCCCGCTGCTCGGTTCGGGCATGCCGGATGCTTTCCGTCTGCGTCCGAACCCCGTTCCCAAGATCCTCAAGGCCTGAAGACTCCCATGCACATCGGCATCCTCACCGGCGGCGGCGACTGCCCCGGCCTCAACGCGGTCATCCGCGCCGTCACGCTGGCCCTGGTGGGCCAGGGCGCGGCCAAGGTCACCGGCATCGAACGCGGCTTCCACGGCCTGCTGATCCGCCGCTCGCGCACGCTCACGCCCGAGAGCGTGGCCGACATCCTGGCCGAAGGCGGCACCATCCTGGGCACGCACAACAGCTGCGACCCTTTCCGTTTCGAAGGGCGTGACCAGAGCGAGGACGCGCTGGCCTACGCCAGGGAACTGGGGCTGGACGCGTTGGTGGTCATCGGCGGCGACGGCACCATGAGCATCGCGCACCGCTTCGCGCACCGCGGGCTGCCGATGGTGGGCGTGCCCAAGACCATCGACAACGACCTGCCTGCCACCGACCGCACCTTCGGCTTCGACAGCGCCGTGGCCGTGGTCTCGGAGGCTCTGGACCGCATCTCCACCACCGCGCGCAGCCACGGCCGCGTGATGATCGTCGAGACCATGGGCCGCTACGCCGGGTGGATCGCCCTCGAAGGCGGCCTGGCCGGCGGCGCCGACGTCATCCTGCTGCCCGAACTGCCCTTCAGCGTGGAGGCCGTGGCCGCGCACGCGCGCCGGCGCGAAGCCGCCGGGCTGCACACGCTGATCTGCATCGCCGAAGGTGCGCGCGCCGAGGGAGAAGGCCTGACGGTGCGCGAGCGTATCGCCGGCAGCCCCGACCCGCTGCGCCTGGGCGGCGTCAGCGCCTGGCTGCAGCAGCGGCTGCAGCCGCTGGTGGCCAGCGAAGTGCGCAGCACCTTGCTGGGCCACACGCAGCGCGGCGGCACGCCGACCGCGTTCGACCGCATCCTGGCCACGCGTTTCGGCTGGCATGCCGCGGAACTGGTGCTCAAGGGCGAGTTCGGCCGCATGGTGGCGCTGCAGGGCGACACCATCGTCAGCCACCCGATCGACGCCATCGCCGGCCACACGCGCCCGGTGCCCGCGGACGACCCGCTGCTGCAGGTGGCGCGCGGCACCGGCGTGATGCTGGGTACATGACGCTGCCTGCCGCGCTGCCCGGCGAGCGCCTGCGCTGCGAGGGCCTGAACTGCTACGTGGACGGCAGCGGCCCGCCGCTGCTGCTGGTGCACAGCGTCAACGCCGCCGCCTCGGCGGCCGAGGTGCGGCCGCTGTACGAGCACGCCCGCGCCACGCGCACCGTCTTCGCGCCGGACCTCCCGGGTTACGGCTTCTCCGAGCGCAGCGACCGCCCCTACACCCCGCGCCTGATGACCGACGCGCTGCACGCCACCGTGCGCCAGATCCAGGCCCGCTGCGGCCCGGTGCCGGTAGACGCGCTGGCGGTGTCGCTGGGCTGCGAGTTCCTGGCCCGTGCGAGCATGGAGCAGCCCGCTCAGTTCCGGCGTCTGGCCCTCGTCAGCCCCACCGGCTTCAACGGCCAGGCCGTGAGACGCGGGCCGCCGGGCAGCACGCGCGCCGTGCCCGGACTGCACCGCGTGCTGAGCCACCCGCTGTGGGCGCAGGGCCTGTTCAACCAGCTCACGCGGCCGGGCGTGGTGCGCTTCTTCCTGGAGAAGACCTGGGGCGGCAAGGCCATCGACGAGGCCATGTTCCAGTACGCCGTGGCCACCGCGCGCGAGCCCGGCGCCCGCTTCGCGCCGCTCAGTTTCCTCGGCGGCGGGCTCTTCAGTGCCGACATCCACAGCGTCTACGAGGCGCTGGGCCAGCCCGTGTGGGCCAGCCACGGCGTGCGCGGCGACTTCACCGACTATCGCGGCCTGGCCATGATCTCCGGCCGGCCGAACTGGCGCGTCAGCGTGTTCCGGACCGGCGCGCTGCCCTACTTCGAGCTGCCGGCAGAATTCAACGCCGCCATGGACGCTTTTTTCACCGATTGATGGACCCTTCCACCGCCGCGCCGCGCAAGCTCTCCGCCGTCGAGGTGCGGGTGCTCAGCCGCCTGCTGGACCACGCGCAGACGCTCACGCCCACCGAGCTGGAAGACTTCGTCGAGCAGTTGCCGGCGGCACAGCAGCCGCTGGTGCCGCGCCTGCGCGAGCGGCTGGCGCAGATCTCGCAGCCGCGGCCCGATCTGCCGCCGCCGCCGCCCAAGCGGCTGGAGCCTGTGAAGAAACCGCCGTCGCGGCAGGGCGAGCGCGTGGGCGCGTACCGGCTGCTGCAGGAACTGGGCACGCCCGGCCCGGAGACGCTGTGGCTGGCCGAGCGCGGCGAAGGCGCGGCCAAGGTCACCGTGGCGCTGATGCTGCCTGCCGACGAGGCGGCGGCCGAGCGCCAGCTGGTGTCGATGCCCGAGCACCCCAACGTCGAGCGCCTGCAGTACGCCGGCGTCGACGAGCGCGGCCGCCCCTTCCGCGTCATGCGCCGCGTCGAGGGCGTGCCTTTGCTGGAGCACGCGCGGCGCCGGCGCCTGAGCGTGGCGCAGCGCGTCCAGCTGCTGCTGCCGGTGTGCCAGGCGGTGGCGCATGCCCACACCGAACTGCTGGCGCATGGCGACATCCGCCCCGGGAACCTGCGCGTGGACGACGAAGGCCGCATCGTGCTGCTGGACTGGGGGCAGGGCCGGTTGCTCGTGCCCGTCACCGCGCTGGCCGACCTGCGGGCGCTGGCCCACCTGCTGGAGCAGGTGCTGGAGGGCAGCTCGCCGGGGCCGGACCTGAAGGCCATCCTGCACCGTGCGCTGAACGCGCCGCCGGCCGACCGCTACCCCAATCTGCTGGCCTTCGTGGAAGACCTGCAGCGCGTGCTGGAGCACCGGCCGGTGCCTGGGGCGCACGCCGGCACGCTGCACCGCGCCACGCTGTTCGCGCGCCGCCACCGGCTGGCGCTGGGCGGCGGTGCCGTGGGCGTGCTGCTGCTGGTCGCCGTGCTGAGCATGGCCGTGAACCACTTCCGCCAGAGCCAGCAGCAGGCCGAGCGTTCCAACCTCGCCCGCGCCTTCGTGATGGAGGCGCTGGGCGAAACCGAACCGGCCGAAGGTGCTGCCAGCGCCTCGGCGCCCGCGATCGACCCCGCCTTGCTGGCGCCGCGACTGCAGCGCGCGCTGGAACAGACGCGAACCGGCTTCGACGGGCGGCCCGTGCTGCGCGGCCAGGTGCTCACCGAACTGGCGCTGCGCTTCCGCGATCTCGGCCAGGGCGACACCGCCCAGACCGTGCTGCGCGAGGCGGTGGACCTGCTCCAGGGCACGGCCCGCAGCGCCGACCCGGCGCTGGCGATGGCACGCGCGCAGCTGGCCTGGCAGCTGGTGGACAACCGCGCCGCCGGCAACGAGGCCAAGGTGCTGGCCGAGCAGGTGCTGGCCCACTGCAGCGGCAGCGCCTGCGCCCCGGCACGCCAGCGCGCCGAGGAGGCGCTGCAGCGGCTGCTGGCGCCGGCGTCGAAGTGAAGGGCCGCTGACCGTCCCGGGCGCAGCGGCGGGGCTTCAGGCCGCGCCGCCTCCGCGCCGGCGGTGGCGCGTGGCCGTGCGCTGCGCCCAGTCCTTCACCAGCTCGCGCAGCGCCGGCGGTGCCAGCACCTCGGCTTCGGGCGCCAGCGAGAGCACCAGGCGTGCGGCCTGCTCGTGGCTCTCGATGGGCAGGGTCAGCGTCGCCCAGCCGGCCGGGCGCACCGGCACGGCGGCGGCCACGGCGCGGGCTGCGTAGCTGCCTTGTTCGGCGAGGCGCCGCCGGGCCTCGGCCGATGCCTTCAGCGTGGCTGTCAGCGGCCGCAGTTCGCGTTCGAATCGCTGCAGCGAGGCTTGCCACCAGCGGGGCAGCTCGAAGCCGGCCGGTCTGTCGAAGCCGGCTTCGGTGACGTTCAGCGTGCGGAGGGCGGCCACTTTCAGCGTCAGCGTGCGCGCGCCCTGGCGCACCACGGCATACCAGGTGCCGGCCTTGAGCACCAGGCCCAGCGGGTCGGCCTGCCAGCGCCGCAGGCCCTTCCAGCTTTCGTACTCCAGGGCCACGCGGCGTCGGTCCAGCACGGCGCGCATGAGGGCCGGCAGGTGAGCCGCGGGCTCGGTGTCCTGGTACCAGCCCAGCGGGTCGACGTGCAGGCTGTCCTGCAGACGTCCGGCCAGCGCCGCCGTCTCGCCGGGCAGCGCCGCCAGCAGCTTGCCGCGCACGCGCTGCGTCGCACTGCCCAGGCCCAGGTCGCGCGCCGCACCGGGCAGGCCCAGCAGGGGCAGGGCCTGCGCCTCGTCGGGCAGCAGGCCGGTGAGCTGCGTGCGGAAGCCTTCGCGCAGGCGGAAACCGCCGCCGGGGCCGCGGTCGCCGATGACGGGCACGCCGGCGGCCGACAGCTCGTCGATGTCGCGGTGGATGGTGCGCACCGAGACCTCGAACTCCTGCGCCAGCGCCTCGGCCGTGAGCCGCGGCCGCAGCTGCAGCAGGATCAGGATCGACAGCAGGCGGCTGGCGCGCATCGGCAGGCCTCGGAATTCATGACAGGCATTGTCAACTGGCCGGGTGCAGCATGGCGCATCCCGAACACCAGGAGAACGTGCATGGATCCTCTGTCCCCCGAACGCCGCGACTGCCTGCAGTCCGCCACCGCGCTGGTGCTCGCTGCCGGTGTCTCGTCGCCCGCCCAGGCCGCAAGTGGCCCGGCTGCGCCCTCGCCAGGCCCGACGATGACGGGGCCCTCACCCCGCCAGCGCACGCCGGGCAAGCCGGGCGACTTCGACTTCCTCAGCGGCCACTGGAAGATCCACAACCTGCGCCTTCTGGACGATGGCCGCTGGGATGAGTTCGACGGCGAGGCCAGCTGCTTCGGCATCCTGGGCGGCGTCTGCAGCGTCGAGGAGCTGCGCATTCCGGCGCGCAAGTTCAGCGGCATGGGCCTGCGCCTGCTGGACCTGAAGCAGCAGCTCTGGGTGGACCACTGGGTCAGCGGCAAGTCCGGCGTGGTGACGCTGCCGGGCATGAACGGCTCCTTCGAAGGCGGTGCCGGTCTCTTCGAAGCCGGCGACGAGGAGAACGGCAAGCCGGTGAAGTACCGCGGCGTGTGGGACCAGATCACGCCGCGCGCCTGCCGCTGGCAGCAGGCCAGCTCGCGCGACGGCGGGCGCAGCTGGGCGCTGAACTGGTCGATGCTGTGGACGCGCGCGGGCTGAGCCCTGCCCGCGCCTACAGCGCCTTCGTCGCGATGCGGAAGTCCGGGTCTTCCGGGAAGGGGCCCAGGGTGAAGCCCAGGCTGTTCATCAGCTTGAACATCGGCTGGTTGTTGCTGAGGATGAGCCCGATGATCTCGCTCAGGCCCTTGCTGCGCGCCGACTCGATGATGGACATCATCAACCGCGAACCCAGGCCCTTGCCCGCGAAGTCGTCGGCCACCACGAGGCTGAATTCGCAGCTCGTGCCGTCCGGGTTGGTGATGTAGCGGCTGACGCCGACGATGCGCTCGCTCTCGCTCACCGTGCCGTCGTCGGCCGTCGTGCGTTCCTTCACCACCGCCACCAGCGCCATCTCGCGGTCGTAGTCGATCAGCGTGAAGCGCGCCAGCATGCGCGTCGGCAGCTCCGGCATCTGGCTGGCGAAGCGGAAGTAGCGGCTCTCGGCCGACAGGCCGCGCACCAGCGCCTGCAGCATCTCGGCGTCGTCGGGATGGATGGGCCGGATGGTGTAGGTGCCGCCGCCCTTCAGCGGCCATTCGCGGTCCTGGCCGGACGGGTAGGGCAGGATGGCCAGGTGGCCGTAGGTGCCGGGCGAGGTGCCCGAGTTCTCGATCACGATGCGCGCGTCCACCGCCACCGCGCCGTGCTCGTCGACGATGATGGGGTTGATGTCCATCTCGCGCAGCTGGGGCAGCGCGCAGACCATCTCGCTCACCCGCAGCAGCACGGTTTCCAGCGCGGCCAGGTCGGCCGCCGGGGCACCGCGCCACTCGCCCAGCATCTCGGCGACGCGGGCGCGCGTGACCATCTGGCGTGCCAGGAACTGGTTCAGCGGCGGCAGCTCCATCGCGCGGTCGGCGATGAGCTCGATCATCGTGCCGCCGGCGCCGAAGGTGATGACCGGGCCGAAGGCTTCGTCCGTGGTCAGGCCCACGTAGACCTCGCGCCCGTGCTCCGGGCGCGCCATGGGCTGCACCGTGATGCCGTTGATGCGCGCCTGCGGCACCGCACGCGCCACGGCGGCCAGCATCTCGTTGTAGCGGTCGCGCACCTGGGCGGCGTTGTGCACGTTCAGCACCACGCCCTGCACGTCGCTCTTGTGGCTGATGTCGGGGGAATCGATCTTCAGTGCCACCGGGAAGCCCTGCTGGCTGGCGATCAGCATGGCCTCATTGGCGCTGCGCGAGAGCATGGTGCGCGTCACCGGGATGTGGAAGGCGGCCAGCAGTGCCTTGCTCTCCATCTCCGTGAGCACGTTGCGGCGCTCGGCCAGCACGCTTTCGATGAGCAGGCGCGCGCCTTCGGTGTCCGGCGCCAGCCCGCCCACCAGCGGCGGCGGTGTCTGCTGCAGCAATTGCTGGTTGCGGTAGAAGCTGGCGATGCTGTGGAAGGCGTCCACCGCGCCTTCGGGCGTGCGGAACACCGGCACCTTGCGCGCGGCCATGCGCTCGCGCGCCGGGCGCACGCTGGCCTCGCCCATCCAGCAGCCCAGCACGGGCTTGGAAGCTGGCTGGAAGGCGGCGGCCACGGCATCGGCGATGGCGTCGGTGTCCACGCCGGCCTTGGGCGCGTGCAGGATCAGCACGCCGTCGGCGTCGCGATTGGCCACCGCCGCCTGCATGGCCAATACGTAGGCCTCGGGCGGGGCGTCCTCGCCCAGGTCGGCCACGTGGCCCACCTTCAGGCCCAGCGACTGCGCCCAGTCGGCGGCCAGCACGGCCGGGCCGCCGCCGTTGGTGACCATGGCCAGCCGCTCGCCCACCGGGCGGAAGCGCGAGGCCAGGCACTGTGCGGCCGAGAACAACTGCGTGAACTGCCGCACGCGCACCACGCCGGCGCGGCGCAGCGCGGCTTCGAAGACGTCGTCCGAGCCCACGATGGCGGCCGAATGCGTGCGTGCCACGCGGGAACCCGCCGCATGCCGGCCGGCCTTCATCACCACCACGGGCTTGGAACCGGCGGCTGCGCGCAAGGCGCTCATGAAGCGCCGCGCGTGGCGGATGCCCTCCATGTAGACCAGGATGCTCTGCGTGGCGGCGTCGCCGGCGAGGAAGTCCAGCACTTGCGGCAGTTCCACCGCGGTGTTGGGCCCGAGCGACACCACGGAAGAAAAGCCGACACCGTTGTGGCGCGCCCAATCCAGCATGGCGGCCGTCAGCGCGCCCGACTGCGACACCAGCGCCAGGGGCCCCGCGGCGGCGATGGGCCCCAGCGCACTGGCGTTCAGCTTCAGCGCCGGGCGCTGCAGGCCCAGGCTGTTGGGCCCCAGCAGGTTGACGTCGTAGCGGCGGGCGATCTGGTGCAACTTGGTGCACTGCGCGGCGTCCAGCCCGCTCGTCAGCACCAGCGCGGCCCGGCAGCGGATGCGGCCCACCACCTCCAGCGCTGCCTCGCACTGGTCCTGCGGCAGCGCGATGAGGGCCAGGTCGGCCCGGGAAGCGGCCAGGTCGGCCAGGGTGCCCGTCATCGCGATGTCCAGCCACACCACGGGGCCGGCGAAGCGCTCCGCTTCGGGGCGCGCTGCGGCGTCGCCCAGCGAAGCGCGCAGGGCCCGGGCCTCGCGCGTGGGCGCTTCGGCGTCGGGGTCGCCGGCGAAGACGATCAGCGAACGCGGGTTGAACAGCGGGGTGAGGTAGTGGCGCTCCACGGCATGGGCTCGGACAGCAGCGATCTCTCCAGCATAGGCCAGGGAATCGATTCAGGACGTGACCCGCCTCAAGGCCCGTGGCAGCATTGCCGGCTGTAATGAGCAAGACTGCACTGACCATCGATGCCCTGGACGACGACCTGCTGCGCGAGATCGCGCGTCGGGGCGGCGTGCGCACCTGGCCGGCCAATGCCGTGCTGGTGACGGAAGAGGACCGCAGCGACGCGCTGTTCATCATCCTGTCGGGCCGCGTCAAGGCCTACGGCTCCGGCGACGACGGCCGCGAGGTGGTCTACGCCACCCAGGGGGCCGGCGAGTACTTCGGCGAGATGACGCTGGACGGCGGCGCACGTTCGGCCAGCATCATGACGCTGGAGCCCACCACCTGCGCCGTGGTGCCCGGCCCCGACGTGCGCGAGTTCCTCGCCACCCACCCCGATTTCGCGCTGCACTTGGTGAAGAAGCTCATCCGCCTGGCGCGCGCCAGCACCGAGCACGTGAAGAGCCTGGCGCTGGAAGACGTCTACCAGCGCATCGCCCGCCTGCTGCGCAAGCTGGCGCAGGACGAGGGCGGCGTGCTCACGCTGCCCGAGCGCATGACGCAGCAGGACATCGCCGACCGCGTCGGCTCCTCGCGCGAGATGGTCAGCCGCGTCTTCAAGCCGCTGCTCGAAGGCGGCTACGTCGAGATGCGCAGCGGGCGCATCGCCCTGCTGCGCAAACTGCCGGCGCGGTTGTAGCGCCGTGGACCTGCCCGTCTTCCTCGCGGCGCAGGCCGAGCGCTTTCTCGCGTCGCTGTCGCAGCCGGCCGAACTGGCGGCGGTGATCTCGGCGGCGGTGGCCGGGCTGCTGGTCATCGTCAGCACCGTCGTGCGCACCATGATCCCGCTGCGCTGGCTGGCGGTGGGCAGCAACGTCGGCTTCATCGTCTACGGCCTGCTGCACCCCAGCGTGATGATGGTGGTGCTGCACGCCGTGCTGCTGCCGGTGAACCTGTGGCGCGTGCGCCAGATGGTGAGCCTGACGCGGCGCGTTTCGGCCTCGGCGCCCGACCCGCGGCAGATGGAGATCTGGCTGCGCCCCTACATGCGCAGCCGCCGCCACCGTGCCGGCAAGCGCCTGTTCGAACGCGGCGCCGAGGCCGACCGCCTGTACTTCCTGGTCGAGGGCGAGGTGGAACTGCCCGAGGTGGGCCGCCGGCTGCAGCCCGGCCAGATGTTCGGCGAGATCGCCTTCTTCGCGCCCGACCGCCGCCGCAGCAGCAGCGCGCGTTGCGTCACCGACTGCACCGTGATGTCCATCGACGAGGACACCTTCAAGCAGCTCGTCTACCAGAACCCGGATTTCGGCCTGGAGGTGGTGCGCCTGATCGCCGGCCGCCTGAGCCAGGACGTGCAGCGCTTGCAGGCCGGGAACGGCCAGCCGCCGGCCGCGACCTGATTACACTGCGGCCGGCGGCGCGAACGTGCGCCGCCGTCTTCCCACGACCTCCCCGAAACGCCTCGCCGCACAGGTGCCGAATGAAAGCTGCTCTCCTCGTCCCCGCCCTCCTGATGTCCGTGGCTGCCTGGGCGGCCGACGTGAAGACCAACCTGATCGACCACTCGAACCACACGCTGATCGAGGCCGAGGCGGCCAAGGCCGTGATGGGCGAGAACATCCCGGCCAAGGTGTGGAAGATCTACCCGGCCAGCAAGTACGCTTTCATCGCGCAGGTGGAAGGCGGCATGAAGGGCACCACCTGCGTTGTCGCCGCGCGCGTGATGCTGGTGCCGCTGACAGCCGCCGCCAAGGCCGTGCTGTTCCGCCCGCAGAAGATGGCCACGGCCTTCGACGCCGCCCAGAACAGCAGCACCGAGGCCTGCAGGGCGATGGCCAAGGACAAGCTGAAGGAAGCCACCACCGCGGTGGTGTCCTCGCTCGTCAAGGGTTGAGCTTGAGGCTGCCAGTTCAGCGCGGGTAGAGCCCGCGCTGCTGCGCCATCAACCGCGTCAGGCCCAGCATCGCGTCGATGTTCGGCGTGGGCAGCGCCAGCCGCTGCCCGATCTCGCGCACCGCGCCCACCAGCGCGTCCAGTTCGATGGGCCGGCCGGCTTCCACGTCCTGCAGCATCGAGGTCTTGAAGCTGCCCAGCTTGCGCGTCACGGCGTGGCGTTCCTCGGGCGCCTGCTCGATGGGGATGCCGAAGGCGGCGCCGATGGTCTGCGCTTCGCGCATCACGGCGCTGATGAAGCCGCGCACGAGCGGGTCGTCCAGGATGCGGTCACAGGGCGCGCCGGTGATCGCCGACACCGGGTTCATGGTCATGTTGCCCCAGAGCTTGAACCACACGTCGCGCTGGATGCGCTCCGAGCGTTTCACGCCGAAGCCGGCGCGTTCCAGCAGCGCTGCGACGCGGGCCAGGGCGTCGTCCTGCCGCCCATCCGGCCGGCCGAGGATCAGGTCCTGGCCGTTGATGTGCTTGACCACGCCTGGCGCCGGCGTGGTGGACGACAGTTGCACCACGGCGCCGATGACCTGCTCCACCGGGATCAGCACGCGCACCGCGCCGCCGGGGTCCACGGCGTCCAGCGACCAGCCGGCGCAGCGGCCGGTCAAGCCGTCGAAGAACCACCAGGGCACGCCGTTCATGGCCGCCAGCACCTGGGTGTGCGGGCCCATCAGCGCGTGCACGGCCGGGGCCACTGCGGCCAACGCGGGGCCCTTGACGGCGAGGATCACCAGGTCCTGCCTGCCCAGCGCCGCGGCGTCGTCGCTGGCCCTGAGCGGCACGGCGACGTCGTCGCCTTCCAGGCGCAGCCCGTGGTCACGCAGCGCCGCCAGCGTGGCGCCGCGCGCCACGGCCGACAGCGCCACTTCGCCTTCGGGCAGGCGGCGCCCCAGCCAGGCCGCGAACAGGCCGCCGATGGCGCCCAGGCCCACGATGCAGATCTTCATGAACGAATCCGGTGAGTCGGTGAACGAAAGCCCCAGTCTATGAGCGCGGCGCTGGCGGCTGCGGGCACCGGCTTTGCGCTGGGGCTGACGCTGATCGTGGCCATCGGCGCGCAGAACGCCTTCGTGCTGCGGCAAGGGCTGCGGCGCGAGCATGTCGGCCCCATCGTCGCGCTGTGCGCGGCCTGCGACGCAGGGCTGATGGTGGCCGGCGTGGCCGGTCTGGCGCAGCTGCTCGGCGCGCGCCCGGCGCTGGCGCTGTGGCTCACGCTGGGCGGCGTGGCTTTCCTCACCGTCTACGGGCTGAAGGCCCTGGCCCGCGCCCGCAAACCGGCCACGCTGCAGGCGGCGGCCGACCATGCGGCCCTGCCGCTGGCCGCCGCGCTGGCGCAGGCCGCGGCCTTCACGCTGCTGAACCCGCATGTCTACCTGGACACCGTGGTGCTGGTGGGCAGCGTGGGCGCCCAGCAGGGCGATCAGCGCTGGTGGTTCGCGGCCGGGGCATCGTCGGCCAGCCTGCTGTGGTTCACGGCGCTGGGCTTTGGCGCCCGGGCGCTGGCGCCGCTCTTCGCGCGGCCGCGTGCCTGGCAGGTGCTGGACGCGCTCATCGGCGTCACCATGCTCGCGCTGGCCGCGGGCCTGGCCTACTCGCTGCTGCGGTAGACGCCCGCCATCAGCCGCTGCCAGCCGGCGCGGCCCATGCTGCGCAAGGTCTCGACGTTGCGGCCGAAGATGGCCTCGGCGTCGGGGGTGGTCGCCACGGCGCGCTCGATGCTGCTCTCGCGCAGCAGGTGCAACGTGGGGTGGGGCGAGCGGTTGGTGGCGTTGCTGATGTCGCTGGCGCGCGTGCCGGCGAAGCGGTAGTCGGGGTGGAAGCTGGCGATCTGCAACGTGCCTTCCAGGCCCAGTTCCACCAGTGCCAGGTCGGCCAGCGCGAGGAAGTCGTTGAAGTCGCGGAAGTCGGCCAGCACCTGCGGGTGCACGAGCAGCGTGGTCTCGATCTCGTCCGGGTCGGCCGCGGCCAGGGCCTGCAGCTCCTGCAGCAGGTCGGAGAGCAGGGTCTCAGGCGTGGTGGCCGGGCTTTCGACCCAGCGGATGCGGCCCTTGGTGTGCACGGCCTTGGCGAAAGGGCACAGGTTCAGGCCGATGACGGCGCGTTCCAGCCAAGCCTGCGTGGCCGCGATCGGCGTCATGGGCGAACCCCCGGCGCGTCGAGCTTCAGGCCGGCGGCGCGCGCCTTGAGGAACAACTCCAGCGCCACGGTCTCGTCGCTGCCCCAGGCGAAAGGCTCGGCGCGCACGCCGTTCAGGCAGCCGCGCAGACGCCGCTGCAGGCTGCCCATGCTCTGCCATTCCAGGCGGTAGATCGGGTAGCCCGTGGGGTGGCCCTGCGGGATCAGGCTGCCGGCCAGGCGCCGGCCGGCCTGTTCGTCGTGGCACTGCGCGCAGGACAAACCCAGCTGGCCCAGCCGCTGCTGGAAGAGGCGGGCGCCCTGCTCGCGGAAGGGCACCAAGCGTGGGTCGTCGGGCGGCGCGATGGGCTGGCCGCGCGACTGGCGGGCGATGTGGCTTTCCAGCGCCAGCAGCGGCGCGCCTTCGGGGGCCGGGGCGGGGGTCTTCACGTGGCGTTCATGGCACAACTGGATGCGTTGTGCCAGTGTCACCGGTTTGCCGAGTGCCATGTCGAAGGCCGGGTAGCGCGCGGCCACGCCGCTCAGGCTGCCCGCGGCGTGGCAGCGGGCGCAGGTGGCCGCGAAGCGCTGTTCGCCGTCCTGCACCCACAGCATCGCCGGGTTCTGGCTGTCGTCGTCCTGCAGCGCGCGGTTGCTGGGCGACATGTCCTCGTAGCCGGTCCGGCGCGGCTCGGCCGGATGGGCGGCCGTCGCGACCACCGCCAGCGCAAGCAGGGCCGCCTTCATGCCACCGTGATGGCGGCGCGCTCCACCAGCGTGAAGCCGCCGTCGCCGCGGAAGCTCAGCACCAGCGTGCCGCTGGCCGCCACGCGCAGCGGGAAGGCCAGGTAGGGATTGGCAGCGATGGCGGGGAAGAGGTCGGCGGCGAACACCGGCCGGCCATCCAGCGTGGCCTCCACGCGCGTGACGATGTCTCGCGGCTGGATCTGGCCATCCGCCCCGGGGCGGTAGCCGGTCTCCATCGGGTGCTGCACCAGCACGCGCACCTCGAAGACCTCGCCGGCGCGCACGAGCGGGGGAACGCGGATCAGGGCGCGGGCCATCGCATCATTCCAGACAGGCGGCCAGCGTCACCACGACCTCGAAGCGCGCCTGCCAGAAGCGGCCGTCACTGGTGTGCGCCAGCGCGATCACCGGCTGCGAGGTGGCCAGCCGCATGCGCGTGGACACGCGCGCCAGGGCGTTGGCCGGCGAAAGGTGGAACACCGCCACCTGCGCCTGCGGGTTCTGCAGCGCGAAGAGCCCGATGCGCTGCACGTGGTCGGCCTCGGTCATGGCGCTGGCCACGGCCACCGTCACCGGCACGCTGTTGCCGTTCTCCACGAGTTCGTCCAGCGTCAGCGTGATGCGGCCGTCCTGCACCGACCGGCCGCCGGTGAAGGCAGCGATGGCGGGGTGCAGCGGCTCGGCCGCGGCCGCGGCGGGCCGCAGCACCAGCGTGGCCAGCCCGGCTGAGAGGAGCGTTCTGCGCGTCGTCATTTCAGCGTGGCGAGAAAGGCCACGACGTCCTCGACCTGCTGCGCGTCCAGCACCGGCTTGCCGGCCCAGGCGCGACCGGGGCGCTGCGCTTCGGGGGGCAGCCGGTGGAACGAGGGCATCGGGCTCGCCGGGTTCAGCCGCCGCGCATCGGCCACGCGCAGGCGCAGCTGGGGCACCGTCCAGCGGCCGCCGGTGCCGGCCAGGTCACCGGCCACCGTGCCCTGGGCGCGCTCTTCGGGAAAGGGCCCCTGGTGGCACAGCAGGCACAGGCCCTGCTGCCGGCTGGCGACGAGGGCACGGCCCCGTGCCGCATCGCCGGGCTGCGCGGTCAGCGGCTGCGGGATGCCGTCGCCCACCACGGTGAACGCGACGGCCGCCTGCAGCGCGGCGCTGGCGAAGATCGACACCGGGACCTCAGGCCTTCAGCTGGTCACGCAGCGGCAGCGTGCGGATGCGCTTGCCCGTGGCCGCGAAGATGGCGTTGAGCACCGCCGGCGCCGCCACCGCGATGGTGGGCTCGCCCACGCCGCCCCAGAAGCCGCCCGAAGGCATGACGATGGTCTCCACCTTGGGCATCTCGTCGATGCGCAGCGGCCGGTAGGTGTCGAAGTTCTTCTGCTCGATGGCACCGTCCTTCACCGTGCAGGCTTCGTGCAGCGCCGCGCCCAGGCCGTAGACGAAGCTGCCCTCCACCTGGGCCTCGATCTGCTGCGGGTTCACCGCATGGCCGGGGTCGGTGGCGGCGACGATGCGGTGCACCTTCAGCACCCCGTTCGTCACGGACACCTCGGCCACCGCCGCCACGTAGCTGCCGAAGCCGTGCGTCTGCGCCAGGCCGCGGAAGACCTTCTGGCCGTTGACGTCGGGCGCCGGCTTGCCCCAGCCGGCGCGTTCGGCGGCGGCATTGAGCACGGCCAGGTGCTTGGGGTGCCTGGCCATCAGCTGGCGGCGCAGCGCCAGCGGGTCCCGGCCGGTGGCGTGGGCCACCTCGTCCAGGAAGCACTCCAGGTAGATGGTGTTCTGGTTGAGGTTGACGCCGCGCCAGAAGCCCGGCGGCACGTGCGGGTTGCGCATCGCGTGATCGACGAGCAGGTTCGGCACCGTGTAGCCGATCATGGCTTCGCCACCGCCGGCATTGAGGCCCTGGAACACCACCGGGTCGACGCCGTTGCGGATCATCTGCGGGAACACGCCGGCCAGGATGCTCTGGCCCGAGATGCGCATGTGCAGTGCCGTGATCTGGCCCTGCGCGTCCAGCCCCGCCGTCAGCTTGCACTGCGAGACGGGGTGGTAGCGACCGTGCGTCATGTCCTCCTCGCGCGTCCACAGCAACTTCACCGGCGTGCCGGGGAAGTGCTTGGCGATGGCCACCACCTGGTGCACCCAGTCGTGCACCGCGCCGCGCCGGCCGAAGCCGCCGCCAAGGTGGATCTTGTGCACCTCGCACTGCGTTTGCGGCAGGCCGGCGGCTTCGGAGGTGGCGGCCAGCGCCGCCTCGCCGTTCTGCGTGGGCGTCCAGACCTCGCAGCGTTCGGGCGTCCACTTCGCGGTGGCGTTCATCGGCTCCATCGTCGCGTGGTTCTGGTGCGGGTAGGCGTAGACGACCTCGATGCGCCGCGCCGCGCCCGCCAGCGCGGCCTTCACGTCGCCCTGGCTGTTGCCCACGCCGGCCTGCTCGGCGCCGAGGCCGGCCTTGAGCATCTCGTCGATGGCGGCCTGCTGCACGCCGGCGTTGGGGCCCTGGTCCCACTCGATGGGCAGGGCATCGACCGCCTTCTTCGCCCGCCACCAGGTGTCGGCGACCACGGCGACGGCGTAGTCGCCCACCGGCACCACCTTCTTCACGCCGGGCAATTTCGCCACGGCGGCAGCGTCGAAGCCCTTCACCTTGCCGCCGAACACCGGGCAGGCGCGGATGGCGGCGTTGAGCATGCCGGGCAGGTTCAGGTCGGCGCCGTAGATCTGCCGGCCGGTGGTCTTGTCCACCGTGTCCAGCCGCGCCAGGCGCTTGCCGGCGAGCTTCCAGTCCTTCGGGTCCTTCAGTGCCACCTCGGTGGGCTGCGGCAGCTTGGCGGCGGCTGCGGCCACCTTGCCGTAGGTGGTGCGGCGGCCGCTGCCTGCGTGCGTGATGACGCCGGCGCTGGCACTGCACTCGGCGGCCGGCACCTTCCAGCCTTCGGCGGCGGCCTGCACGAGCATCAGGCGCGCCGCGGCGCCGCCCTTGCGCACGTAGTCGTGGCTGCCCCGCACGCCGCGGCTGCCGCCGGTGCTGAAGTCGCCCCACACGCGCTTGCGGGCCAGGTTCTGGCCCGGCGTGGGGTACTCGGTGGTGACGCGCGCCCAGTCGCAGTCCAGCTCCTCGGCCACCAGCTGCGCCAGCCCGGTCAGCGTGCCCTGGCCCATCTCGCTGCGCGCGATGCGGATGATCACGCGCTCGTCGGGCTGCACCACCACCCAGGCGGTGATCTCGGGCGTGCCGCCCGGCGTGGCCGCCGTGGTGGGGAAGCCCAGCACCAGCGAACCGGCGGCGGCTGCGGAACCGACGAACTCGCGGCGGGTCACGAGGGCGCTCATGCCTGCCTCCGCACGACGTGCACGATGTCCAGCCCGGCCGTTTTCGTGACGCCCGCGGCTTCCTTGATGGCGGCGCGCACGCGGTTGTAGGTGCCGCAGCGGCAGACGTTGGTGATGGCGGCATCGATGTCGGCGTCGGTGGGCTGCTTCTTTTCCTTCAGCAGCGCCGCGGCGGCCATGATCATGCCGCTCTGGCAGTAGCCGCACTGCGGCACGTCCAGGTTCACCCAGGCCTTCTGCAGCGGATGGTCGCCCTTGGCGGAGAGGCCTTCGATGGTGGTGATCTTCTGCCCGGGCTGGATCGACGACACCGGCACGGCGCAGCTGCGCAGCGGCGTGCCGTCCAGATGCACGGTGCAGGAGCCGCACTGCGCGATGCCGCAGCCGTACTTGGTGCCGGTGAGGCCCAGGTGTTCGCGCAGCACCCACAGCAGCGGGGTGTCGGGTTCGGCCTGGTGCTCGCGCACGCGGCCGTTGACGTTCAATCGCGCCATCGGGCGGCTCCTCGGTGTTGTGGGGCGGACGCATCATCGTGCGTGCCGCATCACCCCTGGGCGATCCGGGGATGCCCTCAGTGCAGGGTGGGATCGTCGTCGCGCTGGCGCTGGAAACTGCGCGGGCGGATCACGTTGCCTTCGCGCGTGGCCGCCGGGCGGCGGCGCGCGCGCTCGATGGCGTCGGCCGCTTCGCGCCGCGCCGTGCCGCGGGTGCGCAGCGAGCGCCACCATGCCCGCGGCCCGGCCAGGAGCCGCTGGCGACGCGCCGGCCCGAGCAGCGTGGCCAGCCAGACGGCCAGCACGAGGGCCAGCCCCACCGCAGCGAAGATCTGTTCCATGGACATGGGCGCGGTTCCAGCGATTGTCGGCGGCAGGTGCTGCCCGGCTCAGCGCGCCGGCGGCAGCAGGCCCATCTCGCGCAGGCAGGCAATGACGTGCTCGGCGGCGCGCTCCGGCGACAGCAGGGTCGTGTCGACGCGGATCTCCGGCTGCACCGGCGCTTCGTAGGGCGAGGAGATGCCCGTGAAGTGGGGGATCTGGCCGGCGCGCGCCCGGCGGTACAGGCCCTTGGGATCGCGCTCCTCGGCCACCGCCAGCGGCGTGTCGATGAAGACCTCGACGAAGCGCCCGTTGGACATGCGTGCACGGGCGTTTTCGCGGTCGCGGCGGAAGGGCGAGATGAAGGTGGCCACGACGGTCAGCCCGGCGCCGACCATCAGCAGGGCCACTTCCGAGGCGCGCCGGATGTTCTCGCGGCGGTCGGCCTCGCTGAAGCCCAGGTCGGCGCACAGGCCCTCGCGCAGGTGGTCGCCGTCCAGCAGCACCGGGCGGCGGCCCTGGGCGGCCAGCAGGGGCAGGAGGTGGCTGGCGATGGTGGATTTGCCGGCCCCGGACAAGCCGGTGAGCCAGAGCAGGAAAGGCGGCGCCGACAGCGACGGTGCGGCCCCGGCAGGAGTGGTGAGGGTCATCATGCTCCCTGCATTCTGAACGCCATGAGCCTTTTTGGCGCTGACCGCGGCGTACGGTCTGCAGGAGTGCGCGAACTCCGTCGCCCGAAGGGCCCGGCGCTGCGGCGCGCATGGTGCAATAGGGCGGCGTCGCCAATCCCTCAGAGGCCGAAACATGAAGCTCGAATCCGCTGTCCGTCGCCGCAAGGCGTCCTGTGCCGCCCTGGTCGCGCTGGCCTGCGCGTTGCTGGTCTCCGCCGCCAGCGCCCAGCAGCCGATGGCCCGCACCAGTGTCGATGAACTCGTTCGCGCACTGTCCGGTGGCGGACCGAAGACGCGCGCTTTCATGCGCACGCAACTGCCCGACGTCGGCACTTCGCTGTGCGCCGGCCAGGCGCGCGCCACGCCGCCCGGCACGGCGCCGAACGCCTCGGCCGACGCCCCGACCAAGGGCCCGACGGCGCGCAACCTCGAGGTCGTGCCCTACGCCGGCGACACCACGCCGGGCGTCAACCTCGACGTCCGCTTCGCCACCGCCTCCGACAAGCTCACCGCCGCCGACCTGCAACTGCTCGACACGCTGGCCAAGGCGCTGAAGACCCCCGAGCTGGCGCAGGACCGCTTCGCCATTGCCGGCCACACCGATGCCACGGGTGACGACCGCCTCAACCAGGAGCTCTCCTGCGCCCGCGCCCTGGCCGTGCGGCGCTACCTGGGCGGCAAGGGCATCCCGGCGAAGCGGCTGTCGGCCTACGGCTTCGGCAGCACCCGCCCGCTGGAGGCGGGCCAGCAGGAGTCGGCGGCCAACCGCCGTGTCGAGATCCGCAAGGCGCCGGAATGACTTTTGCCTCGATCGCCGCCGCCTGGCGCAGTCCGGCGCCCAAATGGCGCGCCCCACAATCGAGAAGCTCTACCTGAGGAAGGGTCTCCTTCCCAACCACCACGCCACGCCGCCATGAGCCTTGACCGCCGCCCCCGCTTCAGTCGCCTGTCGCTTGCCCTGGCCGCCGCCGCGGCGGTCATCGCCTTCGACGCCGCCGCCGCCAGGCGGGCCTTGGTGGTGGGCAACGACAGCTACCAGCAGGCCACGCCGCTGAACAACGCGCGCAACGATGCGCAGACGATCGCCCGTGAGCTGCAGGCCGCCGGCTTCGTCGTCACGCGCTTGCTGGACGCCAACCGCGATGCGATGAACGACGCGCTGGACATCTTCCTGCGCAAGATCGAGAAGGGCGACGAGGTCGTCTTCTACTTCTCGGGCCATGGCTCGCAGCCGGCGCAGTCAGGTGCCTTCCTCCTGCCGGTGGACATCCGCCTGACAGGCGAACGCGCCATCCAGCGTGACGGCCTGTCGGTGGAACAACTGACGGTCGACCTCACCCAGCGCGCCCGCTTCGCGCTCGTCATCATCGACGCCTGCCGCAACGATCCCTTCCGCGAGACGGTCGCCGGACGCGCCCTGCCACCGGGCTCTTCGCTCAGCCGTATCGAGGCGCCGCGCGGCTCGGTCGTGATGCTGGCCGCCTCGCGCGGACAGCAGGCGCTCGACAACCTGGGGCGCACCGACACGGTGAAGAATGGCGTCTTCACGCGCGAGCTGGTCAAGCACATGCGCACGCCGGGACTCTCGGCCACCGAGATGCTCAAGCGCGTGAAGCTCTCGGTGGAGTCGCTGGCCGCCTCCGTCAACCATGAGCAGCGCCCGGCACTCATGGACGAATCCTCCGGCGACTTCTTCTTCTACCCGCCTGGCGGCATGGCCGCGGCTGCAGCGCCATCCACGAGCCCGAACCGGCCCGCGGTGCCCACGCAGACCGTGGCTGCTGGGGCCGCCGCTGCCGGATCCGACCGCTACACCACACCGCTGACCGCCACTGCACCCACCTACACCACGCCCGTGACGCCACCGCGGACGGCGCCCGCTCCTGCCTACACGCCGCCCGCGACCGCTCCGGCGGCGGGCAGCTACAACCCGCAGAAGGAGTTCGACAGCTGGGAAGCCGCGTCGCGTGCCAACACGCGCGCGGCCCTGGAGAGCTTCATCGCGCAGTACCCCGACGGCCGCTACAC
Organism: uncultured Rubrivivax sp.; assembly: GCA_964495125.1. Taxonomy (GTDB): domain Bacteria; phylum Pseudomonadota; class Gammaproteobacteria; order Burkholderiales; family Burkholderiaceae_C; genus Rubrivivax. The sequence goes on from CAZBUU010000005.1 coordinate 49,636, forward strand.
GCCGCAGGCCCGCCAGCGCGTGGCCGGCATGGGTGCCGCGCCCGCGCCGGCCCCCGCCCCGGCCCCGGCGCGCCAGGCGGCCCACAACCCGCAGGCCGAGTTCGAGGTCTGGGACCGCGCCGTCACCAGCAAGCGCAAGGCCGACTACGAGGCCTACCTGAGCCAGTACCCGAACGGCCGCTACGTCGATCTGGCGCGCGCCGCATTGAAGAAACTCTGATTCCCTTCCCTATCCCAACGCCACAAGGACCGCAGAGAGTCACGCCATGAAGACCCCGACCTTCCTCGCCCGCACGGTGCTCGCCGCCGCCATCGCCTTCACGGCCGCTGGCGCCAGTGCCCAGACCTACACCAAGCCGCAGCTGCAGGAGACGTACAACGGCTACCTGGCCCAGGAGGGCTTCCGCCCCGAGCTGACGCAGGCCGGCAACGTGCGCTTCCGCCGCGAGGGCAAGATCTACGTCATCTACGTCGACGAGCGCGACCCCACCTTCTTCCGCCTGCAACTGCTGTTCTCGCCCGACGACAAGAGCGCGGCCATGCGCGCCAAGCGCGTGGAAGGGGCCAATGCCGCCACCGGCGACACCAAGGTCATCAAGGCCTACATCGACAGCGACGGTGACATCGTCTTCGCCGCCGAGATGTTCCTCATCGTGCCCGGTGACTTCAAGACCACCATCAACCGCCTGTTCCGCGCGATGGACAGTGCCTACGAGAAGTACCAGGCCAAGGTCCAGTCCCTGAACTAGGCGCACCCCCGAAGCGGCTTCGTCGCTCCTCCTCGCGGGGGCGACGCCGATGGACCGGCGGAGCCGGATCCATGGCGTCAGCCGGGTACTTACTCTTGCGTTGGGTCGCCGATGCGGCCGATGAACAGCGGCGTGCCCGTGGCGCGGTGCACCACCGCGAAAAGGAAGGGTCGGTCCACCGCGCAGGCGGGCACGGGCATCGCCAGGCTCTTGCTCTGCACCGTGGCGGCCGCGGCGGCCACCGCCTCGCCGCCGGTTTCGTCGATGCTGATGCCGGCCGCGTGGAAGACGTCGCCCAGGTGGGCGTCCTTGGCACGGCGGCCCAGCATGGGGCGCAGGTCGGCGGCGGTGGTGAAGACCTTCTTCACGCCCATCGATTCGAGCGCCGGCCGCAGCGAGCCGGCGCGTGGCGCCAGCGTGAACTTCGGCAGTGCGAAGGCGCACTTCTCCGGCTTCAGTGCCGCCTGCCAGCCGGCGAACTGGCGGCCGTCCAGGCCGGCGACCAGGGCGTCCACGCTGCGGCCTTCGGCCGGCACCGCCAAAAGGAGGGTCCAGGCTTCGCCGGCGAAGGGCAGTGACATGACCAGCGTTCCGTCCACGCGCGCCTGCTGCACGCCGCGTTCGTCCAGCAGCGTGGGCACCGGCTTGGGTGCGGCGCCGTTGGCCATCTGGAAGGGCCGCGCCTCGGTCTTGGCGGCATCGAAGGGGCGTTCCCAAGGGCTCTTGAAGTGCAGCGCCGTGGTGAGCGTGATGCGCGTGTCGGCCGTCACGCTGCCCGGCGGCAGCAGTTCGGCCACGCGGCCGGCCGTCTTCTGCGCCGTCCAGGCGTTGATCTCGGCCCGCGTCGCTTCGCTCTTCGCGAACGACACGCGCGTGGCGTCGGCGCCATAGCGCGTGGCCATGCGACGCAGGTAGGCCGGCGGCACGGCTGCGGCCACGCCCACGTCCATCCACACGCGCCCGGCCATCACGAAGGGGGAGGCGGTTTCGCCGCCGCGCAGCTGCTTCAGCAGTGCGGGCAGGCGCTGCTTGAAGGGCAGGGCTTCGCGCGGCGCGAAGAGGGCTTCGATCTCGTCTTCGGCCGGCCCGTTGAGGCCCGCGTGCACCATGCCCAGGGCACTGGCCACGGCCACCGGCGACACCACGGCGTTCGGCGGGCCCGGCTGGCGCAGCAGAGACAGGCCCAGGTCGGCCAGCGCGGAAGGCGTGGCCGCGTCCGCAGCCTGCGCCAGGTTCGCGAGGACGAGGAGACCCGCGGCCAGACCCAGCTTCCCGCCGCGGAACCGGCTCTGCCGGGCCGCCGGCGGGCGGCCCCCTCGGGGGGTAGCGAGCGCGAGCGAGCTTGGGGGCACCATGTTCTCAGGGAATCTCTTTGATGGCGAGCACGTCGCTGGCGCCATAGCGGCCCGAGCCGCCGGCTTCGGCGCCGGTGGCTTCCACGACGAGCGTGCGTGTCGACTGGGTGTTGGCCGCGGCCGACGGGAACACGGAGGAGATGTCCATGTCGCGGGACAGTTCCTTCTTCACCGGCGAGATGATGGCCAGCAGGTGGCTGGTGCCCGCCGGCCCGCCGGAGCGCACGCGCCAGGTGGCACGCGGGAAGCGGTGCGTGCCGGCGGCGAGGAAGTTGTTCTCGTCCAGCTTGTTCGGGAACAGCAGGTTGAAGGTCTTGCCGTCGCTGCCCACCTGCAGCAGGTAGACGTAGCCGTCCTTGTTGGTGGAGACGGAGAAGTCGAGCAGGTCCTTGCCGATCTGCAACGTGGGCTTGGGTGCGCTGAGCTGCACCTGGTAGCCACGGTCGGCGGCGGCCTTCAGGTCCAGAAGGGCCTGGGCGGCATTGACCGGGGCCGCTGGGGCGGCGGCAGCCGGCGCGGCCGGAGCCGCCGGCGCAGCCGCTGCCGGTGCAGGGGCCGGTGCGGGCTCCGCCGCCGGAGCCGGCGCTGCCGCCACCGCGGGTGCAGGTGCTGCGGCCGCGGCAGGCGCGGGTGCAGCGGCGGGCGCGGGTGCCGCCGCAGGCGGGTCGGCCTTCACGAAGGACAGCGGCAGCCTGGCGTTGCCCTGCAGCATGATGGTCTGCTTGGTGCCGCGGCGGTCGATCAGCGATTGCGCGCAGGCCCGCAGCTCCTCGCCGTTGATGCGGCCGCTGCGGTCGGTGTCGGCGTTGGCCGCCGCGATGCAGGCGCCCCAGGCCAGCGTGGCCAGGCTGCCGTTGTTGGTGGCGAAGGAGACTTGCGTGTCGTTGGAGGCGGCGATGTACAGCACTTGCGGGCCGCGGATGTCGCGCGACATGGCGCCCAGGCTGCGCGCCACGCGGCCGGTGTTGGTGGGGTCGGCGCAGGTGTAGCCGTCGGTCACGGCGCTGTTGATCTTGGTGTCGGCGGGGATGAACTTGGGCTTGGCGCCATCGCCCGGCCGGGTGATGGCTCGCGTGGCGGCGCCACCGGAGAAGCAGGAGTCGTTCATCATCACCACCTGGCTGGCCTTGTTGCCCAGGGCGGTGAGCGCGTTCTGCATGTCGAAATCGAAGAAGGGGCCGTCGCGCGCGATGAGCGCCTCGGTGCAGCGCGCCACGGTGCCGTTCAGGCCCTTGGTCTGGCCGCCGTGCCCCGAGTAGTAGACGAAGACCTTGTCGCCATCGGCGATGCGGCCGTGCAGGTCGACCAGCGCCGCCTTCATGTTGGCGCGCGTCAGCTGGGCATTGCTGAGCTCGCGGATGTTCTGTGCCGGAACGCCCATCGCCGCGGCGATCTTCTTGGCGTTGGTGGCGTCCAGGTCGATGCCGGGCAGGTTGTCCTTCTCGTTGCCGTAGTCGCCGATCCACATGATCAGGGCGTGGTTCTCGGCCAAAGCGGGCGAGCTCAGCGCGGCCAGGGCCAGCGTGGCGGCGGCGATGCGACGAAGGGGGAAGGGGCGGTGGGGCATGGGGGCTCCTGGATTCGGCTTCACGGGGCTTACGCAGCAAGATGCGCCGACAAGGCGCATCGGGCGGAAAGCGGCTTCAGGCCGGACCCCTTTCAACACCCTCGAACGAGTGTGCCATGCCCAACCGGGTGGTCAGCAATCCGGCAAGCAGAGGAAGCGCCTGCTCGAGAAGGGGTCCACGCGGGCGTTGTGCCGATGTGGCGATCCACAGACTGGCGGCCAGCGGCGGACGCCCTGGCGCGCTGACCACGGGCCGTGCCCGCAGCCGCTCGGCCGCGCCGCTGCCTGCGATGGCGTTGAGCGACAGCACGGCGTGCAGCGGGTGGCGCTGCACGAGGTCCAGGATGGCGGGCACGCTGTCGATCTCCAGCCCCACCCGCGGCTTCAGGCTGGCTTCGGCCAGCGCCGCCTCCAGCCGCATGCGGATCGCGTGGGGGCGGCTCGGGATGGCCAGTTCATGCTGCGCCAGTTCCACCAGCGTGACGGGCCGGCCCACCAGTTTCGTGCTGCTGCCGGTGCGTGCCGACACCAGGTAGAGCTTCTCTTCCAGCACGGGCTGCAGTTCGAAGGCGGCCGAAGGCGTGGCGTTGTAGACCACGGCGCAGTCGATGCGGCCCTGGGCCAGCCACTCCAGCGCGTAGGTGGACAGGCCTTCCATCATCGTCAGCTGCGCCTTGGGGAAGCGTTCGCGGAAGGTCTCCACCAGCGGCGCCGTCAGCGCTCGGCCCACGCTGGGCGGCAGGCCGATGGACAGCAGGCCCGTGGCGGCACCGCGGTGTTCGTCCAGGTCCTGCCGCGCGCGTTCCACCTGCTGCAGGATGCCGCGGCCGTGCGCCAGCAGCCGCTGGCCGGCCGGGGTGAGCGTGACGCCGCGGCCGTTGCGGTCGAAGAGCGTCTGGCGCAGTTCCACTTCCAGTGCGCGCACCTGGCGGCTGAGCGCCGGCTGCGCCACGCGCAACACGTTGGCGGCGCGCGTGAAGCTGCCCAGGTCGGCCACCTGCACGAAGGTCTGCAGCTGCTTGAAGTCCATGGGGCATGGTATGCCAATCAGGCATAGCAGCTAGTGGGGAAATCGCGTTGATGCATGGCCGCGGCGGCGGAAGAATCACCGGCCATGGGCAAGCTCACGATCACCGGCATTTCCTCGATGGCCACGCGGCAGGTGCTGGCCGAACTGGCCGGCGCCTACGAAGCGCGCAGCGGCGTGGCCGTGGCCATCGAATCCGTGGGCGGCGTGGACGCCGCCCGGCGCGTGGCCTCGGGCGAGGCCTTCGACGTGGTGCTGCTGGCGGCCGATGCCGTCGACAAGCTGCTGGCCGCCGGCCACGTGCAAGGCGCGCGCGTGGACCTGGTGCGCTCGCCTGTGGCCGTGGCCGTGCAGGCCGGTGCCGCGCGGCCCGACATCGCTTCAGAAGCCGCGCTGAAGGCGGCCGTGCTGGCCGCGAAGAGCGTCTCCTACTCCACCGGCCCCAGCGGCAACTTCCTGCTCCAGCTGTTCGAGCGCTGGGGCATCGCCGGGCAGATCCAGGGCCGCCTCGTGCAGGCGCCGCCCGGCGTGCCCGTGGGCACGCTGGTGGCGCGCGGCGAGGTCGAACTCGGCTTCCAGCAACTGAGCGAACTGATGCACCTGCCAGGCCTGCAGGTCGTCGGCACGCTGCCGCCCGACGTGGCCTTCATCACCACCTTCTCGGCCGCCTTGGGCCGGCACACGGCCCAGGCCGACGCGGTGCGCGCGATGCTGGCCTTCATGACTTCGCCCGAGGCCGACGCCGCCAAGCGCCGCCACGGCATGGAACCCGCCTGATCCGCTTTCGGAGACCTGCTTCATGATCATCGACATCCACGGCCACTACACCACGGCGCCCAAGGCGCTGGAGAACTGGCGCAATGCGCAGATCGCGGGCATCAAGGACCCGGCCTCCATGCCGAAGGCCAGCGACCTGAAGATCAGCGACGACGAGCTGCGCGAAACCATCCAAGCCAACCAGCTGCGCCTGATGAAGGAGCGTGGCAGCGACCTCACCATCTTCAGCCCGCGCGCCAGCTTCATGGCGCACCACATCGGCGACTTCCAGGTCAGCA
>CAZBUU010000006.1:0-50856 GCA_964495125.1 uncultured Rubrivivax sp.
CGATGCCGGCCGCGCCGGCCGCCGTGCGCGAGAAGAAGCTGCGGCGCGACAGGCCATGCTCCAGCACGCTGCGGGTGAAGTTGTCGATCTCTCTCGGTTCTGTGGTTCGGTCTTTGCTCATCGTGGTTCCTCAGCGAAACACTTGATCCGGATCGAGTTGTCGCTCGGCGGATTCGGGTAAACCCTTTGCTGCCCGATTGTGGGAAGCCGCCTCGCTGGAATCCATTCGCTTTTTGGATCGAGGTATCGGCCCCGCCGATCGCTCGCCGAACCGACCGCCATGCCCCACACCGCCACTTCCACCGTGCTGTTCTCGCGCCTGATGGCCAAGTCGCGCCTGCGCCACCTGCAGCTGCTGGTGGCGGTGGCCGACGAGGGCAACCTGCGGCGCGCCGCCGCCGACGTCGGGCTCAGCCAGCCGGCGGCCACGCAGGCACTGTCGGAGTTGGAGGATCTGCTGGAGGTGCCGCTGTTCGAGCGTCACGCCAAGGGCATGCGCCTGACGGCGGCCGGCACGGCGCTGATCCCCGTCATCCGGCACGCGCTGGAAGCGCTGCAGGCCTCCACCGAGTCGCTGGCGGCGCTGCGTGAAGGCGTCTCGGGCCTGCTGCGCCTGGGCGTGATCACGGCCGTGGCCTCGGCCGTGCTGGGCGAACGCGTGCTCGCCTTCTGCGCACGCCACCCGGCGATGCGCGTGGAACTGGTGGAAGACTCGGCGGTGCACCTGCTGCAGGAACTGCAGGCCGGTACGCTGAACATGGTGCTGTGCCGGCGGCCGAACCCGGTGCCAGCCCGGCTGCACTTCGAACGCGTGCGGGCCGACGCCGCGTGCGTCATCGCCGGCCCCCTGCACCCGCTGGCGCGACGCCGCGGCCTGAGGCTGGAAGACGCCGCCGGCTACTGCTGGATGCGGCCGCCGCGCGTGGTGTGGATCCGCGAGATCTTCGACGACATCTTCGAGAACGCCGGCATCACGCCGCAGCTGCACCCGGTGTCCACCGCTTCGCTGGGGCCGCTGCCGGAGATCCTGCGCGACAACAGCACGCTGGCGCTGTGCCCGGCGACGTTGGCCCGCACGCTGGTGCGCTGGGGGCTGGTGGTGACGCTGGACCTGGACCTGGGCGCCCCCAAGGGCGAGATCGGGCTGCTGTGTCCGCTGGAATCGCTGGACGACCCGGTCAGCCGCGAGTTCATCGACGCGTTGCGCGTCACGGAGCCGGCGCCGGCCGCTGCAGAGTCAGCGTGAAACGCAGTCCCTGCGGCGGCGCGGCGGCGGCCGTCAGCCGCGCGCCCATCTGCTGAGCCAGCGTCTCGCACAGGGGCAACCCCAGGCCCAGGCCGTCGGGGCGCGTGGTGAAGAAGGGCTCGAACAGGCGCGGCAGCGCTTCAGGCGCGACGCCGGGCCCGCTGTCGCGCAGCGCCAGCGTGGCCGTGGTGGCATCGCCGCCCAGTTCGACGACCAGCTCGCGCCGACCCGCCGGCACGGCCTCCAGGGCGACCAGCGCGTTCGTCGCCAGGTTGTGCACGATCTGCTGCAGCGCCACGGGGTCGGCCAGCGCGGCCCCGGCCTGACCTTCGAAACGCAGTGACACGCCGCGCGCCTGGAACTCGGGCCGCAGCAGCTCCAGCGCCTGACGCGCGGCGTCCGCCAGGTCCACCGGCTGCAGCGCACCCACCTCGCCGGGCTGCTCGACGCGGCGGCGCAGCCGTGCCACCACCTCGGCGGCGCGCCGCGCCTGCGCCGTGGCGGCGGCCAGCGCGCCGCGCGCTTCGTCCAGCGCCGGCGGTTCGTCGTCCAGCAGGCGGCGCGCCGCCTGCGCGTTGGCCGACATCGCGGCCAGCGGCTGGTTCAGTTCATGCGCGATGCCGGCGGCCAACTCGCCCAGGGCGCCCAGCCGGGCCGTCTGTGCCAGGCGCAGGCGCGCCTCGGCGCGCTCGCGCTCGCGGCGGCTCTCGCGGGCCGCGGCCAGCGCGGCGCTGCCGACCCCCACGGCCAGGCCCCACAGCAGCAGGGCCGCCCAGGGCCACTCCGCCGGGCCGGTGGCGCGGCGCAGCTGCAGATCGAAAGGCTGTCCGGGCGCCGCCAGCGTCTTGGCGAACACGAAGCCGGCGGTCAGCCCCAGCGGCCGGGCTTCGGGCTCGGGCTGCAGCACCAGCGTCGCGCCGTTGCCGACCAGCTGCACGGCCACCGGGCCGCCGCGCGCCACCGGCCACCCGTCCCAGGGCACCATGCGCTGCGCGTCCACCACCAGGGCGAAGCTGCTGGGCGTGCCGGCCTGCACGACGGTGAAGCGGCCGGCTGCCGCGTCCACCGCGGCCAGCTCGGCGTGCTTCGACTGGCGCGAGCGCGCCTCGGCGGCGTCCAGCGCCGCGTCGCCCCAGGCGTCGGTGCCATCGCGCCGCAAGACGCGCAGCAACTGCGGGTAGAGCGCAGGCAAGCGCTGCTCGGGGCCGCCCTCGCCTTCGGTGGCCGGGGCCAGCAGCGTCAGCGTGCCGAGAATGGCCTCGTGCGCCACGGCGCGCTGGCTCAGCAGCCGGTGCGCGACGCGCGCGTCCACCTGGAAGGCCTCGCGTCGCTGGGCGATGTCCCAGCGCACGAGGGCCGCCGCCCCCGCCAGCACCAGCGCGGCGGTGGCGGCAGCCCAGGCCGCACGGGCGCGCATCAACGCCTGAGCAGCTCGCGCACCGCGGCTTCGGTCTGCTCGTCGACGCCGGCGGAGATCTTGGCCGGGTCCTGCGGCACGCGCACGTCAGGCTCCACCGGCGTGCGCTCCATGAAGGCGCCACGCTGGTCGCGGAAGCCCACCTGCGGGATACCGAAGTACAGCGTGGGGTCCATCAGCGTCTCCCACCACACGGCCGTGCCGGTGCCGGGCACCGGCATGCCGATCAGCTTGCCCAGGCCCTGGTGCTTGTAGACCCAGGGGAAGAGATGGGCGTCGGAGTAGTTGCTCTCGCTGATGAGCACGGCCGAGGGCTTGGTCCAGCGCAGCGTGGGCTCCCAGCCCAGCGACTGCCCGCGCGGGAGGAACTCCAGGTAGCGCTTGCCCGACAGGAAAGTGGCCAGGTCGTCGTGCAGGTTGCCGCCGCCATTGAAGCGCGTGTCCACCACCAGCGCCTCCTTCGCGCTGTGGCGGCCCAGGGCCTCGGAGACGACTTCGCGGAAGCTGTTGTCGTCCATGTCGCGCACGTGCACGTAGCCCAGCCGGCCGCCGGAGAGCTGGTCCACCAGGTCGCGCTGGCGCTTGACCCAGCGGCGGTACAGCAGCTCGCCCTGCGCGCCCAATGCGATGGGTTTCACCACTTCGGTGAAGCGGCGGTTGCCCGCGGGGTCGAAGAGCGCCAGCTCGACGCGCTTGCCGGCCTTCTGGTTGAGCAGCGAGTCGAACTCCGCGCCCGGCGCGATGGCCGTGCCGTCGATCTTCTCGATCACCACGCCCGGGCGCACGCCCGATTTCGCCGTGGCCAGCGGCCCGCCTTCGATGACCTCGGCCACGCGCAGCCCGGCGCCGGTGTAGGCCTCGTCGAAGAACAGGCCCAGCGCCGCGGTGGCGTCGCCACCCGGCTGGCGCGCGCGGTAGCCCGAGCCGGTGTGCGAGACGTTCAGCTCGCCCAGCATTTCCGACAGCATCTCGGTGAAGTCCCAGCTGTTGCTGATGCCGGGCAGGAAACGCTCGTAGGCGCGGCGGTAGCCGGCCCAGTCCACGCCACCCATGTCGGCGACGTAGAGCTTCTCGCGCATCAGGCGCCACACGTGGTCGAAGAGGTGCGCGCGCTCGGCGGCGCGGTCCAGGCGCAGCTCGGCGGCGAAACGCAGCGGCTCGGGCTTGACGTCGCCCTCGCCGCCCTTGGGCAGCTTGAACTTCGTGATGCCCCCATCGTTCAGCAGGTAGGCCGTCTCGCCCTTGGCGTCGAGCACCAGGTCGACGGGGTCGCCGCCGCCTTCGGGCTTGCCGGCGGGCAGCTGCGCCAGGCGGCGCGTGTCGCCGGCGCGCGGCCGCACGATCCACAGCTCCACCTGCTCGGCGGTCTGCAGCGCCAGGTACAGCGCTTCGCCGTCCGGCGCCATGGCCATGCCGCGCACGATGCCCGAGTTGGGCGTCAGGCGCACCGTGCGCTCGCCGATGCCTTCGAGCTCGATCTTGACGGGCTCGGCCAGCGTCGGCGCCTCGTCGGCCCCGGCGCCCTTCTTGCCGGCCGCCTTCTTCTCGTCGGCGGCCTTCTTCTCGTCCTCTTCCTGCTTCAGCAACTGCGCGAAGTCGGCCTTGTCGAGCCTGGAGCGGTCGAAGGCCTCGCGGTTCATGAACATGGCGTAGACATCGTGCTGCACCAGGCCGCCGGTGGCGCGCAGGCCGGCACGGTCGCTGGCCCAGATCACCATGCGGCCGCCTTGCGCCCACATGGGGCGCACGTCCTCGTAGCCGCTCTTGGTGAGGTTGACCATCGGCGCCTTGCCTTGCGCATCGAACAGGCCCACCTCGTTGCTCCAGCGCTGGCGGTCGACGAAGTTGGCCAGCAGCCAGCGGCCGTCGGGCGACCAGTCGAACCACTGGTCGTCGTCGCTGTAGCTGTAGCTCATGTCGCCGGGCATCACCACGCGCTGCTGGCCGCTGGCCAGGTTCAGCACCTTCAGCGTGGTGCGGTTCTCCAGGTACGCCACCTCCTTGCCGTCGGGCGAGTAGCGCGGCTGGTAGTTCTCCTTGCCGTTCTTCAGCAGCGTCCTGATGCTCACCTGCGCAGCGCTGAAGAAGAAGGGCGTGTCCTTCTTCGTGCCGGGCAAGGTGGCTTCGTAGAGGTTCCAGGCGCCGTCGCGTTCGCCGGCGAAGAGCAGGCGGCGGCCGTCGGGGCTGAAGCTCACCGAGCGCTCCTGCTCCGGCGTGCTGGTGATGCGGCGCGTGTCGCCGAACTCGGTGCTGGTGACGAAGACCTCGCCGCGCAGCACGAAGGCCACCTCGGCGCCGTCGGGGCTGACGGCCACTTCACGCGCGCCACGCGTCTGCGTGCTGGCCTCGATGCGCTGGCTGCGCGTGTCGGCGCCGATCTGCACGCGCAGCTTCTGCGGCTGCGCGGCGCCGGGCGCCAGCGTGTAGAGCTGGCCGTCGTGGCCGAAGGCCAGCGTGCCGTCAGCGGCGATGCTGAGGAAGCGCACCGGGTGCGTGGTGAAGCGGGTGACCTGCTCGGGCGCCTCGGGCCTCGACAGCGACATCTTCCAGACATTGAAGCTGCCACTCTGCTCGCTGAGGTAGTAGAGGCTTTGCTGGTCAGGCGCCCACACGGGGTTGCGGTCCTCGCCGCCGAAAGCGGTGAGCTTGCGGTGCGTACCGGCCTGGGCGTCGTAGAGCCAGACGTCGCGCGTCACGGAAGACACGTGGTGCTTGCGCCAGTTGTCCTCGTAGCCCTTCCAGTCTTCGTAGAGCAGCCGCGTGCCGGCACGGTCGAGCTGGCCGGCCGTCACCGGCGTGGTCAGCAACTGCTGCGGGCGGCGGCCGGGTTCCACCGACACCTTGTAGAGCTCGCCGGCGGCGCCGGTGGGGAACATGAGGCTGGCGCGCGCGTCCATGCGCTGCGCGGCGAACAGCACGTCCTTGCCATCGGGCGTGAAGGCGATGGGCCGCTCGGGTGCGGAGTGCGTGGTGAGCCGGCGCGACGGCCCGCCGGCGGCGGCGACGATGAAGACGTCGTGGTTGCCATGCATGTCGGACGCATAGGCGATCTGCTGGCCATCGGGTGACCACACGGGCGACGTGGCGTGCGCCCCGTTGGCCACGAGCAGCCGCGCCGTCCCCCCTTCGGCCGCCACCACCCACAGCTGGCCCTGGAAGGTGAAGACCACCTGCTTCGCGTCGGGCGAAATGGCCGGGCGACGCAGCCACAACGGGTCTTGCAGCGGGCCGGGAGCCTGGGCGAGCGCGGGCGCGGTGGCGCCCAGCGTGGTGACGAGGAAGGCGCAGGACCAGGCCAGCGCGCGGCGGAGGTGGGGCTTGAATTCAGGCATGCCTGCAAGCATGCCTGAAGCGAACCGGGCCTCGGCGGCGCGTGCGACGAACGGCGGACGGTCGGCGACGAAAGCCAGCGCCGGGCGTCGCTCAGATCGGCTTCAGCCCGCCCTTGAAGCGCTCCTTCAGCGGCTCGTGCCCGAGCGGGGGAAAGTCGATGAGTGCCTCCGGCACCTGGTGCTCGGGAATCGCATCCAGCAGGTGCCGGATCAGCGTCAGGCGGCCTAGGCGCTGGTCGTTGAAGTCCACCAGCGTCCACGGCGCGCGCTTGCTGTGCGTGGCGGCCAGCATCTCGTGGCGGGCCTTCGTGTAGTCGGCGTAGCGAGCGCGGGACTCCAGGTCCACCGGGCTCAGCTTCCAGCGCTTGAGCGGGTCGGCGCGGCGTTCGGCGAAGCGTTCCTCCTGCTTCTCCTGGTCCACCGTGAGCCAGTACTTGAAGAGCAGGATGCCGTCGTCCACCAGCATCTTCTCGAACACCGGGGCCTGCGCCAGGAAGGCCTGCGCCTGCTCCTCGGTGCACCAGCCCATGACGCGTTCCACGCCGGCGCGGTTGTACCAGCTGCGGTCGAAGAGCACGACCTCGCCGGCCGCCGGCAGGTGGGGCACGTAGCGCTGGAAGTACCACTGCGTGCGCTCGCGGTCGGTCGGCTTGGGCAGCGCCACCACGCGGCACTGGCGCGGGTTCAGCGTGCCGGCGATGGCCGAGATCACGCCGCCCTTGCCCGCCGTGTCGCGCCCCTCGATGAGCACCATCAGCCGCTTGCCCGTGTGCTGCAGCCAGCGCGCCACGTCGTTGAGCTCCAGCTCCATCGGGGCCAGTTTCTCCAGGTACTCGCTCTTGCCCAGGCGGCCCGGATTCTTCGTCCCCATGTTGCAGCTCCTTGACGGGTTCAGCGCTTGCCCAACGTGCCGGCCAGGCGGTCTTCCGTACCGGCGATGCGTTCCAGCTTCGGGTGGCGCAGGCCGCCACGGTAATCGATCTTCACCGTGCGGTAGAGCTCGCCTTCGCGCACCAGCAGCTCGATGGGCGCCGCCCCGCCCTTGTTGGCCGTCACGGCCTGGCGCAGGCCCTCGGCCTTGTAGGCGCGGCCGTTCACGGCCACCAGCGTGAGGCCCGGCGCCAGGCCGGCCTGGAAGGCCGGGCTGCCCCAGATGACGGCGCTGATGCGTGTCTCGGCGCCGGGCGTTGCGGCGGCGCCCGCACCCCCGCGCGGCGAGCCGATGGACAGGCCCAGCGAGTGGCTGAAGTCGACGAAACGGTTCTCGGCCTCTTCGGCGCGTGCGCTGTCGCCGGGCTTCTCGTCGTAGACCAGCTTCCAGCCCGAACGCGCCAGGCCGTCCAGCGGCGCGCCGGCGGTGTTGCGGTCCAGCCGCTGGCGCAGGAAGCCGGCCCAGTCGTGCGGCACCACGCCGTTGAACGTGGCGACGATGTCCTCGAAACGGTAGGTCAGCGGGCCCAGGTCACCGTAATTGACGCCGAAGAAGGCGCGCGCGAAGTCGTCGATGCTCTTCGCGCCGCCGGTCTTCTCGCGGATCAGAGAATCGGCGTCCAGCCACACCAGCAGCATCTCGCCGTAGTAGTCGCCGCTGGTGCGCTGCCAGTTCGTCCAGTCCTTGTTGCCGCGGCGCTGGCTCATGATGGCGTCGTTGGTCGTGTCCTGCAGGTTGCGCCAGGCGCGGCCGGGCTGCAGGTCGTGGCTGGCGGCCGTGCGCGCCAGGTTGTCGCGCGCCTGTTGCGGCGTGGTGAGGCCGCTGCGCGCGGCCAGCACCCAACCCCAGAACTGCGTCTGGCCTTCGTACAGCCACAGCAGGCTGTTCTGCATCGGGACGTTGAAGTCGGGTGTGGCCAGGTCGGCGGGGCGGCGGAACTTGCCGTTCCAGGAGTGCACGTACTCGTGCGGCAGCAACTCACGGCTGCCGGCGCGGCGCTCCCAGTTCTCCCAGTAGTTCGTGCGCACGCCGTTCTCGCTGCTCTGGTGGTGCTCCAGGCCGATGCCGCCGAGCTCGTCGCTGAGCGCAAGCAGGAAGTCGTAGTGCGCGAAATGGCGCGAACCGAAGACCTTGTCGGCCTGGCGCACCAGCTCGCGGTGGGCTTCGATCTGCGGTTCGGTGGGATTGAGCTTGTCGGCGCTGTCGGCCACCAGGTTCAGCACCACGGGGCGTGCGGCGCCCGGGGCTTCGAGCTCGATGCGCCTGAAGTGGCGGCCGGCGAACACCGGCGAGTCGACGAGCATCTCCAGCGTCACCGCCTTGTAAGGCACGGTGGTGGTGCCACCGGCCGTGGATGGGGCCGCGGCCGGACGCAGCGCCGTGCCGGCCTGCCAGCCCGCCGGCAGCACCAGCGTGGGCTGCACGCGGATGTTCGCCGCGCGGTAGCCTGCGGGGTAGAGCAGCACGCTGTTCCACTGCACGTTGACCATCTCGCGCGTGACGATCACGCGGCCACTCTGCGGGCCGATGGGGGCCAGGTGCTCGAAGTCCAGCTGCAGCGTCGAAGTGCCCGCGGGCACGTCGACATGGAAGGCGTAGACGTCCAGCGGGTCACGCCGCCAGGGCACCGCCTTGCCGCCGGCGCTGAGTTGCAGGCCGGCCAGCAGCGTGATGTCGCCGCTGGGCGCGTGCGTGCCCGGCAGCCAGCGTGGAAAGAACAGCTTCAGCGGCCCGGGCTTCACCGGCAGCGTCTGCTGCACGCGCAGCACTTTGTGGTCCAGGTCGGTGGCGTCCACGCGCAGCGCGATCTCGCCCGGGTAGGGTGCGGCGCCGGGGCTCGTCTGCGCGACGGCGGGTGACAGGAACAAGGCGGCCAGCAGCGGCAGCAGGATCGCTGTGCCGCGCAAGGTGGGCTTGAACATCGGAGCGGGTGTCCTGTGGGGTGGCAGGGAGCCGCGACGATAAGCCACAGCCTGCCGCCGCAGGGAGAACCGGCGTTCAGGCGCCCTGGAGCCCGCCGCAAGCAGCCCGCTGCGGACAGGCTGGAGTCTGCGCAACAGCGCCCCGCGCGGGTTTGTGCGTCGTCAAGGTGTGGAGCCGATGGCGGCGTACGCTGGCCGCCGGATCTATCGAGTCGGAGTCCCCGAGATGTTCAACGAACGCGTCCGCCAGATGATGGCCGGCGAGCGCCTGCTGACGGCGCCCCTGAAAACCAGCGTGCGCGAAGCCGCGCGCATGATGGCCGACGCCGCCAGCGGCGTGGTGCTGGTGATGGACGGCGAGTCCCTCGCGGGCGTCTTCACCTCGCGCGATGCGGTGCTGCGGGTGCTGGCCCTCGGCCGGGACGCGGAGACCACGCCCCTGAGCGAGGTCATGACCGGCTCGCCCGTGACCGTGGAACCCGACCGCCCCTTCGGCACCGCCCTGAAGCTCATGCAGCAGAACGGCATCCACCACCTGCCGGTGGTGGAGCATGGCCGGCCGGTGGGCGTGGTGTCGGCGCGCAACGCGCTGGACCCGGAGCTGGAAGACTTCATCTGCGAAGCTGCGCGGCGCGAGGGTTTCGAGCCGCCCGACCCGTCGCGGCACTGAATCCCCTAGACTGCGCCTCCATGAAGCTGGGTCTGGGTCTCCGCCGTCGCCTGTGCCGCTGGCTCGCCGCCACGCTGCTGCTGGTGCAATGGCTGACCTCGGCCTACGCCTGCCAGGACGGCACGCCCGCGCCCGTGGCGGAACCGCCTTGCCACGCCAGCCAGCAGCACGCCGACCCCGCCCAGCCCGCCCTGTGCAAGGCGCATTGCGAAGCCGGCGTGAAGGCGCCGTCGCAGGTGCCGGCGCAGGACGCGCCGCTGCCCGGCCCGGGCTGGTTCATCGTGCAGGACGACAGCCACCTGGCTGCCCTGCCCACGCTGCCGGCCGCGCGGCCGGTGCCCGCCCGCGCCGGCTCACCGCCCGGCTGGCCCCCACTGCACCTGACGCTGCAGGTCCTGCGCAACTAGCGCCTCCCGCCTGATCCGTTGCCGCCGTGCGCAAGAGCGCATGCCGCGGCCGACCGTTCTTGCCTGTGGAGTGCGCTTCGATGAAGCCTTGCGAAATCCCGGTGCCGCGCCTGGCGCGTGCCACCTTCCTGCTGGTTCTGGCGGCGCTGGCCGGCACCCCGACCTGGGCCGCCCTGACCCTGGCCGACGCCCGCACCCTGGCCGAAAGCCGCGCGCCCATGCTGGCCGCGCGCCAGGCCGCGGTGGACGCCGCGCGGGCGCTCAGCACGAGCGCTGGCGAACTGCCCGACCCCAAGCTGAGCGCCGGCGTCGACAACCTGCCCGTCAGCGGCCCGATGCGCTGGCAGATCAGCGCCGACGGCATGACGCAGCGCAGCGTGGCCTGGATGCAGGAGGTGCCCAACGCCGCCAAGCGCGCCGCGCGCCGCGAGGGCGCCGAAGCGCGCACCGCCAGGGAAGCCACGATGCTGGCCGCCGAGCGCCTGGCCGTGCGGCGCGAGGTCACGCAGGCCTGGCTGATGCGCTGGTATGCCGAGAAGCGCCTCGCTGCTTTCGCCGCGCTGATCGACGAGAACCGCCTGCTGGTGGAGACGCTGCCCGCGCGCGTGGCGGCCGGCAAGGCCATGCCGAGCGACCTGACGATGGCGCGCCAGGAAGCCCTGATGCTGGCCGACCGCCGTGACGAGCTGGAACGCGAACGCGCGCAGGCCCAGGCCACGCTGGCGCGCTGGCTGGGCGAAGCCGCCGCGCAGCCGCTGGCCGGCGAGCCCGCCGCGCTGCTGCCCGACGCCGCCGCGCTGCGCGAGGCCGTGGACCGCCAGCCCGAGCTGCAGGCCTTCGAGCCCATGCGCCAGATGGCCGCCAGCGAGATGCGCGAGGCCGAAGCCATGCGCCGCGGCGACTGGGCCTGGCAGGTGATGTATTCGCGCCGCAACCCGATGTTCGGCGACATGGTGTCTTTCCAGCTCACCTTCGAGCTGCCGCTGTGGGGCGAAAAGCGCCAGGAGCCGCAGGTCGCGGCGCGACGGCGCGAGATGGAACGCCTGGAAGGCGAGCGCGAAGACCTGCGCCGCCGACGGCGCGAGGAGATCGACCTGCAGCTGGCCGAGATCGACGAGCTGGACCGCAAGCTCGTGCGGCTGAAGGAGCAGTCGGCACCCCTGGCCGAGCAGCGCGTGACGCTGGCCCTGGCCGCCTACGAAGGGGCGCGCGGCGAGCTGTCCGCCGTGCTCACCGCCCGCCGCGAACGCGCCGAACTGGCGTTGCGCGACATCGAACTGCAAGCCCGCCGCCACGCCCTGCGTGCGCGCCTGGCCGACCTCACCGAACCGGAGCCACGCTGATGAGCACCTCGAACACCCTGCGCCCGGGCCTCGTCCTGGGCTTCGTGGCCGTGGCGCTGGTCGCCGCCGCCGGTGGCTACTACGGCGCCCGCCTGCAGCCCGGCGCGGCGGCCGGCGCGCCGCCGGCCGCCGCGTCGGCGCCCGACAGCGCCACGATGGTCGACGGCCGCAAGGTCCTCTACTGGTACGACCCGATGAAACCCGAGGCCCGCTTCGACAAGCCCGGCCGCTCGCCCTTCATGGAGATGGACCTGGTGCCGCGCTTCGCCGACGAGATGGCGGCCGAAGGCGGCATCAGCATCGACCCACGCACCACGCAGAGCCTGGGCGTGCGTCTGGCGGTGGTGGAACGCGCGGCGGTGGGCGCGTCGTTCGAAGCCTCCGGCAGCATCGTCTTCAACGAGCGCGACGTGGCCATCGTGCAGGCGCGCAGCGCCGGCTTCGTGGAGCGGGTGACGCCGCGCGCGCCGGGCGACCTGATCGCCGCCGGCGCCGTGCTGGCCGAGGTTCTGGTGCCCGAGTGGGCCGGGGCGCAGCAGGAGTATCTGGCGCTGCGCCAGTCGCGCGACGAAGCGCTGGCCGCCGCCGCGCGCCAGCGCCTGCTGCTGCTGGGCATGCCCGAAACGCTGGTGCAGGAGGTGGACCGCAGCGGCCGCGTGAGCGCCACCACGGGCATCACCAGCCCCACGGCGGGCGTGATCCAGGAGATGATGGTGCGGCCCGGCATGTCGCTGATGCCGGGCATGACGCTGGCCCGCATCAACGGCATCGCCACCGTCTGGCTGGAAGTGGCCGTGCCCGAGGTGCACGCCGCGCTGCTGGCGCCCGGCCGCGCCGTGCAGGCCACGCTGCCGGCCTTCCCGGGCGAGAACTTCAACGGCCGCATCGCCGCCGTGCTGCCCGAAGGCAACAAGGACACGCGCACCTTGCGCGTTCGCATCGAACTGGCGAACCGCGGTGGCCTGCTCAAGGCCGGCATGCTGGCCAGGGCGCGCATCGCAGCACCTGCGCAGGCCGCGTTGTGGGTGCCCAGCGAAGCCGTGATCCGCACCGGCGCGCGCAACATCGTCTTCGTGGCTGGCGAGATGCCGGGCCAGTTCGTGCCGGTGGAGGTGACGCTGGGCGCCGAGAACGGCGGCCGCATCCAGGTCGTCAAGGGCCTCGAAGAAGGCCAGAAGGTGGTGGCGTCGGGCCAGTTCCTGATCGATTCGGAAGCGAGCCTGGCCAAGGCGGTGTCCGGAGCGCCTTCGACGCCGGCCTCGGCCGCAGCGCCGGCCATGCCGGCCGCGCACGACCACTCGGCGCACACCGGCCATGAGATGGCCATGCCGGCGGCCCCCGCGTCGGGAGCTTCGCGGTGATCGCCGCGCTCATCCGCTGGTCCGTCGGCCATCGTTTCCTGGTGCTGCTGGCCACGGCCTTTCTGGCGGCCTGGGGCGTGATCGCGCTGCGCGCCACGCCCATCGACGCGCTGCCCGATCTTTCCGACGTGCAGGTCATCATCCGCACCAGCTACCCGGGCCAGGCACCGCAGATCGTCGAGAACCAGGTCACCTACCCGCTGGCGACGACCATGATGTCGGTGCCCGGCGCGAAGACGGTGCGCGGCTATTCCTTTTTCGGTGACAGCTTCGTCTACGTGCTGTTCGAGGACGGCACCGACCTGTACTGGGCGCGTTCCCGCGTGCTGGAGTACCTGAACCAGGTGCAGGGCCGGCTGCCCGCGGCCGCGAAGACCGCGCTGGGCCCCGACGCCACCGGCGTGGGCTGGATCTACCAGTACGCGCTGGTGGACCGCACGGGCAAGCACGACCTTGCGCAACTGCGCGCGCTGCAGGACTGGTTCCTGCGCTACGAACTGAAGAGCCTGCCCGACGTGGCCGAGGTGGCCAGCGTGGGCGGCATGGTCAAGCAGTACCAGGTGCTGCCCGACCCGGCCCGCATGGCCGCCAACGGCATATCGCTGGACATGCTGCGCATGGCGCTGATGGCCGCCAACCAGGAGACCGGCGGCTCGGTGCTGGAGATGGCCGAGGCCGAAGTGATGGTGCGCGCCACGGGCTATCTCAAGACGCTGGACGACTTCCGCGCCATTCCGCTGAAGGCCATGAACGGCGTGCCCGTGCGCCTGGGCGACGTGGCCACGGTGCAGACCGGCCCCGAGATGCGGCGCGGCATCGCCGAACTGGACGGCGAGGGCGAGGTGGCCGGCGGCATCGTCATCCTGCGCTCGGGCAAGAACGCGCAGGCCGTGATCGCGGCGGTGAAACAGCGCCTGGCCGAGCTGAAGCCCAGCCTGCCGGCGGGCGTGGAGATCGTGCCCACCTACGACCGCAGCGGGCTCATCGAACGCGCCATCCAGAACCTCAGCCACAAGCTGGTGGAAGAGTTCATCGTCGTGGCCGTGGTCTGCGCGCTGTTCCTGTGGCACCTGCGCAGTTCGCTGGTGGCCATCGTGTCGCTGCCGCTGGGCGTGCTGGCGGCCTTCATCGTCATGCACGCGCAGGGCATCAACGCCAACATCATGAGCCTGGGCGGCATCGCCATCGCCATCGGCGCCATGGTGGACGCGGCCGTGGTGATGATCGAGAACGCGCACCGCAAGCTCGAAGCCTGGCAGCACGCGCACGGCGGCGAGGCACCGAAGGGCGAAGAACGCTGGCAGCTGATGACGGAAGCCTCCGAAGAAGTCGGCCCCGCGCTCTTCTTCAGCCTGCTCATCATCACGCTGAGCTTCCTGCCGGTGTTCACGCTGGAGGCGCAGGAAGGCCGGCTGTTCGGGCCACTGGCCTACACCAAGACCTACGCGATGGCGGCGGCCGCTGGCCTGAGCGTGACGCTGGTGCCGGTGCTGATGGGGCTGTGGATCCGCGGGCGGATTCCGGACGAGACGCGCAACCCCATCAACCGCGTGCTGATCGCCCTCTACCGCCCGCTGCTGGACGGCGTGCTGCGCTGGCCCAAGGCGACGCTCGCCGTGGCCGTGCTGGCCCTGGCCACCACGGCCTACCCGCTGATGCGCCTGGGCGGCGAGTTCCTGCCGCCGCTGGACGAAGGCGACCTGCTCTACATGCCCACCGCGCTGCCGGGTCTGAGTGCCGCCAAGGCGGGCGAGCTGTTGCAGCAGACCAACCGCATGATCAAGACCGTGCCCGAAGTGACCCGCGTGTTCGGCAAGGCCGGCCGCGCCGAGACGGCCACCGACCCGGCGCCGATGGAGATGTTCGAGACGACGATCCAGCTCAAGCCCCGCGACGAATGGCGGCCCGGCATGACGCCCGAAAAGCTGGTGGAAGAACTGGACAAGGCGGTGAAGATCCCGGGCCTGGCCAACATCTGGATCCCGCCCATCCGCAACCGCATCGACATGCTGGCCACGGGCATCAAGAGCCCCATCGGCGTGAAGGTTTCGGGCACCGACCTCAAGGCCATCGACCGCATCGCCGGTGAAGTGGAGCGAACGGCGCGCACGGTGCCCGGCGTGAGTTCGGCGCTGGCCGAGCGGCTGACGGGTGGCCGCTATGTCGACGTGCAGATCGACCGCGAAGCCGCCGCGCGCTACGGCCTGAACATCGCCGACGTGCAGACCGTGGTGGCCACCGCCATCGGCGGCGAGATGGCCGGCGAGACGGTGGAAGGCCTGGCGCGCTTCCCCATCAACGTGCGCTACCCGCGCGAGCTGCGCGACACGCCGCAGAAGCTGCGCGACCTGCCCTTCGTCACACCCATGGGCCAGCAGCTCACGCTGGGCACGGTGGCGACGATCTCGCTGAGCGAAGGCCCGCCCATGCTCAAGAGCGAGAACGCGCGCCTGGCCAGCTGGGTCTACGTGGACGTGCGCGGCCGCGACCTCGCCGCCGTGGCGCGCGACCTGCAGAAGGCCGTGGCCGCGCAGGTGAAGCTGCAGCCCGGCATCAGCGTCGCCTACTCGGGGCAGTTCGAGTACATGGAGCGCGCCAACGAGCGGCTGAAGATCGTCGTGCCGGCCACCTTGCTGATCATCTTCGTGCTGCTGGTGCTGACCTTCGAGCGCTGGGACGAGGCGCTGCTGATCATGGCCACCCTGCCCTTCGCGCTGGTGGGCGGCGTGTGGTTCCTGTGGATGATGGGCCACCACCTGTCCATCGCCGCCGGCGTGGGCTTCATCGCGCTGGCCGGCGTGAGTGCGGAGTTCGGCGTGGTGATGCTGATCTACCTGAAGCACGCGCTGCGCGACCGGCTGGCCGCCGGCGCGCCGGCCGACGCGCAGACCGTGGACGAAGCCATCCGCGAGGGCGCCGTGCTGCGCGTGCGCCCCAAGGCGATGACGGTGGCGGTGATCCTGGCCGGCCTCGTGCCCATCGTCTTCGGCAGCGGCACGGGCTCGGAGGTGATGAGCCGCATCGCTGCGCCCATGCTGGGCGGCATGGTGTCGGCGCCGCTGCTGAGCCTGTTCGTGGTGCCTGCGGCCTATGCCTTGCTGCGGCGCGGCAATGCCCGGGCGGGGTCACCGAAGTTGGGGTACCTCAAGGAAACGGGCATGGCCGCTTCCTAGACTGGGTGCTCGGGGCTTGCGGTCTCCCGGCCGCGGGCCAGGGAGCACACCATGTTCAAGAACATCCTCGTGCCGGTCGATGCCGGCGATCTTTCGGAACGCGCCATGCAGGCCAGCGTGGATCTGGCGCGGCGCTTGGGGGCCTCCATCACGGGCTTCGTGGCCGAGCCCCTGCAGCCCCTGCACGTGGACATGCGCTCGCCCTCCGAACGCGACGCCGAGACGCGCGAGCACGAGGCCATGACGCGCGCCCACGCCGACTCGGTGCTCAAGCGCTTCGAGGCCGCCGCGCGCGAGGCCGGCGTGCCCTTCACCGGTTTCCACGACCAGGTGCCGCGCATCGACGAGGCCATCATCCGCGTCGCCGAGCAGCGCGGGTGCGACCTCATCGTCATGGTGACGCACGGCCGCGGGGCCTTCGGCGAGTTCCTGTTCGGCTCGCACACCAAGGCGGTGCTGGCGGGCTCGAAGCTGCCGCTGCTGGTGCTCCATTGACGGCCCGGACAAGTTGATCTGCATCAGATTTCAGGCATAACGCCGCCGCGACACTGTCCACAAGTCGTACTTCCTGGAGTCTTTCGCATGCAACCGCGTCCCGGTCTGTACATCGTCCCGACGAACCGCTGGTACATCGAACGCACGGTGTGGGGCATCGCCGGCGTGGTGATCCTCGCCGCCACGGCGCTGGCGCACTGGGTGGGCCCGCTGTGGGTGCTGGGCGTCATCGCCACGGCGGCGGTGTCCATCAACGTCGCCCTCACCGGCTTCTGCCCCGTGGGCAACGTGCTGGCGAAGCTCGGCTTCCCGCCGGCGCTGGCGCGCCCGGGCTGGAAGAAGGGTGATCTCTACTTCATGCAGACCGACAGCTGGTACCTGGAGCGCCGCATCTACGCCGCCGTGGGCACCAACCTGAGCATCGCCTCCATCCTCTCGCTGGTGCACAGCCCGTACTGGCTGTTCTTCACCGCCTTCGTCGGCGGCGCGATGGTCTGGTTCGCCTCCACCGGCTTCTGCATCATGGCCAACGCGCTGTTCCGCATGGGTTTCGAGCCGCGCCTGGCGCCGGAATCGGTGCTGCCCGGCCGGCGCGCCGCCGCCGAAGCGCGGTCCTGACGCTTTCCTGATGCGCCGCCGCGTAAGCTGGCGGCCATGAGCGAGCCTTCCCCGCTGCGGGCCTTCGGGCCCGCGCTGCTTTGCTGGGCCGCCGGCGGCGCCGCCATGCTGATGCTGGACGGCACGCTGGACCTGGCCAACCTGGCGCTGCTGCTGGTGCTGAGTTCGGCGCTGGCCTCGCTGTGGCTGCCCGGCTGGGCCGCCACCGCTGCCAGCCTGGCCGGCGTGGCGGCCTTCAACTGGGCCTTCGTGCCGCCGCGGCACAGCATGGCCGTCGAACTGGACCAGCACGCGCTGCTGCTGGCGGCCATGCTGGCGGTGAACCTCATCGTCAGCGCGCTGGTCGTGGGACAACGCCAGCTCGCCCGCCTGGCGCGCGAGCAGGGCGAGCGCGAAGCGCGGCTGCGGCGCCTGGCCGACACCCTGCGCGACGCGCCCGACCCCGCCGCCCACGCCGGCGGCCTGCAGGCGGCCCTGGCCGAGGCCGCCGGCGTGCCGGTGGCGTTGCGCTTGCTGGCGCGCCCCGGTGCGCGCCCCGAGGACGACGCCGACGTTCTGCGCACCGGCGAGGCCGACGCCGACCAGCGTGCCGGCCTCCTGCTGTGCCTGCAGGAAGGCCGCGCCTTCGGCCCCGGCAGCGGCCGCCACGAGGACCAGCCCGACACCTACCTGCCCCTGCGCGGCGGCGGTGCCACGCTGGGCGCGGCCGTGCTGCGCGGCTGGGGCGCGCAGGCGCGCGACAGCGCCCGGCGCGAGCACGCCCAGGCCCTGTGCGACCTGCTGGGCCAGGCGCTGGAGCGCCAGCACACGGCCGCGCGCGAGCGCGCAGCGCGCGAACATGCGCAGGACCAGGCCGTGCGCAACACCCTGCTGGCCGCCATCTCGCACGACTTCCGCACGCCGCTGGCCACCATCATGGGCGCGGCCTCGTCGCTGGCCGAGCAGGCCGAACGGCTGGACGCGGCGCAGCGCCGTCGCCTGGCCGCCGGCATCGTCGAAGAGACAGAACGCCTGTCACGGCTGACGGACAACACGCTCCAGCTGGCGCGCCTGGGCGCGCCGGGCGTGGCCTTGCGCTGCGACTGGGAGTCGGCCGAGGACATCGTGGGCGCGGTGCTGAACCGCGTGCGCCGCCGCGATGAAGGGCGACGCACGCGCGCCCGCCTGGAGCCCGCGCTGCCGCTGCTGTGGTGCGACGCACTGCTGCTGTCGCAGTTGCTGGAGAACCTGGTGGACAACGCGCTGAAGTACAGCCCGCCGGAAGCACCGGTGGAGATCCTCGTGCGCCGTGTCGGCGAACACGCGCTGCTGGCCGTGCGCGACCGCGGCGCTGGCGTGGCCCCGGCCTGGCGCGAACGCGTGTTCGAGGTCTTCCGGCGCGGCGAGCCCGAGCCCGGCAGCGAGGCCGCGCGCCGCGGCGCCGGCGTCGGCCTGGCCGTGTGCCGCGCCATCGCACAGGCCCATGGCGGCACGATCCGCCTGCGCGCGCGGGCCCGCGGCGGCAGCGCGTTCGAGTTCCTGCTGCCTCTGCGCGAACAGCCCGATGCACCGCCATGAGCCTCCGCGTGCTGCTGGTGGAAGACGACCGCGAGCTGCGCGCCACGCTGCGCGATGCGCTGACGGTGGAAGGCTTCGACGTGCTCAGCGCCGCCAGCCTGGCCGACGCGCGCGCCCAGGCGGCGCATGCCGGCCCCATCGACCTCGTGCTGCTGGACCTGGGCCTGCCCGACGGCGACGGCGAGGCGCTGCTGGGCGAACTGCGCGCGCGGCGCGGCACGCCGGTCATCGTGCTCTCCGCGCGCGAGGCCGAGGGCCAGAAGATCCGCCTGCTGGACGGCGGCGCCGACGACTACCTCGTCAAGCCCTTCGGCATCGGCGAGCTGCTGGCACGCATGCGCGTGGCGCTGCGCCACCGCGGCACGGCGGCGCAGCCGGCCGTCACGCGCTGGCGGCAGGGCACGCTGGCGGTGGACCTGGCGGCGCACCGCGTGCAGCTGGACGGCGCCGACGTGCACCTCACGCCCACCGAGTTCAAGCTGCTGGCGCGCCTGGTGCGCAGCGCCGGCCAGGTCGTGACGCACCGCCAGCTGCTGGCCGACGTGTGGGGCGCGGACTGCACCGAGCACACGCACTACCTGCGCCTGTACATGGGCCAGCTGCGCGCCAAGCTGGAAGCCGAGCCGGCCGAGCCGCAGCGGCTGCTCACCGAGCCGGGCGTGGGCTACCGCGTCGTGGCGGGCGAAGACTGAAACGGTGCGGGCAGGGCGGACGGCAGAATGCCACCGTGACCGCCCCCCTCGTTCCCGACGCCCAGGCTGCGCTGCACGAGGCCGTGGCCGCGCTGCAGGCGCAGCGCGCGGTGCTGGGCGACGCGGTGGTGGATGCCGCGCTGGCGCCGCTGCTCGCGCGCCTGGCCACGCCACCGCAGGTCGCCCCGGCGCGCGCCACGCCGGCGCCGCAGCTGCGGCTGGTGTCGGTGCTGTTCCTGGACATCGTTGGCTCCACCTCGCTGGCGCAGCGCCTCGACCCCGAGCAGGTGCACGAGGTGGTGGACGGCGCTCTGGCCGCCTACACCGCCGCGGTGCAGGCTGCAGGCGGCACGGTGCTGCAGTACGCGGGCGACAGCCTGCTGGCCGTGTTCGGCCACCCACGGGCCGCCGAGGACGACGCCGAACGTGCCGTGCGCGCCGCCCTGGCGCTGCTGGCCGAAGCGCGACGGCAGGGCGCGGCGGTGCAGCAGCGCCTGGGCCATGCCGGCTTCGACGTGCGCCTGGGCATCCACACCGGCCGCGTGCTGCTGGGGGCGGGCGTCGACGCCGAGCACGGCATCCGCGGCATGACGGTGAACATCGCCGCCCGCCTGGAGCAGGCGGCCGCGCCGGGCACGCTGCTCGTCAGCCACGACACCTGGCGCCAGGTGGACGGCCTCTTCGACTGTGAGGCGCTGCCGCCGCTGCAGGTGAAGGGCCGCGACGAGCCGCTGGCCGCCTGGCGCGTGCTGGCGGCGCGGCCACCCGGCCAGGCCGAGCGCCGGCGCGGCATCGACGGCGTGGCCAGTCCCTTCACGGGCCGCGCAGGCGAACTGGCGCGGCTGCTCGCCGCCTGGGACGCCGCCGCGTCCTCGCCGCAGCCCCAGGCGCTGCTGGTGCTGGCCGACGCGGGCCTGGGCAAGAGCCGCCTGGCCGCCGAGTTCCTGCAGCACGTGGCGGCGCTGGACCAGCGCCCCGCGCTGCTGCTGCAGGCCCGCGCGCATCCGGGCCAACAGCTGCAGCCCTACCGCCTGCTGCGCGACCTGCTGGCGCGCTGGCTGGCGATCTCCGACAGCGACGATGCCAGCGCCGCCTGCGCCCGCTTCGAGCAGGGCCTGCGGCCCTGGCTGGGCGAAGGCGACGAGGCGCTGGCCGCCGTGCACCGCCTGGGCGCGCTGCTGGGCCTGGACCACGCCCACAGCCCCTGGGTGGCCGGCGCCGACGCGCGGCTGCTGCGCGACTGGGGCCTGCAGGCCTTCGAGGCCGTGCTGGCCGCCGTGGCCGAGCGACAGGTCGGCCCCCTGCTGCTGGTGGCCGACGACCTGCACTGGGCCGACGCGGCCTCGGTGCAAGCCCTGGAACGGCTGCTGCCCGGCGGCGCCGGCCGGTCGCTGCCGCTGCTGCTGCTGGGCCTGGCGCGGCCGCACGCGGTGGAAGAGCATGCGGTGCTCGCGGCATCGGCCCCGGCCTGGACGACGCTCGCGCTGGCGCCGCTGTCGGCCGCCGACGGCACGGCGCTGGTGGCCACGCTGCTGCAGCGCCTGCAGCCGCTGCCCGAGCGCCTGGCCGAGGAACTGGCCGCGCGCGCCGCCGGCAACCCCTACTACCTGGAAGAGCTGGTGAAGATGCTGTTCGACCAGGGCGTGATCGAACCCGCGCCGGCCGGCGAAGCAGGCACCTGGCGCTTCCACGCAGAAAGGCTGCAGGCGGCCGAGCTGCCGCCCACGCTGGCCGGCGTGCTGCAGGCACGGCTGGACACGCTGCCGCCGCTGGCACGCCGCGCGCTGCAGCACGCCAGCATCATCGGCCCGGTGTTCTGGGACGATGCGCTGGCGCGGCTGGACGCCGGCGCCCCGAGCGCGCTGCCCGAACTGGAGCGCAAGTCCCTGGTGCAGCGACGGCCCATCAGCGCCTTCGAAGGCACGGTGGAGGAGCAGTTCGCGCACCAGCTTCTGCAGCAGGTGAGCTACGACACCGTGCTCAAGCGCGATCGCCAGGCCGGCCATGCCGCTGCCGCGCACTGGCTGGCGCAGCGCGGACGCAGCGCCGAACACCTGGCCGGCACGGCCCGCCACTTCCTGCTCGCCGGCGAGCGCGAGCAAGCGGCGGCGTGGTTCCTGCGCGCCTCGCTGCACGCCTCGCAGCGCTTCGACAACGCCACGGCGCTGGCCCTCATCGCCCAGGGCCTGCAGGCGGTGCCTCTGGCCGGCGAGGCCGCGGCGCGGCTGCGCTGGCCCCTGAACTACCAGCAGATGCTGCTGGCCGACCGCCTGGGCGACCGGGCACTTCAGGAAGGCGCCGTGCGCGGCCTGGAGACGCTGGCCGGCCAGGCCGCGGCGGTGCAGGCCGCGGGCACGCCGCTGCCGCCCCTGGACACCGACCAGCCTCACAACGTCGCGCTGCTGGGCCCCGAGGCCTGGCCTTCGGCGGCGCTGTACGCGCGCGGCCAGCTGGCGGTGCGGCTGGACCGCTTCGACGAGGCGCGCGAGCTGCTGGAACGCGCCATCGCTGGCGCCGAGGCCGCCGACCAGCGCGTCGTGGCGGCCGAGGCCTGCAACCTGGCCTCGGCGCTGGTGCGCGTGACGGGCGATGCGGCAGCCCTGCGGGACCATGTCGCCCGCGGCCTGGCGCATGCGCGTGCGCTCGGCCATCGCAGCGCCGAGCTTCGCCTGCTCACCAACCTGGCGACCCTGGACTATGCCGAGCGCCGCCATGCGGTGGCCCGGCGTGCCATGGCGGGGCTGCTGCCGCTGGCGCGCGAACTCAACCAGGGTCTGCTGGAACTGGTGCTGACGGTCAACATCACCGGCTGCGACATCGAGCTCGCACGCCCCGACGAAGTGCTGGTCCTGGCGCCGCAGGCCCTGCGCCTGGCCGAGCGCATCGGCGAGCGCATGCACGGTGCGGCGGCGCGCCTCAACCTGGCCGAGGCCCTGCACATGCGCCGGCGGCTGGACGAAGCGGCCGAGCAGGCGAACCTGGCGCTGGGCGTCTTCCGCGAGAGCCATTCGGCGCTGTACGAAACCTTCGCCGAGCACAACCTGGCACAGATCGAGAACGACCTCGGCCATCACGCGCTGGCCGCGCAGCGCCATGCCCAGGCGGCGCGTCGCTTCGCAGAGCTGGGTCAGCCCGGCATGGTGGCCGACGCGCACGCGCGGCGGGCCGTGTCGCTGCTGGCGCTGGGCGACGCGGCGGGGGCGCGTGCGGCCCTGGCACCGGTGGTGGACGAGGCCCTGGAAGGCGGCCTGGACGAGCTGGCACTGGGCACGCTGTGGGAGGTGCAGCGCGTGCTCGCGGCCTGCGGCGACGCGGCGGCCGCGCGCTGGCTCGGCCATGGCGCGGCGGCGCTGCAGCAGTACCTGTCGCACTTCGACGATCCCGAGGATGCGCGCCGTTTCCTGTGCGACCACGAGGAGGCCGCCGCCATCGCCGCCGCCACGGGCCGGGCCTGAAGCCGAGGGCGTCGCTTATGCGTTCCTGATGCCGGCGCCGCGAGGCTCGAGGCTTCGCAACCACCGGCGTCTTCCGATGTCCCCTGCACCCTCACGCGGCGGCCTGGCCGCGCTGACGCTCGGCGCCGTCGGCGTCGTCTACGGCGACATCGGCACCAGTCCGCTCTACACCGTCAAGGAGATCTTCGGCCCCGCCACCGGCGTGCCGCTGGACGCGCCCCACCTCGTCGGCGCCGTGTCGGTGATCTTCTGGGCGCTGATGCTGGTCGTCACGCTCAAGTACGTGGGCCTGATCCTGCGCGCCGACAACCACGGTGAAGGCGGCGGCCTGGCGCTCACCGCGCTGGCGGCGCGCGCCGTGGGCGAGCGGCCGCGCCTGAAGCACGCGCTGCTGATCCTGGGCGTGGCCGGGGCCACGCTCTTCTACGGCGACAGTGTCATCACGCCGGCGATCTCGGTGCTGGGCGCGCTGGAGGGGCTGGAGGTCATGACGCCGGCCTTCAAGCCCTACGTGGTGCCGGCCACGGTGGCCATCCTGATCGGCCTGTTCCTCGTGCAGCGCCACGGCACGGCGCGCGTGGGCCGCTTCTTCGGGCCGGTCATCGTGCTGTGGTTCGGCACGCTGGCCGTCATGGGCGTGGTGCACATCGTGCGCGAGCCCGGCATCCTGGCGGCACTGAACCCGCTGGAGGCCTGGCGCTTCACCGTCGAGCGCGGCCCGAAGCTGCTGGCCACCATGGGCGCGGTGGTGCTGGCCATCACCGGCGCCGAGGCGCTGTACGCCGACATGGGCCACTTCGGACGCAAGCCCATCCGCATCGCCTGGCTGGGGCTCGTGTTCCCGGCGCTGGCGCTGAACTACCTGGGCCAGGGCGCGCTGCTGATGCACAGCCCGCAGGCCATCGAGAACCCCTTTTACCGGCTGTTCCCGGAAAGCGCCCTGCTGCCGGCGCTGGTGCTGGCGACGCTGGCGGCCATCATCGCCTCGCAGGCCGTGATCTCCGGGGCCTATTCGATGACGCGACAGGCCATCCAGCTGGGCTTCCTGCCGCGCATGACGGTGCACTTCACCTCGGCGCGCGAGGCCGGACAGATCTACATGCCGGGCGTGAACTGGCTGCTGCTGGCCGGCGTGCTGGGGGCCACCGTGCTGTTCGGCAGTTCGTCGGCGCTGGCCGGCGCCTACGGCATCGCGGTCACGCTGACCATGGCCATCACCACGCTGCTGACCTGGTTCGTGGTGCGCGACGGCTGGAAGCTGCCCTGGGCGGTGGCCACCGGCGCCACCGCGTTCTTCCTGGCGCTGGACCTGCTGCTGTTCGCCGGCAGCGCCGTGAAGCTCTTCGACGGCGGCTGGTTCCCACTGGCGCTGGGCGCCCTGCTGTTCCTCCTGATGACCACCTGGGCCGCCGGCCGGCGCCGGCTGCTGGCGCGCATCCGCAGCGAGGGCCTGGCGCTGGAGACCTTCGTGCAGACGCTGCAGCCGCAGGACTTCCGGCGCGCCGAGCGCACCGCCATCTACCCGGTGGCCGACGCCACGACCGTGCCGCAGGCGCTGCTGCACAACCTGAAGCACAACCAGGTGCTGCACGAGCACAACGTCGTGCTCACCGTGCTTTTCGAAGGCCAGCCCTGGGTGCCGATGGACCGCCGGACCGAGGTCCATAGCCTGGATCACGGCTTCTGGCGCGTGACGCTGCGCTTCGGCTTCATGCAGACGCCCGACGTGCCGCTGGCGCTGTCGCTGGCCGCCGCGCACGGCCTGCGCGCGCCGCTGGAGGCCTGCTCCTTCTTCCTCAGCCGCGAGACCGTGGTGCCGGCGCCCGGCCGCGGCCCGGCCCGCTGGCGCGCCGGGCTCTTCGCCGCCATGAGCCACAACGCCGGCGGCGTGGTGGGCTTCTTCCGCCTGCCCGACAACGGCGTCGTGGAGCTGGGCACGCGGGTGCAGATCTAGCCCGGCCGGGCTTCGGCGCGCCGCGCGATGGCTTGCGCCAGGCCGGGAAAGATGAAGGCGTGCGCCGGCGCCAGGGCGTGCCAGTACACCAGGCCCTTCACGCCCGCCGGGTGGAAGGATGCGGTGATGACCACGCGGCTGGCCGCTTCGCCCTGCGGCTGCACCTCGAAGGTCAGCGCGGCCGAGCCCGGCATCTTCATCTCGGCCAGCAGGGTCAGGCGGCGGCCCGCTTCGTAGGACACGACGCGCCAGAAGTCGACCACGTCGCCCAGGCGCAGTTCGGCGGCGTCGCGCCGGCCCCGCTGCAGGCCGGTGCCGCCGACCAGTTCGTCCAGCCGTGCGCGCACGGTCCACAGCGCGTCCAGGTAGTAGTAGCCATTGGGCCCGCCGATGCCTTCGACCACGCGCCACAGCGCCGCCGCCGGCGCGCGTGCGTCGGCCTGCCCGCTCATGTGCTTGGCGTAGTAGGCCAGGTCAGCGCGGTTCTGGCGGTAGAGCATGGAGCCCTCGGCCCAGCGGCGGCCGCTGCCCTGGGGCGGCTCGGCCCCGGGCGGCGGTGCCAGGCCCTCGGCTTCGTTCCAGTGCCCGCGCTCGGCGGCAAAGGCGGCCTGCGCGGCCTCGCGGTAGGGCGTCAGGCGCCGCGGCACCAGCGCGCGCAGCGCCGCATCGTCGGCCAGCACATCGTGTTCCAGGCCGTCGATGAGCGCGCGCGCCACGTTGGCCGGTACGGCGGTGACGAGGTCCAGCCAGTACGACGACAAGCGCGGCGTCAGCACCGGCAGCGGCACGATGATCGGGCGCTTGCCGACCAGCGCGCCGAACTGCTCCATCAGCTGCTTGTAGCTCAGCACCTCGGGGCCGCCGGCGTCGTAGGTGCGCCCGGCGGCTTCCGGCTGCTGTGCCAGCGCCAGCAGGTCTTCCAGCACGTCGGCCAGCGCCACCGGCTGCGAGCGCGAATGCACCCAGCGCGGCGTCACCATGGCCGGCAGGTGGAAGACGAGGTCGCGGATGATCTCGAAGGCCGCCGAGCCGGGGCCGATGATCACGCCGGCGCGCAGTTCGGTCACCGGCACCGGGCCCTGGCGCAGCAGATCGCCGGTTTCGCCGCGCGAGGCCAGGTGGGTGCTCGAGCGCCCCTTGGGCTGCAGGCCCCCCAGGTAGACGATGCGGCGCACGCCGGCCTGAGCCGCGGCGTCGCGGAAGTGCGCGGCCGCCGTGCGGTCCAGCGCCGGGAAGTCCTTGCCCGCGGCCATCGAGTGCACGAGGTAGAAGGCCGTGTCCACGCCCTCCAGCGCGGCAGGCAGCGTCTCGGGCCTCAGGGCGTCGGCCGCCATCAGTTCCGCGCCGGGCCAGCCGCGGGCCTCCATGGCGTCGAGCCGCCGCGAGACGGCGCGCACGGAGTGGCCACGTTCGGTGAGGAAGGGCACGAGGTGGCTGCCCACGTAACCGCTGGCGCCGAAGACCAGATACCGGGCTTGAGGAGACTGCATCGTCCGATGCTAAGGCGAGCGTGCCGCTGCTTGCGTTGGATCAAGCGCATGCCCGGGCTGGCTGCGAGACATTCCCGGAGTCGGAAGCCGTACCCACCCGTCGCCGAGGAGATTGCGCGTGAAACAACAACTGCCGCTGCAGGCTGCGCCCCCGCGCCGCACTGCGGCGCCCCTGAACCGCTGGCCGGCCCGCCTGGACCTGACGCAAAGCCTCACCGGCCTGGCGCTGGCCCTGTTCATGTGGGGCCACATGGCCTTCGTCTCCACCATCCTCATCAGCCGTGACGCGATGTGGACGGTGTCGCGCTTCTTCGAGGGCACTTTCTTCTTCGGCCGGCCGATCCCGGGCCTGGTGTCGCTGGTGGTGGCGGTGATCTTCGCGCTCTTCATCGTCCATGCCGCGCTGGCGCTGCGCAAGTTCCCCATCAACTGGCGCCAATGGCGCGAGATGCGCGAACACACGCGGGCGCTGAAGCACGACGACACCTCGCTGTGGGGATGGCAGGTGGTCACCGGCTACGCGCTCTTCTTCCTGGCGCCGGCGCACCTGTTCGTCATGATGTCGCGGCCTGACCGCATCGGCCCCTTCGAGAGCGCCGACCGCATGTGGAGCGACCACTACTGGCCGCTGTACCTGCTGCTGCTGTTCGTGGTGGAACTGCACGGCGGCATCGGCCTGTACCGGCTGGCCGTGAAGTGGGGCTGGTTCCAGGGCACCGACCCCATCGCCGCGCGCAAGCGGCTGAAGACGCTGAAGTGGGCGCTGACGGCCTTCTTCCTGGCGCTGGGCCTGGCCACGCTGGTGGCCTACGTGCGCATCGGCATCGAACACGCGCCGCTGGCGGGCCAGCCCTACGTGCCGAGCCACCTGTCGAACCCGGGGGTGGCACGATGAAGATCGCCTACACCGACGTGCTGGTCATCGGCGGCGGCCTGGCCGGGCTGCGCGTGGCCATCGGCGCCAAGCGGCGCGGGCATGAAGCCGTGGTGCTGTCGCTGGTGCCGCCCAAGCGTTCGCACTCCGCCGCGGCGCAGGGCGGCATGCAGGCGTCTCTCGCCAACGGCGCGAAGTCGCGCGGTGACAACGAGGACGTGCACTTCGAGGACACCGTCAAGGGCAGCGACTGGGGCGCCGACCAGGACGTGGTGCGCATGTTCGTGCACACGGCGCCGAAGGCCGTGCGCGAGCTTGCCGCCTGGGGCCTGCCCTGGAGCCGCGTCACCAAGGGCGACCGCGAGGTCATCATCAACGGCCAGAAGGTCACGCTGACCGAACGCGACGAGGCCCACGGCCTGGTGGCGCAGCGCGACTTCGGCGGCACCAAGAACTGGCGCACCTGCTATGTCAGCGACGGCACCGGCCACGCCATGCTGTTCACCGTGAGCGACCGCGCCATCGCCGAGTCGGTGCCGGTGCTGGAGCGGCAGGAGGCCATCGCGCTCATCCACGACGGCGGCCGCTGCCACGGTGCCGTGGTGCGCGACCTCATCACCGGCGAGCTGTGGGCGCACATCGCCAAGGCCACGGTCATCGCCAGCGGTGGCGCCGGGCGCATCTACCGCCAGACCACCAACGCCGTGATCTGCGAAGGCATCGGTGCGGCCATCGCGCTGGAGACCGGCGTGGCGGCCCTGGGCAACATGGAGGCCATCCAGTTCCACCCCACGGGCATCTTCCCGGCCAACATCCTGGTCACCGAAGGCTGCCGCGGCGACGGCGGCCTGCTCAAGGACGTGGACGGCCACCGCTTCATGCCCGACTACGAGCCCGAGAAGAAGGAGCTCGCGTCGCGCGACGTGGTGTCGCGCCGCATGGAAACGCACATCCGCAAGGGCAAGGGCGCCAAGAGCCGCTTCGGCGAACACCTGTGGCTGGACATCACGCTGCTGGGCCGCGCCCACATCGAGAAGAACCTGCGCGAGGTGAAGGACATCTGCGAGAGCTTCCTGGGCATCGACCCGGCCGAGAAGTGGATCGCGGTGCGCCCGGCGCAGCACTACACCATGGGCGGCGTGCGCACCGGCCCCACCGGCGAGAGCCCCACGATGAAGGGCCTGTTCGCCGCCGGCGAAGCGGCCTGCTGGGACATGCACGGCTTCAACCGCCTGGGCGGGAACTCGGTGGCCGAGACGGTGGTGGCCGGCATGATCATCGGCGACTTCGTGGCCGACTTCTGCGACCAGGCGGCCAACGACACGCCGGTGCCCGTGGGCCTGGTGCGCGAGTTCGTGGCACGCGAACAGCGGGCGCTGGACGAACTGATGCACGGCGGCGGCACCGAGGACGCCTCGGCGCTGCGCCTGGCCATGCAGAACATCATGACCGACAAGGTGGGCATCTTCCGCAGCGCCGATGACCTGGCCGCCGCGGTGCGCGAGCTGCAGTCGCTGCTGGAGCGCAGCCGGCGCATCGGCCTGCGCAACCCCGAGCCCGGCACCAACCCCGAGCTGGTGACGGCCTACCGCACGCAGAAGATGCTGAAGCTGGCGCTGTGCGTGGCGCAGGGCGCCGCCGTGCGCACCGAAAGCCGCGGCGCGCACTTCCGCGAGGACTTTCCGCGCCGCGACGACTCGCAGTGGCTCAAGCGCACGCTGGCCACCTGGCCCGAGCCGGGTGCCACGCTGCCCACGCTGAACTACGAGCCGCTGGACGTGCACAAGATGGAACTGCCCCCCGGCTGGCGCGGCTATGGCAACAAGGACTACGTGGACCACGCCGACACGCCCGTGCGCGCTGCCGAGGTGGCGGCCACGCGCGAGCGCATGAAGGGGGCTTCGCGGCAGGACGTGCAGCGCGCGCTGATGCCATTCGAACACCTGCTGCCCGAACGGCTGCGTGGCCGCAACGAGCGCATCGACGAACCCCTCGGGGCCCCTGGAGAAGGCGCGTGAAGACCATCCCCCTCATTCCCCTGCAGGCCGGCCTCACGGCGCCCGCACCCGCCGGCGCGCCCGCTGCGGTGTCACGCAAGCTGCAGATCCGCGTGCTGCGCTGCAACCCCAAGCGACCCGAGGTCGAGCCGCACTGGCAGACCTACGAACTGGACGACGCCCCTGGTCTGACGCTGTTCATCGCGCTGACCGAGATCCGCGAGCGGCTCGATCCCACGCTGCAGTTCGACTTCGTCTGCCGCGCCGGCATCTGCGGCAGCTGCGCCATGCTGGTCAACGGCCGGCCGCAGCTGGCCTGCCGCGTGCTCACCGCGCCACTGGGCCCGGTGATCACGCTGGCGCCGCTGCCGGTGTTCGAACTGATCGGCGACCTCTCCGTCAACACCGGCAAGTGGATGCGCGGCATGAGCGAGCGCGTGCAGGCCTGGGTGCACGCGCAGGGCGAGGAGCGCAGCCTGGACCTGCTGGAAGAGCGCATGGACCCGACGCTGGCCGAGCAGATCTACGAACTGGACCGCTGCATCGAGTGCGGCTGCTGCGTGGCCGCCTGCGGCACGGCGCGCATGCGCCCGGATTTCGTGGGCGCGGTGGGCCTGAACAAGATCGCGCGCTTCCGCCTGGACCCGCGCGACGAGCGCACGGACGAGGACTTCTACGAACTCGTGGGCAACGACGACGGCGTGTTCGGCTGCATGTCGCTGCTGGGCTGCCAGGACCTGTGCCCCAAGCAGCTGCCGCTGGCGACGCAGATCGCCTTCATCCGACGCAAACTAGCAAGCGTAGGCTGGCGCTAGGTCCCCCAAGCGGCCGCCGCGGCCGGGGCTCTGCCCGGCCGCCAGCGGCGCCCCCTGGAGAGGGAGCGCCGCAGGCGCTCCGGGGGTGGTCAGAATCTGTAGCGCAGGGCCACGCTCAGCACGTTGACGCGGTAGGACGGCGAAGTCTCGCCCAGCGCCAGCAGGTTGCTCACGGTGCCGGGGTCGATGCCGTCCCAGTGCCAATCGGCCACGCGCTGCTCTTCGTACCAGTAGCGCCCGGTCAGCGAGAGTGTCTCGCTCATCTTCCAGGTGGCCGCCAGCTTGAAGCTGTTGCGCATGTTGCTGGCCATCGGGAACAGCGCCGTCGCGGGCGTGGGCAACTGCAGGCTGTCGACGTTGGTCTGCTCGCGTGAGCGGGCGAACACCACGTCGCCGGAAATCTCCAGCTTGCCGCCCAGCGCCACGTGGCGCACGCCGGCGCCGGCCACCTGGGCCGAATCGATGGTGCGGCCCTGCCAGTCGGCGGCGGCGAAGGCTTCGCTGCCGCGCTGGTGTGCGCGGCTTTGCTCGTCCTGCGCGAACACGTACACCTGCGTCTGCTCGCTCAGCGACCAGCCCACTTCCACGCCGCCGCTGGCGCCGCGCGCGGCGCGCAGCCCGATGGCGGTGTCGGGGTAGTCGTCGTCGAAGGCGTCGAAGTGCACGGCCACGTTGACGTTCTCGCCGATCGCCCAGTCCACGCGCGCGCCCACGGTGTTGCGGCTGCGGTTGGAGAGGAAGGGCAGGCGCAGCAGCGGGTTCTGCGGCGCGGGGCCGTAGGTCACGGCGCCATACGGTGAAGCCGTGCGGTCGGCATGGGCCACGCGCAGGCTCAGGCCCACGCCCTCGAGCACGCTGCCGCGGGCCTTGACCCAGAAGGTGTCCTCGCGCGTGTTGGTGGCCGCCAGGTAGGAGCGGATGCGCTCCTCGCCGTCATAGCCACCGGCCAGCGTGACCGCCTTGGTCAGCCGCCAGTCGGCATTGAGCTTCAGGCGCGTGCTCTTCACGCTGTAGGCCGGGTTCCTGCGCGCCGTGGGCGAGACGAAGAGGTCGGCCGCCACCGCGGGCCAGGCCAGCAGGGCGGGCGTGCGGTTGTCGCGCTCGCTGCGCGCCACGCTGGCATTGACGCGCAGGCCGTCGGCCGGCTGGGCCGTCAGCGCCACCTTGGCGTCGAAGGTGTCGACCTTGCCGTTCAGCGCCGTGGCCGGCAGCGCGGCCGTCACCAGCGAGGGGTTCAGCGTGGCGGCCACGAAGGCGCTGTCCTGCGTGCTGCGGCCCACCGAAACGTCGCCCGACAGGCGCATTTTCGGCGCCAGCTCGATGCCGCCGCTGGCCGACACCTGGTGGAACTCGTTGTCCGGCGCCAGCGACATCTGGCCGCGCGTGGAGCCGGCGATCACGGGCTGGAAGGGGTTGGCCCAGGTGACCGAGTCGGTGTTGTTGCGGAAGGTCGAGGCGTGGTACGCCACGTTGGCCTGCACAGTGCGGCTGGCGTAGGAGACGGCGGCCTCGATCTGGTCGGTGCTCTGGTCCACCGGTGCGGCCAGCAGGCTGCTGGTGGAATAGAACGAGGCACCCATGCGCTGCGTGCCTTCGCGCACGTCGCGGCGGAACTTCAGGCTCGTGCTCCAGCCGGGCGCGGCCTGGAACGAGGCGCCGAGGTCCGTGCGCTTGCGGTCGATGCCCAGGTCCACGCCGTTCAGCGTGGCCGCCGGCATGGCGCTGCTGCTGACCGCGGGGTAGCCCGCCGGCAGCGTGAGCACGCTGCCGCCGATGCCGATGAAGGGCGAGCGGCCGGCCCCCGCGATGCGGTGCGGCGTCTCGGCCAGGCCCAGGCTCAGGCCCCAGCGGCCCTGCTGCCCCACGGAAGCGTCGATGCGCCGCGAGTTCAGCCCCAGGTTCGTGGCCGTCACGTCGGCCGCGTAGCCGTCGTCGCTGCGCTGGCGCAGCGTGCCGTTCAGCACGACGAAGCTCTTCTTGTCGTTGAGGCCGGTGAAATCACCGTAGCCCTGGCGGTCGCCGGTGACGATGCCGACGCCGGCCTCGACTTCGCCGCTCAGGCCGGCCTTGGGGTAGGGACAGGCCTCGCACTTCCATTGCGAGGGGTCGGCCGCTGCGGCCGAAGCCGCTGCCGACAGCACGCCGCAGGCGGCCAGGATCTTCAGGGGAAGGGTGGCGTTCATGATGGACCGTTCCTGTTCAGCGCATCAGCTTGGCGCCGGCGGGGTGGCTGGACCCGTGCACCTGCGAGTGGCAGTTCGTGCAGCTGCCGGCGACGACGAAGATGGCACCGGTGCCGCCGTTGCCGGGCAGCGCCTGGCCGTTGCGGCCCACCGAGGGGTGGCCGGCGGCCGTGTGGCACTGCTGGCACAGCAAGGCGGGCGACTTGGTCAGCAGCGCCTGGCGCACCGAGCCGTGCGGCGTGTGGCAGTTGGCGCAGCTCTCGACCACCGGCGCGTGCTCCCACAACTGCGGGCCGCGCTTGTCGGCGTGGCAGGAGAAGCAGGTCTGGTTCAGCGTCGCCTTCACCAGGCCGCCCGTGCCGGGGTTGCCGTGGGCGTTGTGGCAGTCGCTGCAGGCCATGCGGCCCTGGCGCACGGGGTGCGCGCTGGTCTTCTGGAAGTCGGCGCGTTGCGCCTTGTGGCAGCCGTAGCAGACCTGGGCCTCGGTGGCCTTGGCCAGCACCGCGTCCTTCTCGACGTGCATCTTGTGGCAATCGGTGCAGGCCAGCTTGTTCACGTCGTGCGCGCCGGCATGCCACGCGGTGCGGCTGCTGTTCTGGTGGCAGCCCAGGCACTGGCCATTGCGCTCTTCCAGCGGGCGGTCGCTGTCGGCCTTCAGGCTGTTGATCGTGGCCTTCTTGTTGCTGCCCTTGGCGGAGTGGCGCGCGCCGGGGCCGTGGCAGGCCTCGCACTGCAGGCCACCGGGGCCGAAGGGCGCGCGGGCGTCGCGGCGGTGCGCGTGCTTGCCCTTGAAGAGCGCCGAGCCGGAGTAGGTGGCCGTTTCGTCGTCGTGGCACTCCAGGCAGGTGTCGGCACCTTGCTCGCTGTAGGCCGTGGCCGGTGGCAGCACCCTGGGTGCAGCGGCCTGGGCGAAGACCCATGCGGGCCAGACCAGGGCGACCAGGAGCAGCAGCCTGGAAATCAGGGAGCGCGGCGTGTTCATGCTTGTCTGCCTGTGGTTTCGGGTGTGCGGATCAGGCCTTCGGCGGCTTGGCCGATGCTGCGGCCTTGGGCGGCTTGGAAGCTACGCCCGGCGGCAGCGCCACGACGCGCTTGCGCACGGCCAGGTACGGCCCGGTGGGCAGCACCTTCTTGTTCACGAGGTCGCTCTTCACCTGGTAGGGACGGTGGGCGACGATGCGCTCGGCTTCGGCCTGGCCGATGCCGGGCAGGGTCATCAGTTCCTTGGTGCTGGCCTTGTTCAGGTCGACCAGCTTGACGGAATTCGGGGGCGTCTGCGCCTTCTTCTTCTTGAGCGGGGCGGACGCGTGGTCGGCAGGCGACATCGGCACGGCGGCCACAGGGGTGCGCGGGCCGAACGCAGCCGGCGCGGAAGGCGCAACCGGGGCGGCCTGGGTCGCCGCCTGCGCCGCCAAGGGCGCAGTCAGGGCCAGCAGCCATGCCAGCAACGTCTTGGATTTCGCTTTCATTTCGATCTCGGCAAAAGCGCAACCCGGGGGAGGTGTCTCCGCCGGGTTGCGTGGTACTTCAGGAGGATGGACGGGCCGGCCATGCGGGGCATGTCCGGCGCGCCATCATGCGCTCACTTGGCGTGCGAGGCCTTGATCTCCGCCACACGGCCGGGGCCGTGGCAGACGGTGCAGGTCTCCGTCGTCGCCAGCGCCGTGCCGCGCGCCGCGTAGACCGAACCACCGTTGATCTTGTAGTGAGCCACCGCTTCGTTGCTGTCGTGGCAGGACAGGCAGGTGGTCACCGTCGGCGAGGTCACCAGCGTCGTCGCGGCAGCCTCGGTGGTGACACCGGTGCCTGCGTTGAACGAGAAGCCGTTGCCGTAGTTCACCCCCGTGGTGACGTAGGGCGAGGTCGCCACGGTGGCTGACAGCGTGCCACTGGCCACGGTGCGGTACTGGCGGAAGTCCTGCGCTGCCGCGGAGGCCGAGCCGGAGAAGTCGTACGTGCCCGGCAGGTGGCAGGTTTCGCACTGGTTCAGGATGCCGGGGTAGCCGATCTTCCAGTAGCCCTCGTCGGCCGAGGCCGCATGCCAGTTGTAGTTCACGGTCCGCTTGGCAGCGGCGTGGATGGCGTGCACGAAGGCTGCCGAGTCCGCACTCCAGCCACTGCTGGCCCGGTTCGGCGTGTGGCACCACGAGCAGGTCGTGCCGTCGTTGCGCTGTCCGCCGTGGAAGGCTTCTTCGGTGAAGGCGCCCAGTTCCTGGTGGCAGGCCGTGCACTTCGCGTCGGTGACGATGGCGCGCCGGCCGGTGTAGCCGGTGGCGACCTTCTGCACGTTCGGCGCGATGACGATCAGACCACCGATCTTGTTCGTCTGCCCGGGCGCGGTGGCTGCCGACGTCGGGTAGTCGGCCAGGTTGGTCTGCGTCAGAGGCAGCTGGGACACGACGTTGTACGAGTAGCCCAGGCCGCCCGTCAGCATCTTCGCCGAGTCAGGCACCGTCACGCCGGTGAGCGTGGCGGTGTAGTACCCGTTGGCGTCGGGGCCGGTCAGCGTGCCGGCGGAGGTGCCGGTGCCGGTGCCCTTCCACAGCGTCTTCAGAACGACGCTTGCGGTGGCGTTGAAGTCCGTCGGGGCGGTGATCCCGTCCTGCGGCACCGCGAACACGAAGTACACGCTGGGCGAACCCATGAAGTTGTCCCAGATCTCGGCCGCCGTGTTGGGGTTGAGATCCGTGCGCACGCCGTTCTGCAGCATGCGGAAGACCATCGTGGGTTGCTTGCTCGCGTTGCGCGACACGCTCTGGATTTCGTACGTCACCTTGATGGCGCCGATGGGCAGCCGTGCGGTGTTGGACGCGATCCAGGCCGCGTTCGTGTTGGCGTTGCCGCCCGCCACGTGCAGGGCACTGGCCATGTTCGGCGGCGTCACGGGCAGGTGGGCGAGGTCAACGTCGGCCGCCGGGAAGGAGCCGTCGTTCTTGTGGCACAGCGAGCACTGCGAGTCATCGGGCAGCGGGCCGGCGGGGTGCGCCAGGCCAGTGCCGTTGATGTTCGTCGTGGTCGCACCAGCCACCGCGTCGGCCATCGTCACGCCGGTACCGGTCTTGAAGTTGATGCCGTCGTGGCAGGAAGCGCAGGCCAGCACGGAGGGCTTGGACTTCCAGTTGTCGCCCTGCAGTGTCTTGGCGGTGCTCGTGGCCGAGCCGTCATGGCACTTGGTGCAGTTGCGCAGATCCTGCGGATACGTCACGTGATTCATCGTCACGCCGGCGTAGTCGTAGTTCTGGTTGGTCAGCTGGTGGCCGGCGTGGATCTTGTGGATGAAGTTCGGCAGGTCGCCCATCGTGCGGTCGTCCACGACGTACTGGGCTGCCGTGAAGGTCTTCACCGCGCCGTTGGTCGTTGCAGCTGCTTCCGTGCGGCCGTAGCGACGCTGCTCGGTGTGGCACACCGCGCAGTAGCGCACTTCATTGCGGCTGCCGCCGTGGAAGCCGGCCGCGGCCGCTTCCGAGCTGGCACCCGGGATGCCGCCCAGCTTGCGGTGGCATTCCTCGCACTTGGCGTTGGCGACGATGTCGCGCTGCGTGTCGGTGGCCGTGACGGCCTTGCCGGTGGCCGGGATGAAGTCGTAGATCACGTCCACGGGCTTCTTCAGCGGCACGCCGGTGGGCACCAGCGTCGACGTGGTGGCGTTCGGCGTGTTGCTGCCGGTGCCGGGCGCGTTGCCGGAGAGCTGGATCGTCAGGCGGTGCGTCAGGTTCGGGTCGTAGGTGAGGTCACCCAGGTGCGCCTTGTTGTTGGTGCCGGTGACCGTCATGGCATCGATCTGTGCCTTGACCTGCGTGACGTCCCGATAGAAGGTGTACTTGTAGCTGCCGTCGCCGTTGTCCACCAACGTACCGGTGTTGTCGGTGCTGGGGCGCGTGGGCGCAGCGGCGGCGGTTGTGGTCGGGATCGTGGTCACGATGTAGCTGACCCACTTGCTGGGGCTGCCGTTGGCGCCGGGCACGAGCTTGGCCAGCGCGAACGCGAGGTTCGGCAGGCTGGCGACCGTGGCGGTGGCGCTCTTCGTGGTGTTGCCTAGGCCGACGACCGGGCGGCCGAAGCCGTCCTTGACCGTGAAGTTCACGACCGGCGGGCTGGCGATGGTGACGCTGCTCACCGTGACGGTGGGCTCCATCGCCGCCCAAGCTTCCGCGTTGGCGGTGATGGCTGCGGCGTTGGTCAGCGTGTTGCTGCCAATGGCCATGGTGCTGCCACCGGCGGCGCCGGTAGAGCCTGCGGGGCCGGTGGGGCCGGCGGGGCCGGCAGGACCGGTGGAACCAGTGGCGCCCGTCGGGCCTGCAGGACCTGCGGGGCCGGTGTCACCCGACCCGCCGCAGCCTGAAAGCGCGGCGACCACCAGGCTGGCGGTCATCCACCCCAGCCATGTACGCCTGAACTTCATGAAGGCTCTCCTCGTTGAACACACAGTGGAGGCAGTTGGTCGGGGGGGGCAGATCGCGATATGCGCCGCTCCACGGGGCCAGCCGGTCTCTTGGCAACAAATCTACAAACTCACGTCACCAAAAAATTGATGCATGTCAGTTGCGCGGGCCTGTCGGCACTCAAATACGAAGCCGCACGCGGGGAATTGAGTCAACGCAAAAACGGCTCCGCCCGGGTCGACCTGCTGTCCAGGCCGGCCCGGGCGGAGGCTCGGTTTACTTGGGTGCTTCGGCTGGCGCTGCAGCCGGTGCGGCCTTGGGCTCTTCGGGTTCCGTGTGCGCGACGCCGGTGTGGCACTCGATGCACGTGGCCTTGCCGTTTGTGAACTTCTTGTGCGCCTTCAGGGCGTCTTCGCTCTGCTTCTTGTTGTCCCAGGCGGCCGGGTCATGGCAGGCGCGGCAGTTGGCAGAGTTGTCGGCCTTCATCTCGTCCCAGACGATGTTGGCCATGCGCCAGCGTTCGGCTTCGAACTTTTCCTTGGTGCTGATCGTGCCGCGCATCTCGGCGTAGGCGTCCTTGATGCCGGCCTTGGCCTTGGCGAAGAGCTTGGCCGGGTAGGCATGCGGCAGGTGGCAATCGACGCAGGCGGCGCGCACGCCGGTGCGGTTGTTGTAGTGCACCGAGGTCTTGTGGTCCGGGTACACGAACTGCGCGTGCGAGTGGCAGGCGTTGCCGCAGAACTCATCGGTGCCCGTGACGTGCACCATGACCTGCGTGCCGACGACACCCACGGCACCGACCACGCAGCCGACGAACAGCAGCGTGAACAGCGACCAGCGTGCCGACGGCGTGAACAGCCACCGGAAGAATCGGCCCAACATGCGCTTGCTCCTCTTGGCGTTGGAGTTGGTGGAGCGCAGCCGCCGTTGCGGCCGCTACAGGCTACTTGGAGGCCAGCACCAGGGCCACGATGGCCTTGATGTCGGCGTCGGAGGCTTCGACCTTCTTGTGGTCGTCGCCGTCAGCCATCTTGCCGCCGGTCTTCAGGTACACGAACATCTTGTCGGCCGCATCGGCCTTGCCCTTGGCCTTCTCGGCCACCGAAGCCCAGGACGGGCCCTTCTTGGTGGTGGTGGCGGTGTGGCACTTGCTGCACTTCTCCTTGGCGACGATGTCCTCGGCCGGGCCGGCATAGGCCTGCGAGGAGAGGAGGGCGAAAGCCACAGTGGCAGCGAAGGTCAAAAGCTTCATCATCAACTCCGTTCAGATCGGGTTCGTGGGGGGGATTCTGCGAGGGGCACCTGGGCCGATACTTGACTTGCATCAGGTCCACGACCCTAACGGTCGCGGTGCCGCGCCAGATGACGCGGTGTCCAGGAATGCGGCACACGGTGCACGAAGTTCGAGCGGGCGATGTGGTAGCTGGGGTCGAAGCCGTAGAAGTTTCGCCG
Source organism: uncultured Rubrivivax sp. (assembly GCA_964495125.1). GTDB lineage: Bacteria > Pseudomonadota > Gammaproteobacteria > Burkholderiales > Burkholderiaceae_C > Rubrivivax. The sequence continues at coordinate 37,767 of CAZBUU010000006.1, forward strand.
CATGCGCGCCAGTTCTTCCGTGCGGTAGGACACCAAGGGCCGCCGGCTTTCGTCCTCGTCGCGGCGCTGGCGCTTGGCCTGCAGCCATGACCTCAGTTGCGGGCTCGCCGCCAGATGCTGCGCTTTCTCGAGCGCAGCGGCCAGGCAGGCATCGGGCTCACCCTCCAGCAGTTCATCGACCAGGCCCGCCGCCAGCGCCGCAGCGGCCGACATGGGCAGGCGGCGGCCCATGACGCTCTCGGCAGGGGCGCCCCGCAGGCGACGGGGCAGCAGGTAGGTCCAGTACTCCGAGCCGTAGAGGTTGCCCATGTTCTTGTAGTGGGGATTCATCACCACACCACGGCGCGCCCAGACGAAATCGGCAGCCAGCGCCATGAACACGCCGCCGGCCCCGGCATTGCCGCGCATCAGCGCGATCACGAGCTTGTCGCTGGCCTCGATGAGCGTGCGCGTCACGTCATCGATGGCGTTGATGTTGCGCCACGACTCGTCGGCCGGGCTGGCGGCCGATTCGATGGCGTGCAGGTGGATGCCGTTGCTCCAGAACTCCGGGCCGCCGGTCAGCAGCAGCACCGGCTCGGGCTGCGCCAGGGCATCCTGCAGCGCCGCGTTCAGGCGTTCGCACTGCCCCGTGCTCATGGCGCCGTTGTGGAAGGGGAAGTGCAGCGCGCGAACGCCGCCTTCGGCTTCGTGCCAGAGCTCGCGACACGTCGGCTCGGCCGCTTCGCCGGGCAGCGGCCAGGCCGGCAAGGCCGCGGCAGCTTCGGCGAAGACTTGCGCGGCGGGCAGCTTGAGCGGCGCTTCGAGGTCCGTGCGTCGCACGTGGCCGAGCCACACGGCACCGTCGTGCGTGGCGCGCAGCAGCGCGCCCTCGTGCCGGGCGACGACGCGACCGGGTTCGTGAGGTGCGACGAGCGGCTGCGCGTGCCCGTTGAACAGGCGGCAAGGCGTCCCGAAGAGCACATCGGGCACGCCGGGGGCGCCGTCGGCAGCGTGCAACTGCCGCAGCACCTCGGCCATGCCCATGCGGGCCCAGTCGATGCGGCGCTGCTCGGCCTTCATCAGCGGCCGCTGGCGCCCGCGCGGGTCGGGCGCGGGCGGGGGTGGCGGGCCTTCGCCGCGCTCGAAACAGGCCACGGCGGCGAGCACGGCCCGCACGGCGGCGCCGGTCACCTCGCGGCGGTAGAGGCTGGACTTGGGCGCCGCGCGCATGGCAAAGGTCTCGTGCGCCCACACCGGCCCGGCGTCCATCTCGGCCACGGCCTGCAGCACGGTCACGCCCCAGGTGGGTTCACCATCGACGAGGGCCCAGTCCAGCGACGAAGGCCCGCGATCGCCCACGATGCCCGGGTGCACCACGAAGCAGGGCACGGCCTGCCACACCGAGGCCGGGATGGCGCGCGTGAGGAAGGGCGCGATCACCAGCGCCGGCCGCCACAGCGCCACCGCCTCTTCGGTCACCGAATCGGCGATGTCGAACTCGATGGAGACCTCGTGCCCGCGTTCCGTGAGTTCCAGGAACAGCCGCTGCGCCAGGCCGTTGAAGCTCTTCGTCAGGAAGAGAATGCGCATCAGCAGATGCGGGGCAATTGGTCTCCGGCCAGCCAGTCGACGATGCGGCGGCCGCCGAAGCGCGTCTGCATCTGCACGAAGTGGTGGTCGTCCTCGACCACGGTGCCGATGATGGCCGCGTCCTGCCCTTGCGGGTGCGCGCGCATCACGTCCAGCAGCGCCTCGGCCTGCGCGGCCGGCACGATGGCCAGCAGCTTGCCTTCGTTGGCCACGTACAGCGGGTCCAGGCCCAGGAATTCGCAGGCCGCCTCCACCTGCCGGCGCACCGGCAGCGCGGCTTCGTCCAGCACCATGCCCACGCCGGACTGCGTGGCGATCTCGTTGAGCGTGGTGGCCACGCCACCGCGCGTGGGGTCGCGCAGCACGTGGATGCCGGGCACAGCAGCCACCATCGTGGCCACCAGGCGGTGCAGCGCGGCGGTGTCCGACAGCAGGTCGGTGCCGAAGGCCAGCGATTCGCGCTGCGACATGATGGCCATGCCGTGGTCGCCGATGGTGCCGCTGACGAGGATGCGGTCGCCCGGCTTCGCCTGGTCGCCGCTGATGTTCAGCCCATCGGGCACCACGCCCACGCCGGTGGTGGTGATGAAGACACCATCGCCCTTGCCCGTCTCCACCACTTTCGTGTCGCCCGTGACGATGGGCACGCCGGCCTCGCGCGAGGCGGCGGCCATGGAGTCGACGATGCGCTTCAGGTCGGCCAGCGGGAAGCCTTCCTCGAGGATGAAGCCGGCCGACAGGTACAGCGGGATGGCGCCGCTCATGGCGACGTCGTTGACCGTGCCGTGCACGCTGAGGCAGCCGATGTCGCCGCCGGGGAAGAACAGCGGGCTCACCACGTGGCAGTCGGTGCTCATCACGATGCGGCCCGCCGGGCGCGGCAGCGTGGCCTGGTCGTTCTTCTGTGCCAGCCACTCGTTGTCGAAGGCGGCGGCGAAGAGTTGTTCGATGAGCTGCGCGCTGGCGCGGCCGCCGGAGCCGTGCGAGAGATCGACGCGGCCGTTCCTGATGTCCAGCGGGCGGACGTAGTCCCGCTTCACCGCTCCACTCATGCCTTCACCACTTTCACGGGGATCTCACGGAAGCGGCCGTAGGTGTAGTACGCCGCGCAGGCGCCTTCGCTGCTCACCATGCACGAGCCGATGGGGTTCTCGGGCGTGCAGACGGTGCCGAAGACCTTGCAGTCGCGCGGGTGCTTCACGCCGCGCAGGATGGCGCCGCATTCGCAGGCCTTGTTGTCGGCCACGGGCTTCGTCACGAGGCCGAAGCGGGCCTCGGCGTCGAACTGCGCGTAGGCGTCGCGGATGCGCAAGGCGCTGTAGGGCACCTCGCCCAGGCCGCGCCACTCGAAGCCGCGGCGCAGTTCGAAGACCTCGCTCACCAGGCCCTGTGCCTTCAGGTTGCCGTCGCGCGTGACGGCACGGGTGAACTCGTTCTCCACCTCGGCGCGGCCGTCGTTGACCTGGCGCACCAGCATCAGGATGGCCTGCATGACGTCCAGCGGCTCGAAGCCGGCGATGACCACGGGCTTGCGGTACTCCTCGGCGAAGAACTCGTAGGGCTGGCTGCCGATGATGGTGCTCACATGCGCCGGGCCGATGAAGCCGTCCAGGTGCAGAGTGCCCAGCTCACGCACCTCGGGCGACTCCAGGATGTGCGTGATGGCCGCCGGCGTCAGCACGTGGTTGCAGACCACGCTGAAGTTCGCCAGGCCCAGCTTCTTCGCCTGCTGGATGACCAACGCCGTGGGCGGCGTGGTGGTCTCGAAGCCGATGGCGAAGAACACGACCTCGCGGTCCGGGTTCTCCTGCGCGATCTTCAGCGCGTCGGCCGGCGTGTAGACCATGCGCACCTGGCCACCGCGGGCCTTGGCCTTCAGCAGCGACAGGCCGTCGGAGGCCGGCACGCGCAGGCAGTCGCCGTAGGTGCAGACGATGGCCTTCTGGTCCAGCGCCAGGCGGATGGCCAGGTCCACGCGGCCGATGGGCAGCACGCACACCGGGCAGCCTGGGCCGTGGATCATGCGCACGCTGTCGGGCAGGAGGTCGCCCACGCCGTAGCGGCTGATGGCGTGCGTGTGGCCGCCGCAGAACTCCATCAGGTGGTAGCTGCGGTCGCTGCGCGCTTCGGCGCGGATGCTGTCGCCGATCTGGCGCGCCAGCGCGCCGTCGCGGAATTCGTCGATGTACTTCATGCCGCGGCCGCGCCAGCCTGGGCGAACAGGGCCAGCGTGCGCTCGGCCTCTTCGGGGTCGAGCTTGGTCAGCGCGTAGCCGACGTGCAGGATGACGTAGTCGCCCACCTGCACACCTTCCACCAGCTGCAAGGAGACTTCCTTGCGCACGCCGTCGAGGTCGACGAGGGCCTGGTCGTCGCCGACCAGCTCAACGACACGCACGGGAATGGCCAGACACATGGTTCACTGCTCCGAACTGCAAAGCGCCACCCAGGCCTGGCCCAGGGCGATGCCACCGTCGTTCGGTGGCGCCTGCCGGGCCTGCAAGACGCGCAGGCCGGCTCTTTCGAGTTGATCTTGCACCAGGCCCGAGAGCCTGGCATTGAGAAAACACCCACCCCCGAAGGCGACGGTGCCGATGTCCTCGCGCGCCGCCGCCTGCAGCACCCAGCGCGACAGGCCGTCGGCCAGCGCGTGGTGGAAGAGCGAGGCACCTTCCGCCGCCGACAGCGAACGCAGCCGCGCGAACAGCGGCAACGGGTCCAGCCCGCCCGCGGCCGTGACGGGCACGAGCTCGGCGGGATCCAGGCTGGGCACCGGCCCGCTGGCCAGGGCCTCCAGCAGCATGGGTGCCTGGCCCTCGAAGGCGGCCAGCTCGCGCACGTGCAGCAGCGCCGCGGCGGCGTCGAACCAGCGGCCCAGGCTGCTGGTGGGCGGGCAGCGCAGGCCGCGCTCCAGCATCTGCGCCACCATGGGCGCGGCGGCGTGGTGGCCGAAGCGCAGGGCGATCTCTTCGCCGCGGCCCAGCGCGTGCAGCGCCGCGGCAGCCACGCGCCAGGGCTCGCGCGCGGCCACGTCACCGCCGGGCAGCGCGATCGGGCGCAGATGGCCCAGGCGCGTGCAGGAGGCGCCGTTCACGCCCAGCAACTCGCCGCCCCAGGCGTCACCGTCGTTGCCCAGGCCCACGCCGTCCAGCGCCAGGCCCAGCAGCGGGCCGGTGAAGCGGTGCTCGGCGGCCACGGCGGCGATGTGGGCGTGGTGGTGCTGCACGGGCAGCGCGCGCAGGCCCTGCGCGGCCGCGAAAGCAGCGGCGAAGCGGGTGCTGAAGAAGTCGGGGTGCAGGTCGTGCGCCACCACAACGGGCTTGACGTCCAGCACGCGCTGCAGGTGGGCCACGGCCTCTTCCAGCGCGGTGCAGGTGGCGGCGTTGTCCAGGTCGCCGATGTGGGGCGAGAGGAAGGCTTCGTCGCCACGCGTCAGGCACACCGTGTTCTTGAGCCAGGCGCCGGTGGCCAGCACCGGTGGGCCGGCGCGCGCCAGCTTGATGGGTCGCGGCGTCCAGCCGCGCGCGCGACGCACGAAGCGCGGCGTGCCGGCAGCGTCGACGCGCATCACGCTGTCGTCGCAGCGCGCCAGGATGTCGCGGTCGTGCAGCAGCACGGCGTCGGCGATGCCGGCGAGGCGCTGCAGGGCTTCGCCGTTGCCGATGACGATGGGCTCGCCGCCGGGGTTGGCGCTGGTCATCACCAGCAGCAGGCCGGGGGCGTCGTGGAACAGCAGCTGCTGGATGGGCGTGCCGGGCAGCATCAGGCCCAGCACGTCCAGGCCCGGCGCCACGCCGGGCAGCTGCGCGCCGGCGCCGGGTTGCAGGGGCAGCAGCAGCACGGGGCGTTCGGGGCAGGCCAGCAGCAGGGCCTCCTGCGCGCTCAGCTGCACCCAGCGACGCGCCTGGTCGAGGTCGGCCGCCATCACCGCAAAGGGCTTCTCCTCGCGCTGCTTGCGTTGCCGCAGCGCGGCCACGGCGGCGGCGTTGGTGGCGTCACAGGCGAGGTGGAAGCCGCCCAGCGCCTTGACGGCCACGATGCGCCCGGCCCGCAGCAGCGCCAGCGTGGCTGCGATGGGGTCGCCTTCGAGGGCCGCGCCCTGGGTGTCCACCAGCGACAGGCGCGGCCCGCACTGCGGGCAGGCGTTCGGCTCGGCGTGGAAGCGGCGGTCCGTCGGGTCTTCGTACTCGGCCTGGCACTGCGCGCACATCGGGAACGCGGCCATGCTGGTCATCGGCCGGTCGTAGGGCAGCGAACGCGTGAGCGTGAAGCGCGGGCCGCACTGCGTGCAGTTGATGAAGGGGTGGCGGTGGCGGCGGTTGGCGGGGTCGAAGAGCTCGCGCAGACAGTCGCCGCAGGTCGCGACGTCGGGCGGGATGGCGGTCTTCACGTCCGCGCCGCCGCGGCTGGCGAGGATGGCGAAACCGCTGGCGCCTTCGGCGAGCGCCAGCGGCGTGGCTTCCACCGCCTCGACGCGCGACAGCGGCGGCGCGTCATCGTGCAGGCGGCGCTGCAGCTCGGCCAGTGTGGCCGCCGGGCCCTGCGCCTCCACCACCACGCCCTCGGCGTCGTTGAAGGTGAAGCCCGTCAGTCCGAGCTCCTGCGCCACCCGGTAGACGAAGGGCCGGAAGCCCACGCCCTGCACGGCCCCGCGCACGCGCAGGCGGGTGCGGGCGTCGGCCATGGACACGGGCGCAAGCATGCGGGGCGAAACGGGATCAGGCCGCGCGACGGGCCGCGTCGGCGCCGGCCTCGATCCACGCCAGCCAGCGGTCCATGCCCTGCCCCTTGGTGGCCGAGACCTCGATGATCTCGATGCCCGGGTTGACGCGCCGCGCATTGGTCTTGCAGCGCTCGACGTCGAACTCCAGGTGCGGCAGCAGGTCGGCCTTGTTCAGCAGCATCAGCGACGCGGCGGCGAACATGTCGGGGTACTTCAGCGGCTTGTCCTCGCCTTCGGTCACCGACAGCACCACCACCTTGTGCGCCTCGCCGAGGTCGAAGCCGGCGGGGCAGACGAGGTTGCCGACGTTCTCGATCATCAGAACGGAATCGTCCGGTGGCTGCAGGCGTTCGAGCGCGGTGCCGATCATGCCGGCGTCCAGGTGGCAGCCCTTGCCGGTGTTGATCTGCAGCGCCGGCGCGCCGGCGGCGCGGATGCGGTCGGCGTCGGCCGTCGTCTGCTGGTCGCCCTCGATGACGGTGATGGAGCGCCGGCCCTTCAGCCGCCTGATGGTTTCGCACAGCAGCGTGGTCTTGCCCGAACCGGGGCTGGAGACGAGGTTCAGCGCGAACACGCCGTGGCTGGCCAGCAGGCGGCGGTTGCGCGCCGCCAGGCCGTCGTTCTTGGACAGGATGTCGCGCTCCACCTGCACCAGCCGCGCCTGCGTCATGCCCGGTGCCGAAACCCCGGCCACGCCGGTGCCGTAGTGCAGCGCGCCCGCGCTTTCGTGCGGGGCGTGGTCGTGGTGGTGGTCATGCCCGCAACCGGGGCCATGCACGTGGCCGTGATCGTGGTCATGCGCATGCTTGTGCGCGTGATCGTGATCGTGCCCGGAACCATGGGCGTGGTCGTGCGCATGGCTGTGCGTGGTGCCGTCGGCGTGCGTGTGCATGTGGCCGGCTTCGTGGTCGTCGCCTTCGATGCGCGTGTTGCCGGCCGCGCAGCCGCAGGTGGTGCACATGGTCTTGTCTCCTTGGAACTCAGTCGATCTCGATATCCATCACGCGCATGCGGTCGCCACCGGTCACCTGCAGCTGGTGGCTGCCGCAATCGGGGCAGGGCTCGCCGCGATGCTCGATCGTCACCGGCTTGCTGCACTGCATGCACCAGGCCTGGCCGGGCGTTTCCACCACGTCCAGGCGCGCGCCATTCGCCGGGCCGTCCTGCATGACGACGTCGAAGGCGAAGCGCATGGCCTCCACCTCCACCTGCGACAGGGCACCGATCTCCAACCGCACCGACAGCACGCGTTGCGCGCCATTGGCCCGTGCCGTTTCCAGGACGATCTCGCGCATGCTCTCGGCGAGCGACATCTCATGCATCCGACAGCTCCACGCGGCAGGCGACGCAGGGGTCCAGCGATGCCACTTCCCATTGCGCGCGGCGCTGCAGCGCGGCGGCATCGGTGGCGGGCGTACCCAGCAAGGACAGGGCCAGCGCGCCCTGCGGGTGGAAGTTCCAGTCGGTGGGCGCGACGATGCGGTAGCGCATCACCCGATCATCACCCAGCTCGGCCAGGTGCAGCAGCAAGCCCCTGGTGTTCTCCACCCATCCCAGGCCGAGGCCGGGCCCGAGGTCCATCGCACCGGCAAGCGGACTGCCAGGCCACCCCGCCAACTGGCAGGCCAGTTCGCGCAGGCGGGCCACCAGGCGCAGGAAGGCCGGCGGGCGGCCGGCAGCACCGAGGGCCTGGACCAGGCCATCACCCTGCTGCCGCGCCAGCGGGCCGGTTTCCGCGGCCCCGCCTTGCCACTGCGGCGGGCCGGCGGGGGCCTCCAGGGCCTGCGCGGCCCATGCACGCAGCGCCTCCTGCTGGCCCTGGGCCTGCAGCAGCGGCAACGCCGGTGAGGCGGTCGGCACCGACCCGGCCTCGCGCAGCAGCCGCGCCGGGAGCGTGGCACCGGCCTGCACCCAGGCGTCGAAGGCCGGGGGCGTGTCCAAGGCCAGCCAGGCCGCGGCGGGCTGGCCGAAAAGCGCCTGGGCCAGCGCGGCCGCGTCACCTCCGCGCAGCGCGGCCACCGCTTCGGCGGCGGGCTTCTCGCCCAGCAGGCGTGGCCACTCCAGCAGCACCCGCTGGGTGCCCACGCGCAGCGACTCGGCCAGCACCGCCGCATCGGCTTGCGCGCCCGTGGCCGCATCCGGCAGCGCGCCGGCCGCCGCCCGCAGCGCCAGCGCACCGGCCGTGGCTTGCGAAACACCGCACAGCGAGAACAGCCGGGGCAGCACCGCCTGCACTTCGGCCGGCCGGCGGCCTTCCAGGAGAAGCCGGGCGATGTCGGGCCGGCTGGACGCCAGCTCGCAAGCAGCGACGCGGCCGCCGGCCGCGCGCAGGCCCACGCGCAGTTCGCCCTCGGGCGTCACGGCCGGGCGCCGAAGAGGAATCCGCGCCGGCTGGGCTCGGGCGGCGGGGCCACCCCGCTGGCCGGGGCTGCGGCTGCCGCAGCGGCCGGGGCTTCGAACAGGCCTTGCATCACCGCCAGCGCCGTCGCTTCGGCCGAAGGCATGTCGGCGAACTCGAACATCGGCGAGAACAGCGAGCAGGCCATCCAGGGGCCGAGCTGCGGGTCCTGCGCCCCGATGAACTCGTACACGCCGGCGGGAAAGACGAGGTGGCGCGACTCGCGCTCGCCACAGGGCATCCAGCGCTCGCGCACACGCGGCGCCACAACGAGGTTCATGAACCAGGGGGTGACCAGCACGCCCAGCCAGTGCTCCTGCCAGGGCCGGAACGCCAGCGCGCGCACGCCCAACGCCGGGTTGAGCATCGGCACGCCGCGCATCGGGCCGTTCATCACGGCCTCGAAGTGCCGCTGCAGCGCCGCGGCAGGGCTGGGCAACCCGTCAAGCGGCCGCCGCGGAACCGGCTCTGCCGGGCCGCTGGCGGCGCCCCCCTGGGGGGGAGCGCCGCAGGCGCTTCGGGGGGGGACGTTGTCAGTCATCGAGCTTGAGGAAGCCGGATTTCTCGGCCGAGCAGTTCGGGCAGGTCCAGTGCGGAGGCAGCGCCGCGAACGGTGTGCCGGGCGGGATCTGCCAGACCTCGTCGCCCTGCGCCGGATCGTAAGGGGTCCAGCAGATGCGGCACTCCATGCGCGGACCCAGGGCCGCGGGCCCTTCTTCCGCGCCGTCCACGCTCAGGCCTCGGCCAGGGAATCGGCCATCCACTGCACGAGTTCGGTCAGCCGCTGCTGGCTCTCGCGCAGGTCTTCCGGTGCGGCCAGCGCCACCTCGGGCAGCGCCACCACCTCGATGGTGTTGAGGATCAGCGTCTGCATGTTGTTGAAGTACTGCACGCGCCAGACGTGGCGCGCCGCCGTGCTGCTGATGCGGCAGTTGCCGAAGCCGCGCGACAGGATGACCACCGAGCCGCCGTCGAGCACGGCGTCCAGGTGGGCGGCGTCCTCGGGCGACAGCGGCATCAGCGTGAGGTTGACGACGTGCGGCGGCGTGTCCTCGGTGCAGAGGTCCATCGCCTCCTGCAGTTCGCTCAGCAGCGCCGGCACGTTCATCGCGCCGGGCGGGATGGCGCGTTCACGCAGCCGCTCGGCGGCGGGCTGGTCGGCCAGTTGGCGCAGCACGGGCGGCACGGGCGCGGCGAGCAGGAAGTCGTGCTGCAGGCGGCCCTCGGCGTCGAAGTGCTGCTCGCGCCAGACGCCGGAGAACACGGTCTCCTGGATGCGCAGGCCGCCGCCGTCGCCGACGATGGCCGAAACCTCACCTTCGCCCAGCGTCTCGTTGAGCACCTGCAGCGTGGTGGCCGGCAGGCGCGCCAGGTCCACGGCCGGCAGTTCGCCGCCGGCGGACAGCCAGCGTGCGAAGGTGTCCGTGAACAGGCGCAGCACGTCGGTGGCACCGGCGACGTCGCGGCCGGGGCCGGGATCGGGCGCGCGCGGCATCTCGAAGGTGCTCATCTCGCGCGGCATCGGCATGAATTCGAGCCCCTCGTCGGGGTCGTGCTGCATCAGGTTCTTGATGGGAATGGTCACGGAACGCATCGCGCTGTCTCCTGCGGCGTTGTTGTCGGGGGAAAGAGCGTTCAGTGGCAGCCGGCGTCGGCGGCGGCGCCGGCCACGCGCACCGGGATGCCGACGGAGGGCGGCCGCACGGGGTCGGCAGCCAGCAGACGGTCCACCTCGCCGAGGTAGACGTCCCAGTCGCGAACACCGTCCACGGCGCCCAGGTAGTGGCCGTCGCGCAGCATCACGAAGGCCGGCCAGCGGGCGAAGCCGTAGCGCGGCGCGATGGCCCGCGCCACCACCGGGCGCAGCAGACCGACGCGGAAGGCGCGCGGCCGCGCCGCGTGCAGCTCGGGCACGACGACGGCCAGGTCCAGCGTTTCCTTGTAGCGGTCGGGCTCCTCGGCGAACACCAGCATCGCGGCACCGGGAAGTCTGACCCAGTCGTCCACTTCGTCGACGTCCAGCAGGGCGGCGCCGGTGAGCTGGCGCATGCGCAACAACAGGGGATGCAGGGATTCGGGAGCGTTCATCAGGTACTGCTCGATCTCAGATGAAGGGGAAGCTCAGGGGTGCGGCCGATCAGGTCGGCAAACAGGGCGTCGATCTCGGCACCGCTGGAGGCGTCGCCGCGCATCGCGGCGGCCAGCGCCTGCCGGCCGGCCCGCGCCTGTGCCGCGGATTCTGCGTCCATGACATGGCGCGCCGCACCCTGGAAAGCCAGCACCCAGGTGCCGGGCGGCTGCGCGCCGACGAGCGACATGTCCAGCCACTCGCCCTGGTCAGCGCCGCTCTGCGGGTCCACGCACCAGGCCTGCGGGCCGTCGGCGACGGTCAGCACCTGAAGAGGCATGCCGATGCACATCAGGCGCTCTCCGAAGCCGCGACCACGTGCTCGGCCGGCATGAAGCGGGCGTCGCCGATGCGGCAGGCCTCGGCAGCGGAGGGACGCTGGCCTTCGTAGAGGGCGCGCGCCAGCGGTGACGCGTTCAGCGCCTCGGCCGGCGGCGCACTGCGCGGGCGGATGTCCAGGCCCCAGGCCTGCAGCTCGGCCACGGCCAGCGCCACGGCTTCGTCCAGGCGCGCCAGCACGGGCGCGCTGAGGCTGCCGCCCAGGTCATCCAGCACCACCGGCTGCACGCCGATGACGGTGAGCTTCTCCGGGAACCGGCCCTTCAGCTCGGCCAGCGACAGCAGTTCCATGAACGAAGCCTGATGCAGGCTCATCGTGGTGTCGCTGAACGCGGGCACGGCGCGGTCGCGCAGCACCTTCAGCGTGCCGGGTTCGAGGCCCAGGTCGATGGCGTCGAAGACGATGACGTGGCTGGCGCTGCACACCGGGTCCAGCAGCAGCAGGCCCTGCGTGCCGCCATCCATGGGCGTGACGCTGGCCGGCAGTTCGAAGCGCTGGTACAGCGCCTCGACCGCCCGCACGCCGAAGCCCTCGTCGGCCCACAGCAGGTTGCCGATGCCCAGCACCAGCACCGACGACGGTGTGGCGCCAGCGCTCACGGCTTGCTGATCCGCCAGCCGTTGATCATGGTGCTGATCACGGTCTCGCCGCTGCAGATGTCCTCGCGCACCACCATGTAGAGGTGGAAGATCGTGAAGAACACCAAGTACCACATGCACAGGTGGTGCAGGGTGTGCACGTTCTGGCTGTAGCCCAGCAGCGGCAGCACCCAGGAACTGAACCACTTGAAGGCCCAGCTCTCCATGCCCGTGCCTTCGCCGTACAGCGCGAAGCCGGTGATGATCATGAAGATGGTGCCGACGGCGTACATGAAGCCCATCGCGCTCATCGCCAGCGGGTTGTGGCCCATCCACGGCCGCACTTCCTTCTTGAGGAAGGCGTAGTACAGCAGCTGGTCGAAGAAGCCCTTCCACCAGTCGGCCTGCAACATCTTCAACGGCACGAGGAAGATCTCGCGCGAGTACTGGTTGCCGAAGAAGGCCCAGATGATCCGCCAGACGAAGAAGATGCCGAAGATGTAGCCGGCCGCGAAGTGGGCGAAGCGGATGTAGCCGAACATGAAGCGGTCGGTGGCCTCGCCGCCCACCGACGGCAGCGGGCTGCCGATCAGGTAGCCGGTGACGCCCAGCACGACCATGCACACCGCCATCACCCAGTGCCAGATGCGCACCGGCAGTTCCCAGACATACACCGCCTTGGGTGCGCCTGCGTGATTGCTGCTCATGGCTGCTCCTTTGCGGTCAGCGCACGGTGACGCGGGTGACTTCCTCGCCGGCCGGCGAGATCACGTGCGTCGAGCAGGCCAGGCAGGGGTCGAAGCTGTGGATCGTGCGAAGGATCTCCAGCGGCTCGTCCGGCTTGGCCATCGGCGTGTTCATCAGGCTGGCCTCGTAGGCGCCGATCTGGTTCTTGCCGTCGCGAGGACCGGCGTTCCAGGTGGTCGGCACCACGCACTGGTAGTTGTCGATCTTGGTGTCCTTGATCTTGATCCAGTGGCCCAGGGCCCCGCGCGGGGCCTCGCAGTAGCCCGCGCCCTGCGACGCGGCCGGCCAGGTGCCGGGCTCCCAGCTGTCGATGTTGGCGGTGGCGAAGTTGCCGGCCTTCAGGTTGGCGATCAGCTTGTCGCAGAAGTAGCGCATCTTGTGTGCCGCCCACGAGGCTTCCAGCCCGCGCGCCGCAGTGCGGCCCAGCGTGCTGAACAGCGCCGTGATGGGCACGTCCAGCGTCTTCAGTACCTTGTCCACCGGCTCCTTGAACTCGGGGCGGCCCATGGCGTAGCCGATGACGTAGCGCGCCAGCGGGCCCACTTCCATGGCGTGGCCGCGCCAGCGCGGCGACTTGATCCACGAGTACTTGGCGCTCTCGTCGA
>CAZBUU010000007.1:0-42127 GCA_964495125.1 uncultured Rubrivivax sp.
GGCAGCCAGTAGGCGTTGTCGAAGTGGCACAGCGCGCGGGTCATCACCGGGCCGGAGAGGTCGGCCGAGTGGCCGGCGTTGGAGACCATCTGCGCTTCGGCGCCGAGCACGCGGCCCTGGTCGTCGAAGCCGAGGTCGAGCTCGAAGTCGAAGCCGTGCCGGCGGCCGGTGACGAGGAAGTCGTCGTCGCGGTCCACGCGCAACTTCACCGGCCGTTTCGTGCGCGCCGCCGCCACCGCGGCCACGCAGGCGAAGAGCGCGCTCTGCGACTCCTTGCCGCCGAAGCCGCCCCCCATGCGCCGGCACTCCACCTGCACCGCACTTGCCGGACGGTGCAGCGCATGCGCCACCACGTGCTGCATTTCGCTGGGGTGCTGCGTGCTGCACAGGATCTTCATGCCGCCGTTTTCCTGCGGCTGCGCCACGCTGATCTGGCCTTCCAGGTAGAACTGTTCCTGCCCGCCCAGCGTGAAGGCCGACTTCAGCCGGTGCGGCGCGGCGGCCAAGGCAGCGGCGGCGTCGCCGCGCGCCAGGTGCATGGGCGGCACCACGTACTGCTGCTTCGCATGCGCTTCGGCCGCGCTCAGCACCGGCGGCAGTGGCGTGGCGCGGATGACCTCCCTGGCCAGCGCAGCCGCACGGCGCGCCACGTCGCGCGTGGTGGCGACGACGGCGAACACCGGCTGGCCGACGTGGCGCAGCGTGGCACCGGCCTCGCCCGCGAGGATGGGGTCGTCGTGCACCAGCGGGCCGCAGTCGTTGGCGCCGGGGATGTCCTTGGCGGAGAAGACGTCCACCACGCCGGGAATGGCGCGGATGCGGTCCAGGTCCAGCGCCTCGATCACGCCATGCGCAATGGGCGACAGGCCCAGCGCCGCGTGCAGCGTGCCGGCGATCTCGGGCAGGTCGTCGGTGTAAGGCGCGGCGCCGGCCACGTGCAGGTGGGCCGACTCGTGCGGCCGGTCGAGGCCGACCTCCGCCGCGGGCTGCACCGTCAGCGCTTCGACGGGCTTGTTCATGCCGTGGCCTCGCGCGCCCACACCGTGACAGCCGACTCCGGCAGCGGGTTCACCAGCCGCGTTTCCAGCCAGAAGCGCCGCAGCAGGTTCTGCGACACCTGCAGCCGGTAGGCGGCGCTGGCGCGCAGGTCGGTCAGCGGCGTGAAGTCGGTGGCCAGCGCGGCTTGCGCTGCAGCCAGCGTGGCTTCGGTCCAGGCCTGGCCCAGCAGCGCAGCCTCGGCCGCCGCCGCGCGCTTGACGATGCCGGCCATGCCGCCGAAGGCCAGGCGCACGGCCGCCACGCGCTCGCCGTCGAGTTCGACGGACAGCGCGGCGCACACGGCCGAGATGTCGCAGTCGAAGCGCTTGCTGATCTTGTAGACGCGCAGCTGTTGCTCTCGCGCACCGCGCCGCGGCACCTCCAGCGCCTGCACGAACTCGCCCGGTTCCAGGCGGTTCTTCATGTAGTCGACGTAGAAGTCCTCCAGCGGAAGGCGGCGCAAGCGCGCGCCTTGGCGCAGCACGATGCTCGCCCCCAGCGCGATGAGCACCGGGGCTGAATCGCCGATGGGCGAGCCGTTGGCCACGTTGCCGCCCATGGTGCCGGCCTGGCGCACAGGCAGCGACGCGAAGCGCAGCCAGACGTCGCGCAGCGCGGGCCACTCCGCCGCCAGCGCCGACCAGGCGGCCTCCAGCGAAGCCCCGGCGCCTAGGGTGATGAGCGAGTCGTCGATCTCGATGCTTCGAAGCTCGGCCACTTCTCCGACGTAGATCAGCTCCGGCAGCGCGCGGAACTGCTTGCTGACCCACAGGCCGATGTCGGTGCTGCCGGCCAGCACGCGTGCTTCGGGCAAAGCGACGCGCAGCGTGGCCAGTTCGTCCAGCGTGCGCGGCGCGTGGAAGCGGCCGGCGGGGGTTTCGTAGTGCAGCGGCGGCGCCGCGGCCAGGGTCTTCAGCGCTGCCTCGACGGGCTCGCGTTTCAGCTGCGGCGGCACGGCCGCAGCATGGAGTTTTTCACCGGCATCCAGGATGGGCCGGTAGCCCGTGCAGCGGCACAGGTTGCCCGAGAGCTCGTCGGCGAGCTGCTGCCGCGTGGGCACCGCGCCCGCCGTGGCGCGCTTCTCGTGCCCGGCCCACAACGACATCACGATGCCCGGCGTGCAGAAACCGCACTGCGAGCCGTGGCAGTCGACCATGGCCTGCTGGGCCGGGTGCAGCGTGCCGTCGGGTGCGGCCAGGTCTTCGACGGTGAAGAGCGCCTTGCCATCCAGCGTGGGCAGGAACTGGATGCACGCGTTGACGGGCTTGAGCTGCAGCGCGCCGTCGGCCCCCAGTTCGCCCAGCACCACGGTGCAGGCGCCGCAGTCGCCTTCGGCGCAGCCTTCCTTGGTGCCGGTGCAGTGCGCATCCTCGCGCAGCCACTGCAGCACGGTGCGGGTGGGCGCGGCGTCGCTGACTTCGACGACGGCACCTTGGTGGAAGAAGCGGATGGGGCGGGTGTCGTTCATGCGGTCATGTCCTGGCAGGCACCGACGATGCAAGGCCTGCGCCAGACTACGATAACGCGCATGGTCCTGCAGCACGAGCCATCCACGCCCCTTGAAGGGATCACCGCGTGCCGGTGAAGCGCGCGCTGCGCGCCGACCTGCTGGACTTCACCGCCGCGCCCACCTGGGGCAGCCCGGGCGAGCAAGGCGTGCGCTTCCGGCCCGAGCACTGGCTGCTGATCGACGAACACGGCCGCATCGCAGGCGCCACGCCGCAAGAGCCCGGCCCCGACTGGCTGCACGAAGACCACCGCGGCCGGCTGCTGATGCCGGGCTTCATCGACACCCACGTGCACTGCCCGCAGCTGGACGTCATCGCCAGCTGGGGCGCGGGCCTGCTGGACTGGCTGGAGACCTACACCTTCCCCGCCGAGCTGCGCCACGCCGACCCCACCGTGGCCAGCGAAGGCGCCGAGCGCTTTCTCGATGCGCTGCTGGCCCACGGCACCACCGCGGCCATGGTCTTCCCGACGGTGCACAAGGCCTCGGCCGAAGCGCTCTTCGAAGGCGCATCCCGCCGGGGGATGCGCCTCATCACCGGCAAGGTGCTGATGGACCGCCACGCGCCCGACGGCCTGCGCGACGACGTGGACGGCGCACGCGCCGACTGCGAGGACCTCATCGCGCGCTGGCACGGCCGCGGCCGCAACGCCTTCGCGGCCACGGTGCGCTTCGCCGTCACCAGCACGCCGGCGCAGCTGGCCATGGCCGGCGAGCTGGGCCGCCGGCATGCCGGTCTCTACATGCAGACCCACGTCGCCGAGAACCGCGACGAGGTGCGCTGGGTGGCCGAGCTCCACCCCGAGGCCCGCAGCTACCTGGATGTCTATCACCGCGCCGGACTGCTGCACGAGCGCGCCGTCCTGGCGCACGGCATCTGGCTGGATGCCCAAGACCGCGCGCTGCTGCGCGATACGGGTGCGCAGATCGCCCACAGCCCCAGCAGCAACCTCTTCCTGGGCAGCGGCCTGTTCGACTGGACCGCGGCGCGGGAGGCCGGGTACGCCGTGAGCCTGGCCAGCGACGTGGGCGGCGGCACCAGCCTGTGCCAGCTGCGTACCGCCGCCGACGCCTACAAGGTGCAGGCGCTGCGCGGCGAGAGACTCAATGCCTGGGTGGCGCTGCACGCGGCCACGCGCGGCGCGGCCGAGGCGCTGCATCTGGGGCACGAGATCGGTGGCCTGGAACCGGGGCAGACGGCCGACCTGGTGGTCTGGGACTGGGCACACGGTCCGGTGCCAGCGCAGCGCGACGCCATGGCCCTCGGCACACCGGCCGGCACAGGGCCGCAGCCCCTGCACGCACGCGTGTTCGCCTGGATGACGCTGGCCGACGAGCGCAATGTCGCCGCCAGCTACGTGGCCGGGCAGCCGCACTTCGTTCGACCCGGGGTGGAAGTGACAGCCCGATGAACGTCCAGGGGTTTGGTATGGATATTGCGGAAGTCGGGCTCAGGCCCTCGCGGCCGCAACCATCCACAACAAGCCCAGAGGACCCCCATGCGCGTCACCCCGTTCCGCTGCCTGGTGGCGGCCACCATCGCCGCCTCCGCCACCTCCGCATCGCAAGCCGCCGACTGGAGCGACACCTCGATCGGCTTTCGCACCGGCAGCAACTACGCCGAGCCCTTCAACCCCAACGACATCAAGAAGAAGATCTTCAACCTGAACCACGTCAGCGGCTACAGCTACGGCAGCAACTTCTTCAACGTCGACTACCTGATGTCCGACAGCAAGGACCCGGCCTTCGCCGGGGCCACGCATGGCGCGCGCGAGGTCTACATCGTCTACCGCCACACGCTGGACCTGGGCAAGGTCTCGGGCGCCAAGCTGGGCTTCGGCCCGGTGCGCGGCGTGGGCTTCACGGCGGGCTTCGACGTCAACACGAAGAACGACGCGGGCTACAACTCCAAGAAGCAGATGTTCGTCATGGGCCCCACGCTCTTCGTGGACGTGCCCGGCTTCCTCAACGTCAGCCTGCTGCAGCTGTGGGAGAGCAACGCGCCGTACAGCACCTTCAGCAACAGCGGCGTGCCGCGCTACTCGTACAAGGCGCACCCGATGCTCAACGCCGCCTGGGGCATTCCGCTGGGCGGCTCCGGCCTGTCGTTCGAAGGCTTCTTCAACTACATCGCCAGCAAGGGCAAGAACGAGTTCGGCGGCGACACCGCGGCCGAGACCAACTTCGACGGCCAGATCATGTACGACGTGTCGTCGCTGGTGGGCGTGAAGGGCAAGTTCAAGGTCGGCCTGGAGTACCAGTACTGGAAGAACAAGTTCGGCAACAACCACAATGGCGCCGCCGGCAAGGGCGCGTTCGCCAAGACGACCATGCTCCGCGCCGAATATCACTTCTGATCCCGCGCCCCCGGGCCGGCGGGGGCCACCGACCATGCTGAGACTGGAACTTTCCGGCATCACCAAGCAGTACCCCGCCGTGCGCGCGAACGACGGGGTCTCGCTGCGCGTGAAGCCGGGCGAGATCCACGCCGTGCTGGGAGAAAACGGCGCCGGCAAGAGCACGCTGATGAAGATCATCTACGGCGCGGTGCAGCCCGACGCCGGCGAGATGTGCTTCAACGGCCGCCAGGTCGTGGTGAAGAGCCCGGCCGAGGCACGCGCGCTGGGCATCAGCATGGTCTACCAGCACTTCTCGCTGTTCGACACGCTGACGGCGGCCGAGAACGTCTGGCTGGGCCTGGACAAGGCCGGCAGCCTGCCGCAGGTGACGGCGCGCATCGTGGAGGTGGCGGCGGCCTACGGGCTGGACGTGGAGCCCGAACGCCCGGTGCATTCACTCAGCGTCGGCGAGCGGCAGCGCGTGGAGATCGTGCGCGCGCTGCTCACCGAACCGAAGTTGCTGATCCTGGACGAACCCACCTCGGTGCTGACGCCGCAGGCGGTGGAGAAGCTCTTCGTCACGCTGCGCCGGCTGGCCGAGGGCGGCTGCAGCATCCTCTACATCAGCCACAAGCTCGACGAGATCCGCGCCCTCTGCCAGCACTGCACGGTGCTGCGTGGCGGCAAGGTCACGGGCGAGGTGGACCCGCGCACCGAAACCAATGCCGGGCTGTCGCGCCTGATGATCGGCGCCGAGCCGCCCGCGCTGGTGCACCGCGCCTCGAAGGCGGGCGCGCCGGTGCTGCGTGTCCAGGGGCTGAGCCTGGCCAAGGCCTCGCCTTTCGGCATGGACCTGCACGACATCGCGCTGGAGGTGCGCGCCGGCGAAGTGCTGGGCATCGCCGGCGTGTCGGGCAACGGCCAGCAGGAACTGATGGCGGCGCTGTCGGGCGAGGACCCGCGCGCCGCGCCGGGCAGCATCGCGCTCGGCAGCGACGACATCGGCCGCAGCAGCCCGCGCGCGCGGCGCAAGCGCGGCCTGCACTTCGTGCCCGAGGAACGCCTGGGCCGCGGCGCCGTGCCCACGCTGAGCCTGGCGCAGAACACGCTGCTGACGCGCACAGAGACCGTCAGCCGCGCCGGGTGGATCGCCACCGGCCGCGTGCAGCGCCTGGCCGAAGACCTCATCGCCCGCTTCATGGTGCGCGCCGGCGGGGCCGGTGCGGCGGCGCGCAGCCTGTCGGGCGGCAACCTGCAGAAGTTCATCGTCGGCCGCGAGATCGCGGCCAACCCGAAGCTGCTGATCGTCAGCCAGCCCACCTGGGGCGTGGACGTGGGCGCGGCGGCGCAGATCCGCGGCGAGATCCTGGCGCTGCGCGACGCCGGCTGCGCCGTGCTGGTGGTCAGCGAGGAACTGGAAGAACTGTTCGAGATCAGCGATCGGCTGCAGGTCATCGCCAAGGGCCGGCTGTCGCCCTCGGTGCCGGTGGCCGACGCCACCATCGAGACGATCGGCGAATGGATGAGCGGGCTGTGGCCCGGCGCGAAGGCGCCCGCCGGGGTGGCCGCATGATCCGCCTGGAAGCCCGCCCGCAGCCCAGCAAGCTGATGTCGCTGGCCTCGCCGCTGCTGGCGCTGGCGCTCACGGTGCTGATCGGCGTGGTGCTCTTCCTGGTGCTGGGCAAGGACCCGCTGCGCAGCCTGTCGATGTTTTTCGTGGAGCCGCTGAAGAACCTCTACGCGCTGTCGGAACTGAGCGTGAAGGCCACGCCGCTGATCCTCATCGCGCTGGGCCTGGCGGTGTGCTTCCGCTCCAACGTGTGGAACATCGGCGCCGAGGGGCAGTACATCCTCGGCGCGCTGTTCGCCGGCTGGGTGGCCATGCAGGCCGGGCCGGGCACGCCCTGGCTGGCGTCACTGGGAAGAGGCATCGTGGTGCCCATCCTGCTCGCCGGCGTGCTGGGCGGGCTGCTGTGGGCGGCCATCGTGGCGCTGCTGCGCGACCGCTTCAACGCCAACGAGATCCTCGTCAGCCTGATGCTCGTCTACGTGGCCGAGCAACTGCTCGGCTGGCTGGTCTACGGCCCCTGGAAGGACCCGGCAGGCTACAACTTCCCGCAGACCATCACCTTCCTGCCCGAGACCAAGGTCCCGCGCCTGACGACCGGGCTGCGCGCGCACATCGGCGTGTTCATCGCGCTGGCGGCGGTGGCGCTGCTGTGGGCCTTCCTGTTCCGCACCTACCGCGGCTTCGCGCTGCAGGTGGGCGGGCTGGCGCCGGCGGCGGCGCGCTACGCCGGCTTCTCGTCGCGCGGTGCGCTGTGGACATCGCTGTGCATCAGCGGCGGCATGGCCGGGCTGGCGGGTGGGCTGGAAGCCGCCGGGCCGCTTGGGCAGCTGACGCCGCACGTGCCGGCAGGCTACGGCTTCGCCGCCATCATCGTGGCCTACGTCGGGCGGCTGCACCCGGTGGGCATCGTGCTGTCGGGCATCCTGATGAGCATGTTCTACATCGGCGGCGAACTGGCGCAGTCGCGCCTGGGCCTGTCCAAGAGCCTCACCGGCGTGTTCCAGGGTCTGCTGCTGTTCACGCTGCTGGCCTGCGACACGCTCATCCTCTACCGCATCCGGCTGCGGCAGGCCCTGGCCGTGAAGAAGGAGGCCTGAATGGACGCCGTCGCGCTGCTGCTCGCCGCCACCTTCAGCGCCGGCACGGTGCTGGCCATCGCCGCCCTGGGCCTGCTCATCAACGAACGCGCCGGCATCGTGAACCTGGGCGCCGAGGGCCTGATGCTGGTGGCCGCCATCGCTGGCTTCGCCACCGGCGTGCACACCGGCAGCGAGACCCTGGCCTTCGGCGCCGGTGCGCTGGCCGGCGGCGCGCTGGCGGGGCTGTTCGGGTTGCTGGTCATCTGGCTCAACACCAATCAGGTGGCCACGGGCCTGGCGCTGAGCCTCTTCGGCAGCGGCTTCTCGGCCTTCGTGGGCACGGGCTACGTGCAGGAGAAGCTGGGCGAGAAGACGCAGCACGCCATTCCGCTGCTGGGCGACATCCCCTTCCTCGGCCCCATGCTGTTCCGCCAGCACCCGATGGTCTATCTGGCCGTGGGGCTGACGGTGGCGCTGTGGTGGTTCCTGTACCGCAGCCGCGCCGGCTTGGTGCTGCGCGCCATCGGCGAATCGCCCGAATCGGCGCACGCCCTGGGCTACCCGGTGCGCCGCATCCGCCTGGCCGCCGTGGTGGTGGGCGGCGCGCTGTGCGGGCTGGCCGGCGCCTACATCTCGGTGGCCTACACGCCGCTGTGGGTGGAAGGCATGGTGGCCGGCAAGGGCTGGATCGCCCTGGCGCTGACCACCTTCGCCACCTGGCGGCCGGCGCGCGTGCTGCTGGGTGCCTACCTCTTCGGCGGCGTGACCATGCTGCAGTTCCACCTGCAGGGCCAGGGCGTGGACGTGCCCAGCCAGTTCCTCAGCATGCTGCCCTACCTGGCCACCATCGTCGTGCTGGTGGCCATCTCGCGCAACGCGGCCTGGATCCGCGCCAACATGCCCGCATCGCTGGGCAAGCCTTTCTTCCCCGGGTCCTGACCCGATAATTTCCACACCCCCCACCCAGGAGAGAGCCCCGATGACCACCCTGTCCAAGCGCCTGCTGTTGAAGCTGGCCGGCGCGTCCACCCTCGGCGCCGCCGTGCTGCTGGCCGGCTGCGGCAAGAAGGAAGAGGCCCCGGCACCCGCAGCGGCCGCCTCGGCCCCCGCTTCCGCGCCGGCCGCCAAGCCCGAGCCGCTGAAGGTGGCCTTCGCCTACATCGGCCCCGTGGGCGATGGCGGCTGGACCTTCGCCCACGACAACGGCCGCAAGGCGGTGGAGAAGGAGTTCGGCGACAAGGTGCAGACCGCCTTCGTCGAGAAGGTGCCCGAGAGCGCCGACGCCGAGCGCGTGTTCCGCGACCTCGCCGGCCAGGGCTACAAGGTGATCTTCGGCACCACCTTCGGCTACATGGAGCCCATGCTCAAGGTGGCCGCCGACAACCCCGGCATCAAGTTCGAGCACGCCACCGGCTTCAAGCAAGCCGCCAACATGCGCACCTACGACAGCCGCACCTACGAGGGCGCCTACATGGCCGGCATCATCGCCGGCAAGATGAGCAAGAGCGGCACGCTGGGCGTGGTGGGTTCCATCCCCATCCCCGAGGTCATCCGCAACATCAACAGCTTCACGCTCGGCGCGCAGAGCGTGAATCCGAAGGTGAAGACCAAGGTCGTGTGGGTGAACGAGTGGTTCAACCCGCCCAAGGAGAGCGAGGCCGCGCAAAGCCTCATCAACCAGGGCGCCGACGTGCTGTTCCAGAACACCGACAGCTCGGCCGTGCTGCAGACCGCCGCCAAGAACAAGAAGCTGGCCTTCGGCTGGGACAGCGACATGACGGCCTACGCGCCTGAAGCGCACCTGGCCTCGGCCGTCATCAACTGGGGCCCGTACTACGTCAAGGCCGTGCGCGACGCGCTGGAAGGCAAGTGGACGGGCGGCGGCGGCGTGTGGTGGGGCGTCAAGGAAGGCGCCATCGACATCGTCTCCATCAACGCCGCGGTGCCCAAGGAGACGCAGGACCAGGTCGCGAAGGTCAAAGCAGGCCTGGCCGATGGCAGCTTCGCCATCTGGAAGGGCCCCATTGTCGGCAGCGACGGCAAGGAGTTGCTGAAGAAGGACGAGGTCGCCGACGACAAATTCCTCTCCGGCATCAATTTCTACGTCAAGGGCGTGGAAGGCAAGGTGCCGGCCGGCAAGTGAGCCCCGCCCGCCCCTGACCGTGACGCCCTGCCCATGCAGGGCGTCTTTCCTTGTGCGCCGTGCTCAAGTTCCGCAAGGCGGCGCCGACAGGCCCGCCGGCTGCCACCGCCAGCGGTGACAAGGCGTGTCGAACAGACGCCCTTTTGGCCCCCAGTTGGGCCGGTCGGCCGCTCAAGTTAGTTCGCTGCAGTTCCGATACCGACGGACATGAATCGGTAGGTGGGGTTTCCGTGCCCACCTACCCGCCCTATCCGGGCGCGTCCACATCGAGGAACCTGCACATGGCCACCCTGATCCCCAACTACACCACCGCGCAGATCGCCGTCCTCTCGACGGCCCAGATCGCCGGCTTCACGACGGAAGATTGGGCGGCCTTCAGCACGGCTCAGATCGCTGCCTTGACGGGGACGCAGATTCCCGCCATTCCCACGCTGGGCCTGCGCGCCCTGGGCACCTCGCAGTTCGCGGCCTTCCAGCCGGCGGACGTGAGCGCCTTCACCGCCAACCAGGTGCAGGCTTTCGCGACGAACCAGCTGGCGGCGATGAGCTCGGCCCAGATCGGCGCCTTCGTGCCGACGCAGGTCCAGGCGCTGTCGACGACACAGCTGCGGTCCATCGACTCGGCCGACTACGCCGCACTGAGCACCACGGCCGTGGCCGCGTTCAGCAGTGCGCAGATCGGCGGCCTGGCCACGGCGCAGATTTCGGCGCTGGAATCGAACCAGGTGGCGGCCCTGTCCACCACCGCGCTGCGCGGCCTGGCGACCAGCCAGATCAGCGCCCTGAGCACCGCCGACATGGCCGCGCTCACCTCCTCGCAGATCGGGTCGCTGTCCACCTCGCAGCTGGCCCGCCTGAGCACGGCGCAGGTGCAGGCCATCGAATCGGCGGACCTCTCGGCCCTGTCGACGGCCTCCGTCGCGGCCCTGGGCACGGCCCAGCTGGGCGCGCTGACCTCGGCCCAGGTGCAGGCCCTGGGCACGCACCAGATCGCGGCGCTGACCACGGCGCAGATCGCCGGCCTGGGCACGGCCCAGGTCAACGCGCTGGCTTCGTCCGACGTGGCCGCCTTCTCGTCGGCGCAGCTCGCCGCCCTGGGCACGGCCGCGGTGGCCGCACTGTCCAGCGCCGCCTTCGCCGGCTTCGGCACGGCGCAGATCGCCGCGCTGAGCACGCGCCAGGTGGCCGCCATCGAATCGGGCGACCTGGGTGCGCTGAGCACGGCCCAGGTGGCCGCCCTGTCCACCTCGCAACTGGCCGCGCTGCGCGGCACGCAGTCGGTGGGCTTCGAGACCGCCGATCTGGCCGTGCTGAGCACCGGGCAGATCCGTGCGCTGGGCACCAGTGCGGTGGCCGGCCTCACCTCGGCACAGATCGAGGCGCTGTCGCCCACGCAGGTGGCCGCCATGTCCACCGGCCAGTTGGCCCAGCTGGACACCATCACCTCGACCCAGCTGGCCGCGTTGTCCACCGCGCAGGTGGCCTCGCTGGGCCAGGCCTACGGCGCCACGCTGGGGACGGCCGACATCGCCGGCATGAGCACGCTGCAGCTGGCCACGCTGAGCACCGGCGCCATCTCGGGCCTGGACAGCGGTGACATCGCCACCCTCAGCAGCACCCAGCTGGCCGCCATGAGCACGGCGCAACTGCGTGCCATCGCCACGGCGGCGCTGGCCGGGCTGGACAGCACCGACCTGCAGGCCCTGGGCACGACCCGCCTGCAGGCCATCTCCAGCGCCCAGCTGGGCGCCTTCACCAGCGAACAGCTCAACGCGCTGACCACGGCGCAGATCCGCTCGCTCAGCGCCAGCCAGCTCGACGGCCTGGACGCCGCCGACCTGGACGGCCTGACGACCACGAACCTGGCCGCGCTCACCACCGCGCAGCTGGCCAGCCTGTCCACGGCCCAGATGGCCGGCCTCACGGCCGACCTGGGCGTGCTGACCTCCACCCAGATCAACGCCCTCGCGCCGACCTCGCTGGCCGCGCTGGGCACGGCGCTGACCTCCGACGACATCCTGACGCTCACGCCCGCCGGCATGGCCGCGCTGACCACGGCGCAGTTCGACGCCGTGGCCGCCGGTTCCTATGCCTCGCTGTCGTCGGCGCAGGTCGCCGCGCTGTCCACCGCGGTCATCGACTCGCTCAGCGGCGCTGAAGTGGCCGCGCTGACCAGCGCCCAGGTGCGCGGGCTGACCGCCGCGCAAGCGCGCGCCTTGGGCGCCGACATCGCTTCGCTGGACACCGCGGACATCGCCGTGATGACCGGCTCCCAGATCAGCAACCTGACGACGGCGCAGGTGAACGCGCTCACCGCCGGCCAGCTCACCGCCATGGGTTCCGCCCAGGTGGCGGGCCTGAGCGGCACGCAGCTGGCTGCCATGGGCAGCGGCATCAACAACTTCGGCACGGCGCAGTTCGCCGCCATGTCGGCGGCCCAGGTGGGCGCGCTGACTTCGGCCCAGATCACCGGCCTGCAGGCCGCCGACTGGGGCGCGCTGGGCTCGGCACAGATCGGCTCCGTGGGCACGGCCGCACTGGCGGCGCTCGGCAGCACCGAGCTGAACGCCCTGTCCACGCTGCAGGTGCAGGGCCTGACGGCGCTGCAGATCCGCGCCATCGGCACGGCTGACTTCTCGGCCTTCGAGACCGCCGACCTGGCCGCGCTGCGGCCCTCGGTGCTGGCCGCGCTGACGACCGACATGCTGGCCGCCGTGTCCGGCGCCGCCAGCGCCTTCTCCTCCGCGCAGCTGGGCGCCCTGTCCACCGCGCAGCTGGCCGCCATCACCGGCGGCAACACCGGCTCCATGGGCGGCAGCCAGATCGGCGGCGTGGGCACGGGCTACATCGGCAGCCTCACCAGTGCCGAGATCGCGGCGCTGACCACGGCGCAGATCGCCGGCCTGTCGACGGCGCAGATCCGCGTGCTGGGCACCGACGACATCGTCGCGCTGACGAACAACCAGATCGACGCGCTGCGCTCCAACCAGCTGGGTGCGATGAGCACGGCGCAGTTCTCGGCCTTCAGCACCGATGACCTGAACCGCCTCACCACCGCCCAGGTGGCCGGTCTGACCAGCGGCCAGATCGCCAGCCTGGGCACCGACACGCTGGTGGCCCTGGGCACCACGCAGTACGCCGGGCTCACCTCGGCACAGCTGGCCGGCCTGAGCAGCGACCAGGCCCAGGTGCTCACCACCGAGGACCTGACGGCCATCCGCGCCAGCCAGATCGGTGGCCTGCGCACCGCCACCATCGCCGCGCTGGACACCGAGTCGGTGGCCGCGCTGACCACCGACCAGCTGCGCGCCCTGACCACAGCGCAGATCAAGGCTCTCGAGAACGAGGACCTGGCCGTCATCGCCTCGGCCAGCTTCGCCACGCTGACCACGACGCAGATCGCCGCGCTCACCAGCACGCAGCTCGACGCGCTGACCACGGCGCAGCTGACGGCCATGACCACGGCCCAGAGCTCGGCGCTCACCAGCGCGCAGATCTCGCGCATGGACCCGGCCGACCTGGCGCAGCTGGGCACCGCCGCCTATGCCAACTTCTCCACCGCGCAGGTGGGCGCCATCCACAGCGGCCAGGCCGCTGCGCTGCAGACGGCCGACCTGGCCGCGCTGAGCACGGCCGCCGTGCGTGCGCTGGCCACGGCCACGGTGCAGGCACTGGAAGCCGACCAGGTGGCGGCCTTCGGCACGGCGCAGCTGCGCGCGCTGACGGTCACGCAGGTCAAGGCCTTGAACCCCGAGGACTTCGGCAGCCTGTCCAGCGCGCAGATCGGTGCGCTGACGACGGCGCAGATCGCCGGCCTGACGACGGCACAGCTCAACGCGCTCTCGGCGGCCCAGCTGGGCGGTCTCACCAGCGCACAGATGGCAGCGCTGTCCGGCACGCAGATCGCGGGCATGGACGCCTCCAACCTGGCAGCCATGGGCACGGCGCAGTTCGCCGCCATGACCACGCTGCAGATCCCGGCCTTCACCACGGCCCAGGCCGCGTCGCTGGACGCCGCCGACCTGGCCGCGCTGGGCACGGCGCAGATCCGCCTGCTGAGCACAGCCAACATGGCCGCGCTCAACGGTGACCACGTCGCCGCGCTGACCACGGCGCAGGCCGCCGCGCTGACGACGGCGCAGCTGCGCGCCATCGACCTCGAGGACCTCGCGTCGCTGTCCACCGCCAGCCTGGCCGCGCTCACCAGCGCGCAGGTGCTGAGCCTGAGCAGCGCGCAGCTGGCGGCCCTGTCGGCCGAGCAGCTGGGCAGCCTGGCCACCGGCCAGGTGAGCGCCATGACGACGGCGCAGATCGCCACCATGGACCCGTCGCAGCTCAACGCCATGACCACGGCGCAGTTCTCGCGCCTGGGCACGGCCCAGGTGGCGGCGATGACCACCGAGCAGGTGAGCCAGCTTGACGGCGACCATGTCGCCGCCATGACGACGGCCCAGGTGGCCGCGCTGAAGACGGCGCAGATCGAAGCCTTCACGGCCGACCAGGTGACCGCGCTCACCACCGCGCAGGCCGCGGCGCTGACCACGGCCCAGGTGCGTGCGCTGGAAGCCGGCGACCTGGCACAGATGGAGACGGCCGACCTGGCCGCCCTCGGCACGGCCCAGGTGGCGGTGCTGCGCGACGCGCAGATCGACGCCCTCACCGGTGACCAGTTCGCCGCCCTCACCACGGCGCAGGTGCGCGCGCTGACGACGGCGCAGATCGCCCGCTTCGACGCCGACGACATCGGCTCGCTGGGCACCGCCCACTTCGCCGCCATGACCACGGCGCAGGTGGCCGCGCTGACCGGCACGCAGTTCGCCGCCATGGGTTCGGAAGACCTGGCCGCCTGGAGCACGGCCCAGCTGGCCGCGCTGTCGGCCGCCAACTTCGCCTCGCTGGCGCCAGACACCGTGGTGGGCTTCACCACGGCGCAGATGGCCGCGCTGGCCACGGCGCAGATCGCCGCGCTGGGCACCGCCACCATGGCGCTGCTGGAGACGGCCGACATCGCCGCGCTCACCACGGCCCAGGTGCGCGTGTTCAGCGACGCCCAGCTCGGCGCGCTGGACGCCACCCAGTTCGCCGCGCTCGGTACGGCCCAGCTGGCCTCGCTGACCACGGCGCAGGTGGACGCGCTGGCGGCCGACAAGATCGCCGCGCTGACCACGGCGCAGACGCAGGCGCTGACGACGGCGCAGATCGCCGCCCTCACCACGGCCCAGGTGGCCGGCATGGAGACGGCTGACATCGCCGCGCTGCGCACCGCCCAGGTGGCCGCGCTCGACACCGAGTCGCTGGCCACGTTCGACGCGGCGCAGATCGTCGCCCTCACCACGGCCCAGGTGGCCGCGCTCTCGGGCACGCAGGCCGCCGCCATCGATGGTGCCGACCTCGCCGGCCTCAGCAGCGCCCAGCTGGCGCAGCTGAGCACCGCCGCCGTGCGCGCGCTGGGCGACGCCCAGCTGGCCGCGCTCGACGCCGACCAGATGTCCAAGCTCGGCACGGCGCAGGTGGCCGCGCTGACCACCTCGCAGGTGGCGGGCCTGTCCGCCAGCAACCTGGCCGGGCTGACCACGGCGCAGTTCCAGGCGCTGTCCACGGCCCAGCTGGGCGCCATCACCACCGCACAAGCCGCCGAACTGCAGAGCGCCGACATCGCCGCGCTGTCCACGGCGCAGCTGCGCGCCATCGACGGCGCCACGCTGGCCGCCGCCACGGTGGAAGTGATCCAGGGCCTGAGCACGGCCCAGGCCGCCGCGCTGACCACGGCCCAGATGGCCGCGCTCACCGTCGACCAGGTGGCCGGCATGCAGACGGCCGACGTGGCCGCGCTCAGCACGGCCCAGGTGGCCGCCATGAGCTCGGTGCAGTTCGCCGCCTTCACCACCGAACAACTCGCCGCGCTGGGCGCCAACGCCGTCGCCGGCTGGGGTGCCGACCAGATCGCGGGCATGGCGCCTGATGCGCTGGCCGCGCTGTCCACGGCGCAGTTCGATGCGCTGTCCACCACGCAGATGGCCGCCATCACCTCGGCGCAGGCCGCTGCGCTGGAAAGCGCCGACGTGGCCGTGCTGGGCTCGGCCCAGGTGCGCGCGCTGGCCAGCGACGCCATTGCCGCGTTGACGCAGGGCTCGATCGCCGCGCTGGCCACCGACGCCATCGCCGGCCTCACCACGGCCCAGCTGGCCGCGCTGTCGGCCGAGCAGATGCAGGGCTTCGAGACGCGTGACCTGGCCGTGTTCGGCACGGCGCAGATCGCCGCGCTGTCCACCGCGCAGCTCGACGCGCTGGAAACCGCGCAGTTGGCCAACCTGACGACGCGCCAGATCGCCGCGCTCACCACGCTGCAGATCGCCTCGCTGCAACCCGATGACCTGGCCGCGCTGGGCACGGCCCAGTACGCCGCCATGACGACGTCGCAGCTGGCCGCGCTGACCACCGCCCAGGCCGCCGCGCTGGAAGGCAACGACGTGGCCGCGCTGAGCCTCACGCAGCTGCGTGCGCTGGGCGTGGACACCGTGGCCGCGCTGTCGGCCACGGCCGTGGCCGCGCTGACGACCTCGCAGGTCGGTGGCCTGACCACCGCGCAGATGGCCGCCTTCACGGCCGAGCAGCTGGCCGCCATGCAGACGGCCGACGTGGCCGCCATCGGGCTGCCGCAACTGGCGGCGCTCTCGCCCACCCAGCTGACGGCCTTCGACACCGCGCAGCTCGGCGCGCTCACCACCCGCCAGGTGGGGGTGCTGACGACGGCGCAGATCGCCGCGCTCGACCCCGACGCGCTGGCCGGCATGACCACGCTGCAGTACGCCGCCTTCACCACGGCCCAGGTGGCCGCGCTGACGGCCGCGCAGGCCGCGGCGCTGCAGAGCGCCGACGTGGCCGCGCTGGGCACGGCGCAACTGCGCTCGCTGTCCGACACCAACGTCGCCCAGCTCTCCGCCGAGGCGGTGGCCGGCATCACCACGGCCCAGGCCGCGGCACTGCGCACCGACCAGATCGCCGCGCTCACCGATGACCAGCTGCTGGCCCTGCAGACGGCCGACCTGGCCGCCATGACCACGGCGCAGATCGCCTCCATCGACGTCTCGCAGCTGACCGTGCTGTCCACGGCCCAGCTGGCCAACCTGACGACACGCCAGGTGGCCGCCCTCACCACGGCCCAGCTGGCCGCCATCGACCCCGACAACCTGGCCGCCATGGGCACGGCGCAGTTCGCAGCGCTGACCAGCGCCCAGGTGGCCGCGCTCACCGCCGCGCAGGCCGGCTCCATGCAGGCCGCCGACCTCGGCGCGCTGTCCACGGCGCAGCTGCGTCACCTGGCCACGGCCAGCGTCGCCGCGCTGACCGAAGCCAACATCATCGCGCTGTCCTCGGCGCAGGTGGCCGCGCTCGTCACCGACCAGGTGCGTGCGCTCACCGGCGCCCAGGTGGCGGCCATCGAGTCCGATGACTTCGCCGCCATGAGCACGGCCCAGCTGCGCGCCTTCGACAGCTCTCAGATCGCCGCCCTCACCAGCGACCAGCTCCTGGCCCTGAGCACGCAGCAGTTCGGCGCCTTCACCAGCGAACAGCTGGCGGCGCTGGACCCGGTGGCGCAGGCCGCCTTCGGCACCACGCAGTACGCCGGCATGGCCACCGCGCAGATTGCCGCGCTCACCGCCAGCCAGGTGGCCACGCTGGAGACGGCCGTCATCGCCGCGCTCAGCACGGCCCAGGTGCGGGCCTTCACCACGGATGCACTGAACTCGCTGTCCAGCAGCGCCATCGTCGCGCTGAGCACGGCCCAGGTGGCCGCGCTGACCACCGCGCAGGTGGCCGCGCTCACCGACAGCGTGCTGCAGGTGATGGAGTCGCGTGACATCGCCGCCTTCACGACGGCGCAACTGGCGGCCATGTCGGCCGACCAGATCGACTACCTCAGCTCCACGCAACTGGGCGCGCTGACCTCGCGCCAGATCGCCTCGCTGTCGACGGCGCAGTTCGCCGAGCTGAACCCGACCAGCGTGGCCGCGTTCACCACGGCGCAATACCAGGCCATGACCACGGCGCAGATCGCCGCCCTCACCTCGGCGCAGGCCGCGGTGCTGGAGGCCAACGACCTCGCCGCGCTGGGCACGGCCCAGGCGCGCGCGCTGTCGGCCGAGACCATGGCCTCGCTGAGCACCGACGCGCTGGCGGCGCTGACCACCGCGCAGGCCGCCGTGCTCTCGGTGGACCAGGTGGCCGCCATCGTGAAGGACAACCTGGCCTCGATGCAGACGGCCGACCTGGCAGCGCTGGGCACGGCGCAGATCAACGCGCTGGCCGCTGAAGGCCTGGCCGCGCTGACCACGGCCCAGATGGCCGCACTGACCACCGCGCAGGTGGCCGGCCTTGACACCGGCCTGCTGGCCGGGCTGGACGCCGAGCACCTGAACGCGATGGGCACCGGCCAGTTCGCGGCGCTCCGCACGGCGCAAGTGGCCGCGCTCACCGAAGACCAGATCGCGGGCCTGGAAACGGCCGACCTCGCCGCCTTCAGCTCGGCGCAGCTGCGCACCTTGTCGGATGCGCAGATCGCCGCGCTCACCACCGGCCAGGTGGCTGCGCTGGGCACCGACCAGGTCAACAAGCTCACCACGGCGCAGCTCGCTGCGCTGGAGCAGGAAGACTTCGTGGCCATGGGCACCGGGCAGTTCGCGGCGCTCACCTCGGCCCAGTTCGCCAGCCTCGGCGCCGACAAGATCGCCGCCATGGAGACGGCCGACATCGCCGCACTGGGCACCGCCCAGCTGCGCGCGCTGGGCGCCGACGCGCTGGCCGCGCTGACATCCGCCGCCATCGTGGCGATGGACAGCGCCCAACTGGGCTCGCTCACCTCCAGCCAGATCGCGCTGCTCGACGCCTCGGCCTTCGCCGCCATCCAGACGGCCGACCTGGCCACGCTGGGCACGGCACAGATCGCCGCGCTGACGGCCGACCAGCTGGCCGGTCTGGCGACGGGCCAGATCGCCGCGCTGACGGCCACGCAGGCCGCCGCCATCGGCGCCACGCCGCTGGCCAACCTGTCTGCGGCCTCGCTGGCCGCGCTGGGCACGGCGCAGTTCGCGGCGCTGTCCACGCGCCAGATCGCCGCGCTGACGGGTGACCAGATCGCCGGCATGGAAACCGCCGACATCGCCGCGCTCAGCTCGCGGCAGCTGCGGGCCCTGTCGGCCGAGCAGCTCTCGGCCTTCACCACCGCGGCCATGGCCGCGCTGGGCACCGACCAGGTGCGGGCGCTCACGACGACACAGATCTCGCAACTCGACGCCGACGACCTGGCCGCGCTGTCCACGGCCGGCTTCGCCGCGCTGCTGGCTTCGCAGGTGGCCGCCATCACCGACACGCAGGCCGCCAGCCTCGGCACGGCCTCGCTGCAGGCCCTGGGCACGGGCACCATCGGCTCGCTGAGCGGTGCCGCGCTGGCCGCGCTCACCACCGCCGGCATCGCCGCGCTGACGACGGCGCAGATCCAGACCCTGGGCACGGCGCAGATCGTGGCCATGGAAGCGGCTGACTTCGCCGCCCTGGGCACGGCCCAGGTGGCCGCGCTGACGACGCGCCAGATCGCCAAGCTCACCGACGAACAGGTGGCCGCCTTCGAAAGCGCCGACCTGCGGGCACTGGGCACGGCACAGGTGGCGGCGCTGTCCACCGACAGCATCGTCGCGCTGACCTCGGCCTCGGTGGCCGCGCTCACCACGACCCAGGTGCAGGCCCTCACGGGTGCCCAGGTGGGCGCACTGGAAGCCGGCGACCTGGCCGCGATGGACAGCGCGCAGTTCCAGTCGCTGACCACGGTGCAGCTGCCCTACATGACGGCCAGCCAGGCCGCGGCGCTGGGCACCGATGACCTGTCGCTGCTGAGCACCACGCAGGTGGCGGCCATCGGCACCGCAGCCATCGCCTCGCTGTCCGACGCTGTCATCACGGCGCTGTCCACCTCGCAGGTGCGCGGGCTCACCACCGGCCAGCTGCGTGCGCTGACTGCCAGCCAGGTGGCGGCGCTGGAATCCGACGACCTCAACGTGCTGACCACCACGCAGGTGGCAGCGCTCACGGCGACGCAGGTGAGCCAGCTCACGACCGACCAGCTCAGTGCCTGGGGCACGACGCAGCTGGCGGCGCTGAACTCGGCGCAGCTGCGGGCCATCGACGATGGCGACCTCACGACGCTGACCACGGCGCAGTGGCAGACCCTCACGGCCACGCAGATCACCGGCCTGGCCGCCTCGCAGGTGGCCGCCATGGACACCGACGACTGGGCGGCCCTGCAGGGCACGCAGGTCGCGGCGCTGTCCACGGCCGCCATCGCGGCGCTGACCACCGAACTGGGTGCCGCCTGGACGACGACGCAGATGGGCTCGCTCACGGCCGCACAGCTGCGCGCCATCGGCACCACGGTGCTGGCGGCGATGGAGAGCGATGACCTCAACGCGCTGACGCCGGCCCAGTTCGCCGCCTTCGGCACGGCGCAGGTGGCCGCACTCACCACCGCGCAGCTCACGGCACTGGACGACACGATCCTGGCCGGTCTCACGACCACCCAACTGGCGGCCATCGACCCGACCAAGCTGGCCACGCTGGGCACGAGCGAATTCGCCGCGTTCAGCGCCACGCAGCTGGGCGCGCTGACCACCGCCCAGATCGTGGCCATGGACACCGATGACCTCGCGTCGCTGACGGCGACGCAGATCCGCGGCCTGTCCACCGCCGCCATCGAGGCGCTGAGCGCCGGCCAGCTGCAGGCCATCACCACGGCCCAGGCCGCGGCCCTGACCACGGCGCAGATCCGCGCCATCCAGGGCGCCGACCTGGCGCTGATGCAGACGGCCGACCTGGCCGCCCTCACGGCTTCGCAGCTGCCCGGCCTGAGCACGCTGCAGATGCAGTCGCTGACCACGGCGCAGTTCACCACGCTCACCGACACGCAGCTGGCCGCACTGTCCACCGCGCAGCTCAACGCGCTGACGACGGCCACGCTGAACACGCTGAGCTCGGCGCAGTTCCAGGTGCTGGAGACCGCGCAGATCGCCGGCCTGGACACGGCCCATGTCTCGGTGCTGGAGACCACCGACCTGGCGGCGCTCTCGGCCGACCAGATCAAGGCCTTCGGCACGGCGGCCATCGCCTCGATGACGGCGGCACAGCTGCAGGCGCTCACCACCGAGCAGGTGGCGGCGCTGAAGACGAGCCAGATCGTGGCCATCGACAACGCCGACCTGGCGCTGATGCAGACCGCCGACATCGCGGCCATGACCACGGCGCAGATCCGCGCCATGACCTCGGCGCAGATCGACGCGCTGACCACGGCGCAGCTGGCGGTGCTGTCCACCGCGCAGGTGGCGGCCATCGGCACGGCTCAGATCAAGGCGCTGGCCAGTGACGACCTGAACTCGCTCTCCACGACGCAGTTCGCCGCGCTCACCACGGCGCAGATCGCCAACCTGACGACGGCGCAGGTCAGCACGCTGACCAGCACCGACCTGCAGGCGCTGTCCACCGCGCAGGTGCGGGCCTTCACGACGGCCGGCATTGCCGCACTGTCCAGCGAGTCCGTCGCGGCGCTGACCAGCGCCCAGGTGGTCGCACTGACGACGGCCGAAGTGCGGGCCTTGGCCACGGCCAACCTGCACGCGTTGGACAGCACCGACCTCGCCGCCATGAGCGTGACGCAGGTGGCCGCCTTCACGGGTGACCAGCTGAATTCGCTGACCGACGCGCAGCAGGCCGGCCTGACCACGCGCCAGGTGTCCAGCCTGAGCGTCGGCCAGATCAACGCCATGAGCGCCAGCGACGTGGCCGCCTTCACGACGACGCAGTTCGCCGCCATGACCTCGGGCCAGATCGGCGCCCTCAACACGGCGCAGGCCGCGGCCTTCCAGACCGCCGACCTGGCGGTGCTCTCCACCGCTCAGGTGCGGGCGCTGTCGACGGCGGCCATCGCGGCGCTGTCCACCGACGCCCTGCAGGCGCTGACCACGGCGCAGGCCGCGGCGCTGACCACGGCGCAGGTGCGGGCCATCGACACGGCCGACATCGGGCTCATCGAGACGCGTGACCTCGCCGCCATGACGACGGCGCAGGTCGCCGCCTTCACGAGCACGCAGTTCGGCGAGTTCAGCACCGCGCAGCTGTCCATCCTGGGCACGGCGCAGGTGGCGGCCATCACCAGCGGCCAGCTCGACGCCCTCACCGGCGCCGACCTCTCGGCCTTCGGCAGCGACCAGATCCGCGCGCTGAGCGTGAGCCAGGTCGGCAGCCTGAGCGCCGCGCAGGTGGCGGCCATGGACACGGTGGATCTCGCGGCCTTCACCACGGCCCAGGTGCGCGCCTTCGGCACGGCCGTCATCGACGCGCTGGCCAGCGACCAGTTCAACGCCATGACGACGGCGCAGATCGCCGCCTTCACCACGGCGCAGATGGGCGCGCTGGACAGTGCCGACCTCGGTGGGCTCACCTCGACCACGCTGCAGGCCTTCGGCTCGGCGCAGATCGCAGCGCTGACGACGGACCAGCTCGACGCGCTCAGCTCGGCGCAGGTGAACGCCTTCACGGCGAGCCAGGTGGCGGCCCTGACGACGGACCAGCTGGCCAGCTTCACCACGGCCGACTGGCAGACCCTGGGCACGACGCAGTTCGCGGCGCTGACCACGGCGCAGCTGGTGTCGATCGCCGACACGGTGGTGCCTGAGCTCACGACGGCGCAGATCGTCGCGCTGACCACGGCACAGGCGCAGGCGCTGACGGCCGACCAAATCGTCGCGCTGAGCACCGAACAGGTGGCGGCCTTCGAGACGGCCGACCTGGCGGCGATGAGCATGACCCAGTACAACGCCTTCGAGGGCGAGGACTGGGCGGCCATGAGCACGGCGCAGTTCGCCGCGCTGCAGGGCGTGACGCCGATCGTGCTGGACCTGGACGGCAATGGCGTGCGGACGCTGGGGGCCTCGGCCGGCGTGCAGTTCGACGTCGGCGCCACCGGCACCGCCACGGCCACCGGCTGGGTGGGTGCGGGCGACGGCCTGCTGGTGCGCGACATCAACGGCAACGGCAGCATCGACGACGGCACCGAGCTCTTCGGCGGTGCCACGCAGCTGGCCA
Source organism: uncultured Rubrivivax sp. (assembly GCA_964495125.1). GTDB lineage: Bacteria > Pseudomonadota > Gammaproteobacteria > Burkholderiales > Burkholderiaceae_C > Rubrivivax. The sequence goes on from CAZBUU010000007.1 coordinate 22,805, forward strand.
ACGGCCAGCGTGCCGGCAACGGCTTCGCCGCCCTGGGCCAGCTCGACAGCAACGGCGACGGCACGGTCAACGCCGCCGACGCCGCCTACGGCGAGCTGCGCGTCTGGGTGGACGCCGACGCCGACGGCCAGACCGACGCCGGCGAGCTGAAGGGCCTGCTGGAGGTGGGCGTGGTCGAGCTGAACCTCGATTTCGCCAAGGGCACGGCCACCGACAACGGCAACCTGCTGGGCATGGTGGGCAGCTACACGAAGGCCGACGGCACGAGCGCCGAGATGACCGACGTGTGGTTCGCCAAGGGCGCCGAGGCCACCCCGGCCCTGGGCGACCTGCTCGCCGCGGCGCCGGCCGACCTGGTGGGCAGCACGGCGGCGGAGGCCCCGGTCGAGCGGGTGGTCACCGGTGCGGTGACGGCCGGCCGGCTGCCGGGCGCGACCGACGACGAGCTGCTGCGCAACCAGACACCGCTGATCTGACGAGCACGGCCTGAAGGCCCCACCCCGGTTCACCCCGGGGCGGGGCCTTCGTTCATGCGCCGCGGGACTTCGCGCGCCAGGCAGCCAGCAGCGCGCGCGTCTCGGCGTCGGGCCGCGCGGGCAGCTTGCGGTACTCGCTGCAGTCGTTCTTGCGCGACATCAGCCGGTGGTTGATGAGCTCACGGCGCAGCGTCACGTGATCACCGAAGGCGTTGGCGTCCTTCAGCACCGCGTTCACCTCCTTCTCGGTGTAGACGCGGCGGCCGTCGAAGCGTGTCCACAGCGCCCACATCACCAGGCGCTGCACGCTGAACTTCACCGGCCAGCGGACGAGACGGCCTTGCGCATCGAACTGGCCCAGCGCCTTGCGCGCGTTGTCGCTGAGTGCAGCGGGCGCCCCGGGAGCGGTGGCCACGGGCGGCGAAGGCGGTGCAGCGCGCAGCGCCTGGAAGTTGCGTTGCCCGGCGGCGCGCGCCAGCAGGTTCAGCAACTCCACATGGCCCGGCGGTTCGGGCTTTCGGGCGTGGCGCTCGGCGAGCGAGCGGCCCAGGGCGCGGGCAAAGGCCGACACATCGGGCACGGACAGGGAAATGACTTCACGGGGCATGGCGGGTCTCCGGCACGGTCATGCGCGTGGGAACCCTGAGGTGCAGGGCGCCGGGGGTTGCCGACTTCCGGCCTGGCGCATGCGGGTGCATGGGAGGCCGTGTACACAAGCGTCTTCATGGCAGGTTTAGCTCGTGGTGGGGAACCACGCGGCAACGCCTGGGTGAACTGCCGACCTAGACCCAATGATAGCCCGGGCGTCACATCGTGTTGCCGGCCCGTCGCCCGGCACGTTACGCTGGCGACATGCCCGCTTCGCTCCGAATTCGCTTCGCCGCCTCACTGACGGTCCTGCTCGCTGCCTGTTCGACGGCACCGCCGCCGCGCAGCACGCCGCCGACGCCGCCGGGGCCGGTGGTGGTCGCGCCGCGGCCCGCCGCGGCCACACAAACGCCGCCGGCCGCCGCCGCACCCGCGGCCAGCGCAGCGCCGGCCCATGCGGCCGAAGCGCGCACCGCCGCGGCCGCCACGCTGACGGTGGAACAGCAGTGGCTGGATTCCTTCTTCCGCGGCACGCCGGTGACCATCCGCCAGCTGGGTGACGGCACGCTGGCGGTGGACGTGCCGCGCGAGTTCTGCTTCGACGCCGGCAAGAGCGAGGTCAAGCCGGCGCTGGCCGCCGTGCTGAACAAGGTGGCCGAGAGCCTTCGCCGGCGCACCAATGCGCGCGTGTCGGTGCTGTCGGCACCCGACGACAAGGCCGGCGCCACGCCGCTGGCGTTGCAGCGCGCGGCGCAGGTGCAGAAGCACCTGCGCGAACGCGGCGTCCCGCAGCCGCGACTGGGCGAGCCCAGCGCCACGGGCTCAGCCGCGGTTCAGTTGCGCATCGTGGCCAGCGCGTCCTGAGGCCGCGCCTAGAACGCGCGCAGGTACAGGTCCGGCAGCTGCGGCACGTTGGGTCGGTCCAGCGGGCCCGGGATGGGTTCGCTGGAGTGGCCGTGGAACGAGGCCGAGCGCTTGCGCATGAAGGTCAGTTCCAGCAGGCGCGGGAAGGGGATACCGCCCAGCATGACCATGCCGCCGGCGTTGTTGGCATGCATGTGGATGACGCGGTGCGTGGCGTTGAGCTTGCTGAACACGGCGTGCACGCGGTCGAAGTGATCGCGGTTCACGAGCTTGTGGAAGTCGTGGAACTCGCCGGTCAGCACTTCGAATCGCTCCAGGTCTTCGGTGCGGGCGCCGGCCAGGCAGTCCCACTCGGCGCCTTCGGTGTCGAACTTCAGGATCGGGTGCTGCGCCGTGCTCCAGTCGAGCATCGCCACCATGGAGGCCAGGCTGACGAAATCGCCCTCGTCGCGCACGCCCCAGCCCTTGCGGTGGAACTCGATGTTGGGGTGCTCCAGCGGCGCACCGGGAATGGTGTGGTCGAACTGGATCACCCTGGCGCCCAGTCGCGCCAGGTCGCCGTCGAAGCTCACCTCGTTGCCGATGCCGATGGACAGCACGGCATTGCTGCGCCGTGACGATGAAGGCATGACGTAGCCGCCGTCGGCGTCGGAGCCGATGCGCAGCTTCACGTCGCTGATCATCTGCCAGGGGCGCAGCAGGTTGAGCAGGTCGAACAGCTCCTGCTGCGTCACGGGGCGCTCGGCTGGGGCCTGGGTCACGGTGTTCATCGGGGGGGTCTCGGGTGGTCGGAGGGTGGCAGGGGCAGCCGCCCCCGGGGTGAACCAGCCGCAACGCCCGAAGAGGCGCGCCAGGGCCTGGAAGGTGGAGCCCGAGGTGGCCACCACCTCGGTCTGGGAGAGGATGAGCTGGTCGACGAAACCTTCGATCACCGAGGCCGTGCCGCGCGTGATGTTGAAGGGAAAGCGGCGACCTTCACCGTCGGTCGTCCACTGCTGCCAGCCGGCGCCGCCGTCCAGCTTCTCGGGAAAGGCAGTCTTCTCGAACACCGCGCAGTGCGGCAAGGTGGCAAAGCGGCGGTTGACCTCGGCGTCGTCGCTGCACACGAAGATGCGGCGCGGGCTGGCCCGGGCCTGTTCGAAGAGCGCCGCGTCGTCCACGGCGTTGCCGAAGTCGGACTTGCGGATGTGCAGGCCCAGCCAGGAGCGGTCGATGCCGTGCTGGCGGATGAAGGCGGCGGCGCGCTCGGCTACCGCCGGCGCCGGCTTCAGCAGCGTGAGCGCGTCCTTCACCTCGGCCTCACCCACGAAGGGCGGCAGCAGCGAGTTGTAGTAGACGACGCTGGGGTGCGAGGCCAGCAGCCGTTCGTACTCGGCATAACCGGCCAGGCCGCGGTTGATCACCAGCCGCGCGGGGTCGAAGCCGACCTGGTTCTCGTGCATCACCAGCAGGTGGCGGTGCTCGTTGAGCTTGAAACCCGCGATGTCTCGCTCGTCGTGCGGCAGCGCGCACTCGAACAGGCTCTCGAAGGGCGCGCCGCACCAGTTGTTCACCGGCCAGGCGATGCGCCAGTCATGCCCGTGGCGACGCTTCAGGATCAGCGCGAAGATCAGCGCATTGAGCCGGTTGGACAGGCCGCCGTCGCACAGCACGTGGTGGGTCATGCCGGCACCCCCGCCGTCGACCCGCCGGCCGGCGCCGCCGCCGGCACCGGCACGCGTTCCCAGGCGATGCCCAGCACCGCGTTGGGCAGCGGCTCGCGGCGTCCATCGTGCCAGCCGGCCTGCAGCGAAGCCTGTGCGCGCACGCCGAACTGCGCTGCCAGCCAGCGTTCCATCTCGGCCGCGTGCTGCAGCGTGGGCGGATCGGCGAACACCACCGCCAAAGCGCCCCGCTCGCGGTTCAGGAGCCGGTGCAGCTTCTCCAGCGCCACCGGCAGTTGTGCGGCACCCACGCCCAGCAGCACCAGCACGTCGAAGGGCTGCTGCACGGTGTTCCAGACGCGGCCATCGTCGCGCAGGTCGGCCGGCTGCAGGTCCAGCCGCGTACCGGCGGCCGGGTGCAGGTAGATCGACAGCGCCTGCGCTGCTGCATCGTGCTCGGCACCCGTGAAGGCGAAATCACCCGTGCCGCCCTGCGCGCAGGCCAGCAGGAAGCGGCGCCCGGCGGCGCGCCACGGCGCCAGCAGGCCCTGCAGCACGGGCGCCACGCCGCGCCGCGGCGACACCTGCTGCCCCAGGCTGCTGTGCTGCTGATGGCACAGGAACTCCAGCAGCGCCGGGGTTCTGAGATACGCGGCGTCGTCGCTCTCGCTGCTGCGCGTGGACAGGAAGTGGGCGCGCGGGTCGGCCTGCGCGGCGGGGTCGTCGCGGTGCAGCCAGGCATAGCGCTTGCCGTCGAAGCTGGCCTTCACGCGGCGCGAGGACAGGCTGCCGTGCCAGTCGAGCCAGTCGTTGTCGTGCGTGGCGCCGGAAAAGGGTTCCACCTCGGCGCCCGCTTCACGCAACGCGTAATCCACCGAGAGCTGGTCGCGCTTGCTGAAGGCCAGCAGGCTCTCCCACCAGGTCTGGCCGAAGCGCTTCACCACCGGGTGGTGGTGGCTGCGCAGGATCACGGTGCAGGTGGACAGCGGCCCGATTTCGCTGAGCGGCCCCTGCGCGGCATAGAAGTCCATCTGGCGGCAGACCACGTCCACGTCTTCGTAGCCCAGCAGCACCACGGCGCCGGCTTCCTGCTGCGGGTCGGTGCGCGCGCCGTGGCGGAACATGCGCAGCAGGTAGGGCCGCGCCGTCTCCAGGTCGGCGGCCTGCGGCAGGCGCTTGAAGCGCACGGTGTTGTCCACGTAGAGGCTGAACTCGGCCTCGGGGAAGTACTCGTGCGGCAGGGCCTTGGGCCGGCGCGAGAGCTTCTCCGGCGGCAGGTGGCGCTGGCCGATGGGCATGAAGCGCCACACGGGCGAGGTGAGCGCGGGGTTGTCGGTGAGGCAGACGAAGTCGATGTCGAGGTCGGTCGTGGCATCGGACGGCAGCGCGTCCAGGGGGTTGGCCAGCGGCTCCTTGGCGCCCACCAGCGCGGTGTAGACCACCAGCTTGCGGCGCGACGCACCGGACGCCGGGGCGCGCTGCAGCACGGCCGGCGCGGCCTTCACCTGCGGGTAGACATCGGCCCACCACAGCAGCAGCACGGCCAGGTTCCAGACCTTGAACACCGGCATCGCTTCACCGCCGTAGAAGCGCTGCAGCAGCGCGGCGATGGCGGTCAGGTCCAGCACGCCGGCCACGGGCGTGCCGCGAAGGCCGTCGATGGCGTCGCGCAGGCGGCCCTGCAGGGTCTGCAGGAAGAAGGCCGGCGGCACCGTGAAGCCCATCTTGCGGCGCTCGATCACCGAGCGCGGCAGCTGCGGCGCCATCAGCCGGCGCAGCACATGCTTGGACGAACCCGCGTGGGGCAGCTTCATGGCCTGCGGCAGCTGCGCCGCGAAGCGCCAGATGTCCAGGTCCAGGAAGGGGAAGCGGCCTTCGAGCGAGTGCGCCATCAGCACCTTGTCGGCCTTCATCATCAGGTTCTCGGGCATCCAGCTGGCCAGTTCGAAGGCCTGCATGCCGTTGAGCGCGGTGTCGGCGCGGTCGAAGTGCGTGCGCAGCCGCAGGTGCTGCGGCGGCAGGCCCTTGTCGGCCAGGAAGACGTTGGCGTCCAGGTTGTTGGCGCTCTGGTGGAAGAAGTGCGCGAACACGGCATCGCGCGAGAGCCCGGGCTCCAGCGCCAGCGTGTGGTGGCCGTAGCCGGCGAACATCTCGTCGCCGCCCTCGCCCGAGAGCACCACGGTCACGTCCTCGCGGATGCGCTGGCACAGGCGGCTGAGCGCGAAGCAGGCAGGATCGGCGATGGGTTCGTCGAGCTGGCCGATCACGGTGTCCATGCCCGCGCGCAGCTCGGCCTGCGTGAGCATCACCTCCACGTAGTCCAGCTCGAACTGGCGCGCCACGTCACGCGAGAAGACGAACTCGTTGACCTCCGGAAAGCCGATGCTGTAGGCCTTCAGCCGCGCGCCGGCCTTGTGCACGTAGGCGGCGATGGCGCTGGAGTCCAGCCCGCCCGACAGCAGCACGCCGATGGGCACCTCGCCCATCAGCTGCGAGCGCACGGCCTGGCCCATGAGGGTGTCGAGCTCGGCCACGTAGTCGGCCTCGGGGCGCGCTGCGGCAGGCTCGTGCAGCGTCACTTCGGCGTAGCGCGTGATCGTGCCCGCACCGCCGGCAAAGCGCAGCACGTGGCCGGCCGGCAGCTTGCGGATGCGCGCGAACAGGGTGTGCGGTGCCAGGTTGTAGCGGTAGCTCAGGTAGTCCTGGAAGCCCACGGGGTCGAGCGCGTGGTCCAGGCCTTCCAGGCCCAGCAGCGTGCGCAGTTCGGAGGCGAAGGCGATGCAGTGTGCGTCCTCGTACACGTACAGCGGCTTGGCGCCGAAGCGGTCGCGCGCGAGCAGGAAGCTGGCGTCGCGGTCGTCCCACACGCACAGGCCGAACATGCCGTTCAGTCGCGCCAGGCCTTCGTCGCCGGCATGCAGCACGGTGGCCAGCACGGCCTCGGTGTCGCTGTGCGTGGTGAAGGCCCAGCGGCCGGCCAGCGCCTCGCGCAGCGGCTCGTGGTTGTAGACCTCGCCGTTGTAGACGATGCCGCGCGCGCCGCCGGCCTCGTAGATGGGCTGGTGGCCGCCGGCGCGGTCGACGATGGCCAGGCGCCGGTTGGCATACAGGGCGCGTGCCGTGCGGTGGCAGCCGAAGTCGTCGGGGCCGCGGTGGTGCATGCGGCTGGCAAACAGCGCCTGGGCACGGTCGAGCACGCCAGGGTCGATGTCGTGCTTGTAATGGATGCCTGCGATGCCGCACATGGGACGCCGTCCTCGGGGTTCTGGTCACGCACGCGGCCGGCACGGACGCACCGGACGCTGCGCGACGATCTTGAGCCCGGAGGCCGCCCAGGAAAGCCTGGAAAGAAGGGTTGAACCCCGCGCTATTCGTGGCCGCTGCGGCGACTTCAGCGCAGCCACTCCAGCACGCCGCGCCCCAGGCTCAGCAGGTTGGCGTTGAGCTGCTGCTGGTCGTGCAGGGCGTTGACGTAGCTGACGCGCAGGTTGTAGTGCTCGGCCTCGGCCGACATCACGTCGAACAGGCTGCGACGCCCCAGCTGCTGCCACTGCTGCAGCGTGAAGTTGCGCACCTGGTCGCTGTCGCGCAGCACGTCGGCGGTGCGACGGGCGCGGTCGATGGCCGACAGCGACTGCTCGTGAACCTCCGCGACACGGAAGCGCCGCGCCTCCAGCGCCTCGGCACGCTGCAGCGCCGTGGCCTGCGCGCGCTTGCGCGCCGAGTCCGTGGCCGCATGGAGGCCCGGGCTCAGCAGCGGGATGTTGACCGCCAGCCCCACGGCGTAGGAGCCGGTCTTGTTGACGCCCGTGTAGGCGCCCGGCGGCCGCACGCCGCCGGTGGCGGCAGTGACGCCGGCGCTGGCCGACCAGCTGACCTGCGGCTTGCCGCTGGCGGCCACGGCCTCGGCGTAGCGGTTGGCGGCGCTGATCTGCGCGTCGAGCTGCGCGATGTCGAAGGAACGCTCGGCGTCAGCCACCAACTGCGGCAGTTCGGGCAGGTTCGTGAAGACGGTGGCCAGGCCTTCGGTGCCGGGCAGGCCATCGCCCACCAGGCGCCGCAGGCGCACGTCCACCTGGCGCACGGCACTCTGGGTCTGCGCGAGCTGGATCTCGGCCTGCTGCAAGGACTTCTTCGCCTGCACCAGTTCGCTGGCGCGGCCGCGGTCGGTGCGCGTGATGGTCTCCAGCGCTTCCACCAGGCAGCCCATCTTGCGCACATGGCTGCGCCACACCAGCACCGTGCTGCGGTAGCGGCTGCGCTCCAGCGCCAGCGACACCGTCGTCAGCGCGATCTGTTCCTGCTGGCTCAAACTCCCGTAGCGGGCGCTCTCGGCCAGTTGCGTGCGCCAGTCGACGAAGCGCTCGCTGCGTCCGCCGTCCCACAGCGTCTGGCCGATGGTGATGCCGGCGCGCGCCTGCAGCGTGCTGGTCTCGGTGATGCCGTTGGCGCGCTGCCCGTTGGGGCCAATGCCGGCGGTGGCGCTGGCCTGCAGCGCGGTGGCAGCGCGGGCTTCCTCGATGTCGGAGCGAGCGGCTTCGGCCAGCAGCTGCGAAGCCCCCACGGCGTGGCTGCGCTTGAGCGCCTCGGCCACCATCCCGGCCAGGGTGGCACGCGGGTCGGGCGCCGGAGCGGCGGCTTCATTCGACGCCGGGGTCTCCGGCGCGTCCTCGTCGACGCAGCGGGCGTCGGCGTTGCCGGTGGCCGCGGCGGCGAGCAGCAGGGCGGCCCAGGCGGGGCGGAAGGCGGGGGACATCGGTCGGGGCTCCACATCGGCCCCCGGCACGCACGCGCGGGGGGTGCGTCAGTGTGGGCGGCAGAGCCAGCGGGTGATCGCCGGATGTCGGGCCGGAAAGCCCGGCAGATCGGGCTCAGCCGGCCGCGGCGGCCAGGCCTTCGACGGGCTCGATCACCGCCGGATGGCCCGAGACCGTGGCGCCCTCCGGCACCGAGCGCGTGACCACGGCGCCCGGCCGCACACGCGCGCCGGCGCCGATGACGACACCGGCCCAGATCACCGCCGCCGCGCCGATGCGCGCAGCCGCTTCCACGCGGGCCGGCCGTTCCCCGGGTTCGGCTTCGGCGAAGGTGGCGTTGGCCCCGATCAGCACGTTGGCCGCGATCTCGGTGCCGCGTGCCACCACGGCACCGGCCATCACCCGCGTGCCGTCGCCCAGGCGCACGGCGGGGTCGACATGGGCACCGGCGTCGATGCGCGCGGCACGGCCACCGGCCAGGGACAGCAGTTCTTCGATGGGCAGGTCGCGGGCAGACATGTCGGCGTGTTCCGGCGTTGGGCGGTGTCGGCATTGGAGCCGGCCGCTTGAGCCGCCGAAAGCCCGAAAAGAACGGCAAAAACCGGCCAGTGGCGAGATTCAGCCGGGCTGCACGCCGAACAGCCAGGCCAGCAGCGAGAAGCTGACGAAGGCCAGCACGGTGCTGCTCATGATGATGCGCGCCACGCGGCCGTTGTCGGCGCCGTAGCGCTCGGCCAGCAGGCTGACGTTGCTGGCGCTGGGCAGCGCCGCGGCCAGCGTCAAGACCATCACCTGGAAGGTCGACAGCGGCGCACCCAGGTGCCGCGCTGCCGCGGCCAGCAGGAACACCAGCAGCGGGTGCACGAACAGCTTGATCAGCGCCACGGGCAGGAAGTCGGGCCAGGGCGTGCGCGTGTGCGCGTGCTGGCTGCTGCGCCACAGCACGGCGCCGATGGTGAACAGCGCCACCGGCGAGGCCGAATCGGCCAGCATGGCCACCACCGTGTTCGCCGGCCCGGGCAACTGCAGGCCGGTGATGGAGAACAGCGCCCCCAGCGCGATGGACCAGGGCAAGGGGTTCGACAGCGCGCCCCGCACCGCACGCAGCGCGGCCGCGCCGGCGCCCTTGCCGTGGTCATGGCTGCCGGCGGCCTGCGCCAGCGCAATGCACAGGCTGCTGGTGACGAAGAGGTCGGCCAGCACCGAGCAGATCACCGGCCCGGCTGCCGCCTTGCCCAGCAGGGCCACCAGCAGCGGCACGCCCATGAATCCGGTGTTCGGGAAGGCCGCCACCAGCGCGCCGAAGGCCGCATCCTTCAGGCCGATGCGCTGGTTCCAGGTCACGGCCACCGTGAAGAACACGATGAGCAACGCCGAGGCCAGGTAGACGGCCAGCACGGCCGGGTTCAGCAGGTCGAAGACCGGCGTCCCGGCGCCGAAGCGGAACAACAGGCAGGGCAGCGCGAAGTACAGCACGTAGGCGTTGAGCCCCGGGATGGCGCTTTCCGGCAGCACGTGGCGGCGCGCGGCCAGGTAGCCGCAGAGCACCAGCGCGAAGAAGGGAACGGTGACGGCGAGGATGGCCTGCATCGGGGCGCGAGTATCTCAACCCCGGAGGCCGCAAACGCCGACGGCGGCCCGCAGGCCGCCGTCGAGGGGGTGAGGCGTGCTCAGCCGCGGCGGCGGCGGGCGGCGGCCAGGCCGAACAGCGCCAGGCCGGCGAGCGCCAGCGAACCGGGCTCGGGCACCTGCACGTTCATGGCGCTGGTGGCCACGTCGTTGCCCTGCAGGTCGCGCACGCGCAGCATGAAGCTGTACTCGCCCGGCGCGTTGCCGTTGAAGCCGGCCAGCGGCGCGAACACGAAGCCGGGCACGCCAGCGTCGAGGTAGCCGAAGGCCAGGTTCTCCGAGCCTTGCAGCAGCGACAGCGCGCCACCGCCGCCGGCAACCGCCGCCGCGTCCATGTCGATGCGGCCCATGTCGGCCAGGTCGGTGCCGACGCCGCCGTCGAGGTCATAGAACAGGTCGATCTGGAAGTTGCGCGCCTGCGCCGTGCCCAGGTTGACGTAGAAGCCGAAGCTCCACGTCGCGGCCACGGATTGCGCGCCGCCGGTCATGCCGTCGTTCATGCCGCCGGTGGCGTAGTAGGTGCCGGCACCGTTGTTGCCCAGGGCCGGATTGAAGTAGCGCTGGTGCGCGATCAACGCCACCGTGACACCGCCGTTGGTGGTGATCGCCGCCGGGTCCGTCGGGATGCCGGTGCCGCCCCAGGTGGCCCCCGCGAGGTTGCCGAAGTTCGTGTACGTCGGCGTCACCGGGCCGGCTTGCGACAGGGTGGCGGCCGAAGCCAGCAGGGCGGAAATCAGCATCGAACGCTTCATCGGGGCTCCTCGCTCATTCATCCAGGGGATAGAACCCCCACGAATGCAGGATTCACGCCCACACGATCGGCTGATCTTCGACGACCAACTCCGGCAGCCACTTGCACTGCAGGACATGACGGATGTCACGAACCGTCATCTCGGGGCCGGGCAGCACCTGTCAAGTTCTCCGACGCCGCGCGGGCCCCGGTGGCCCCGCTCGGCGCCGGTCACGCCGCAAGGCCGAGAATGCCGTCCATGTCGACCCTCTTCGAATGGACCGGCCGTGCCCTGCGCGGCCTGTGGTGGCTGCTGGACGGCACGCGCCGGGTGCTGCTCAACCTGCTGTTGCTGGCGGTGCTGGCCGTGCTGGCCTGGCTGCTGCTGAAGCCCGGCCCTGCCGCGCTGCAGCCCAAGACGGCGCTGGTGCTGGACATCGGCGGCCGCCTTGTGGAACAGCGCGCCGGCAGCGCGCGCGACAACGCGCTGCGTGAACTGCGCGGCCAGAGCGACGGACAGACGCGCCTGCGCGACGTGCTCGCCGCCCTGGACGCCGCCGCCAAGGACCCGGCCATCACCCACGCCCTGCTGCTGACCGACGAACTGCAGGGCGCCGGCCTGCCCAGCCTGCACGAGGTGGCGCGGGCGCTGGAACGCTTCAAGGCCGCGGGCAAGACCGTCGTCGCCTGGGGCTCGGACTTCGACCAGCGCAGCTACTACCTGGCCGCCCACGCCAACGAGGTGTGGCTGCACCCCATGGGGGCCGTCTCGGTGCAGGGCTACGGCCGCTACCGCGCCTACTACAAGGACCTGCTGGACCGCGTCGGCGTCACCGCCCACGTCATCCGCGCCGGCAAGTTCAAGAACGCCGACGAGAGCTTCGCGGCCAGCGGGCCGTCGCCCGAGTCGCTGGAGTCCGAAGGCGCGCTGGTGAACTCGCTGTGGCAGACGTGGACAAGCACGGTGGAGGCCGCGCGCAAGCTGCCGGCCGGCCACGTGATGCAGGCCGTCGACAGCCTGCCCGGCAGCCTGAAGGACGAAGGCGGCAGCCTGGCGCGCTGGGCGCTGAAGCACAAGTTCGTCGACCAGCTGAAGACGCGCGACGAGATGCGTGCCGCCTTCATCGAACGCGGCGTCCCGGATGAGAAGACCTTCCGCCAGGTGCACTGGAGCGAGGTGCTGGCGCGCGTGAAGCCTTCGCGTGCCACCGACATGGTGGCCGTGGTGGTGGCCGAAGGCGGCATCGGCGACGGCCGCTCGGGCCCGGGCGCCATCGGTGGCCTGTCCACCTCGGAACTGGTGCGCCAGGCGCGCGAGGACGACAAGGTCAAGGCCCTGGTGCTGCGCGTGAACTCGCCCGGCGGCAGCGCCTTCGGCAGCGAACTCGTGCGGCGCGAGCTGGAACTGGTGCGAAAGGCGGGCAAGCCGGTGGTGGTGTCGATGGGCGACGTGGCCGCCTCGGGCGGCTACTGGATCAGCCTGGCCGCCGACGAGATGCTGGCCGACGCGGCCACCATCACCGGCAGCATCGGCGTCATCGCCATGCTCCCCACGGCCGAAGGCCTGGCCGACAAGCTCGGCGTGAAGACCGGCGGCGTCACCACCACCTGGCTGGGCGGCGCCTACGACCTCAAGCGCGGCATCGACCCGCGCTTCGTCGAACTGCTGCAGGCCAGCATCGACGGCACCTACCGCGATTTCACCGCCAAGGCCGCGGCGGCGCGCCGCACCACGCCCGAGAAGATCGACGCCGTGGCCCAGGGCCGCGTGTGGACGGGCAAGGACGCGCTGGCCCAGGGCCTGGTCGACCGCCTGGGCGGGCTGGACGACGCCATCCGCGCCGCCGCGCAGCGCGCCAAGCTGGCCGACGGTGCCTGGCGGCTGCAGTACCTGGAGACGCAGCCCGGGCGCCTGGAGCGGCTGCTGGAACGCTTCGGCCTGGCCGAACTGGCGGCGCTGCTGCCGCAGCCGGCCGGGGCCCACGCCACGCTGGCCGGCCTGGCCGGGCCCGCGCTGGGCCTGCCGCCTTCGGTGGCCGAGGCGCTGGTGCGCGAGTGGGGCTGGTGGCTGGAACTGGATCCGCGGCGCGGGCCCTTCACGCAGGCCGCGCACTGCCTGTGCGGCGTGCCGTGATCGCGCGGCTGCGCATCGCGCTGGACCGCGCCTACGCGCGGCTCGTCGCCTTCTTCGGGCGCGGCCTGGTGGTGGCCATGGGCGGCGTGGCGGCGGCGGCGCTGCTCGTCTGCGCCCTGGCCTTCGGCATCTTCGACTCGGCAGCGCCCAGTTCGCTCACCCTCACCGCCGGCCCCGAAGGCAGCAACTTCAGCCGCACCGCCGAGCAGTACCGGAAGATCCTCGCGCGCTCGGGCGTCACGCTGCACGTCCTGCCCAGCGAAGGCTCGCGCGAGAACCTGGCGCGCCTGGCCGACCCGAAGGTGGAGGTGGACGTCGGCTTCGTGCTCGGCGGGCAGGCCGAGCCGGCCGTGGCCGAGAAGCTGCTGTCGCTGGGCAGCACCTCGCACCAGCCGCTGATGATCTTCTACCGCGGTGCGCCCAAGACCCTGCTGTCCGACTTCCAGGGCCTGCGCCTGGACATCGGCCCCCAAGGCAGCGGCTCCAACGTGCTGGCGCGCGCGCTGCTGGCGGCCAACGGCATCAAGGACGGCGACAGCACGATGTACGTCGACACCGCCGCCACCGACACGGTGAAGGCGCTGGACGAAGGCCGCATCGATGCCTTCTTCGCGATGAGCGAATCCACGCCCACCGCGCTGATCCGCCAGCTGCTGCGCAAGCCCGACGTCCACCTCTTCAACGTCGTGCAGGCCGACGGCTACACGCGCCGCATTCCCTACCTCACCAAGCTGGTGTTGCCGCGCGGCGCGCTGGACTTCGGCGAGGACCTGCCAGCGCAGGACGTGCAGCTCATCGGCCCCACCGTCGAACTGGTGGCGCGCGACACGCTGCACCCGGCGTTGTCGGACCTGCTGCTGGAAGCCGCGCGCGAGGTGCACGGCAAGCCGGGCCTCTACAGGAAGCGCGGCGAGTTCCCGGCGCCGCTGGAGCACGAGTTCCGCATCAGCCCGGACGCCGAGCGCTACTACGCTTCGGGCAAGAGCTTCCTCTACCGCCACTTCCCGTTCTGGCTGGCCAGCCTGATCACCCGCGTGGTGGCCGTGCTGCTGCCGGTGGTGCTGCTGCTGATCCCGGCGTTGCGCATCGTGCCGGCGCTCTACCGCTGGCACATGACCTCGCGCATCTACCGCTGGTACGGCGCGCTGCAGAAGCTGGAGCGCGACGCGCTGCGTCCGAACGCCGACCCGACCGGGCGCGAGGACCTGATGCGCCACCTGGACCTGATCGAGCGCGCCGTCGTGCGCATCGAGGTGCCGCCCGCCTACGGCGACCTGTTCTACGGGCTGCGCGGGCACATCGCCTCGGTGCGCGAAAGCCTGCGAGAGGCGCATGCCGGACAATCCGACGCCACGCCCGCCGAGGCGTCCCCTTCCCTCTAGCGAATCCGCCCCATGGACCTGAAGCTCCCCATCACCATCATCGACGAGCTGAGCGACTCCGAAGTGCGCGCCCAGGGCGAGCTCGACCTGGCCAGCGGCGAGATCCGCAACGTTCGCTACGAGGACTACGACGCCGACAAGCTGGGCATCCCGGCCGCGCAGGAGGACTACGAGTTCAGCGTCGGCATCCTGCGCAACGGCGCGCGCGAGGTGGAGTTCCGCATCGAGGCCGACGCCCTGGGTGGCCGCTACTCGGTGACGCCCAGCGAGCTGCTGGAGCTGAAGGGCCGCGCGGCGCGGCTGTTCACGCAGGCGCCGCGCTGAAGCGACGATGCAGCAGGTGGACGTGCTCGTGGCCGGCCTCGGCCCCGGCGGCTGCGTGGCCGCGCTGGCGGCGCGGGCCGCCGGGCTCAGCACGCTGGCCCTGGAAGCGCGCGGCCCGGAGGCCACGCGCGCCCAGCTGATCCTGCTGCGCCCCGGCGCCCAGGCCGCGCTGCAGGCCCTGGGCCTGCCCGACGTCACCGAAGGCCGGCGCACCACCACCATCCGCCATGTCGAGAACCGGCTGCGCGCGGCGCTGACGGCAGCGCAGGCCGAAGGCGGCACGGCTGCAGCGCCCGCCCCCTTCGAGCTGCACTGGCACACCAGCGTCGGCGGCCTGGCCATCGGCCCCGACCACGTGCAGGTGACGTTGCGCGACGCCGCCGCCGGCGTCGAGCGCACGGTGCGCGCCAGGCACGTCATCGACGCCACCGGCGGCCGTCTGGAAGCGCTGGGCCGCCCGGCCCGCGAGCGTGCGGGGCCCGCGCACGTGGTGGCCACGGCCGAGTACTCGGCGCCGCCCTGGTTCGACGGCATCGTGGGCGTGCATGACGCCCGGACGCACGAACTGTGCATGCTGTTTCCCACCTGGGGGCGCAAGGGCGTCATCGTGTACCTCGACGCCCGCCCCGGCCCCGGCACCGACGGCGCGACGCACGTGCAGCGCTTCGAGGCCCTGGCGCGCAGCCTGGACCTGGGCCCACCGCAGTACCCGGTGATGGCCGTCGACGTGTTCCAGCGCGCGCTGCCCCGGCCCAGCGACGACCGCGTGCTGCCCATCGGCGATTCGGTGGGCAACGTCGATGTGCTCTGGGGCGCCGGGGCCTCCAGCGCCATCGAGGACGGCGCGGAAGCGGCCATCGCCATCGCCGCAGCGCAGCGCGGGCCCACGCCGGCGGCCGAGCAGGCGCACACGCGCGAAGCCTGTGCACGCATCTTCGCGCGCCACCGTGCCATCGTGCGGCGCGGCCGCATCGTGCTGGCGCTGCGGCCCATGCTCGAGCGTGCCTGGCCCGCCGCGTCCTTGCCCATGGTGCGGCGCGAGGCGGTGGGCCCGCCGCCGCTGCTGTGGCCGGCCGTGCGCCTGGCCTTCGGGCGTCGGCCGCAGCCGCGCTAGAAGCTCGCCAGGCGGGCTGCAGCCGGTCGAGGCGCCGCGGTGAACGCGTCCTCAGGCTGCGGGATTGCTGTCCGTGCGCAGCTGCCGCGCCGAGGCCGTGACATGGCCCAGGCACCACACGGCCGCGAAGCGCTGCAGCTCCAGCCGGTCGAAGTTCTCGGTGGTGGCGATCTCATCGGCCAGGTAGCCGAACTCCTCGGCGTCGGCGAGGTGGTCTTCCAGCACCTCGGGGCCGGCGCCGGCCAGCAGCAGGGCCTCGGCCTCGAAGTGGGCCTGCACCGCAGCCCGGAGTTGGCCGAAGGCTTCGTCGAAGCGCAGCTCGGCACCTTCGACGTACAGCTCCGCCAGCTGGTTGCACTGCGACAGCAGGGCCCGGTGCTGGGCGTCGGTGTCCGCGTGCCCGGTCTCGAAGGCCGGGCTCCATGCCACGCGCGTCGGCGTGCCTTGCTCTTCATCCTGCATCGCAGCCCCTAGAAGCCGAGAGATTCGACGACGGCCACGAGGTCGGCGAAGCTCGCCGCCTTGAGCTTGTGCGCCAGCGCCGCCTTGTCCAGGCCTTCGCACTCGAAGCGCGTCAGTTCCACTTCCATCGGCAGCTCGCGGATCTCCAGCGGCGACATGAAGCCGATGTGGCAGATGTGGGCCAGGCACTGGCGCTCGGGCTCGCTCAGTTCCAGGCCGTGGAAGCGCAGCAGTTCCAGGTAGCGCTCGGCCGTGCGGTTGATGCGGCCGCTGATCTCCATCGTGTTCTTCAGGTCCTTGGTGAGGACGGCCAGCGGCGGGCCGAAGAAGATGGGCGTCTTGCCGACGTTGCGCGTCTGCTCTTCGCGCGTCAGCGCCGGGGCGACCCAGCTGGGGTCGCCCCGTGCGGGCTTGTCGGTCTGTGGTTCGTCGGCCATCAATGCGCGATCGGGTGCACCTTCTCGTGGGCCGCGCTGGTCATGCCGTGCGGCAGCTGGGGCGGCGTCTCGGGTGCGATCTGCACGAAGCCCTTGTTGCGCTCGCCGTCCTGCACATTGTGCGGGTTGTGGCACTCGGTGCAGGTGAACCAGCGCTTCTTGCCGGTGCTGGTGAAGTCGCCGATGCGCTTGCCGTGGATGCCGTCGCGCCAGTCGCGCAGCTTGTCGCCGTGGCACTTGCCGCACAGCAGCTGGGGCTGGTCGAAGCTGATGGGTTCGCCGAAGTGATCGACCAGCTTGTTACGCTGGGTGTTGTGGTGGCAGTCCAGGCACCAGATGCGGCCGCGGCCGTGCTGGAAGTTCTTGGCGTCCGGGTACATGGCCTCCATCGTCGGGATGGGCGTGGGCTTGTTGTCCTTCGGAAAGCCCACCGGGTACTTGCCGTTGTGGCAGGCCGCGCCGCATTGCGCCAGCAGGGCCAGCTTCTCGGTGCGCGGCCGCACCACGGCCTGGCCCTCGGCGACGTTTTCCATCTGCGGCATCTTGCCCATGGGCACGGTGCCGTCGTACGGATCGCCGTACCAGAGCGCCGCGCCGGTGACGGGCGAGCACTTCACGTTGGGCCAGCCGGGCTTGAGCTCGCGCTGAGTGATCTCGGTGGCGCCCTGGCGGCTCTCGAAGCACACCACCGGCTCGGGTGCCGAGGCCGCGGCAGCGGCAGCCGCCGCATCAGCCTGCGGGGCGTTCTGCGCCACCACCGTCAACAGGGCGCCGCCGCACAAGGCAAGGATGGCGGCTGGCAAGGCAATGCGTCTCATGATCGTCACCTCAGTGGGCCGTGGCGGCCGCCCCGGCGCCGAACTTCACCTCGCCCAGCAGGATGCCGATGGCGCCCTTGAGCAGGATGGTCAGGATGAAGAAGCCGAAGGACCAGATGCCCAGCACCATCAGCCACTCGACGAAGGTCGGGAAGTACTCGGTCACCTCGCCGATGGGCGACGGGATGAAGCCCGGCACGATGAGGCCCATGCCCTTCTCGATCCAGATGCCGGTGAAGGCCATCGCGCAGACCCAGGGCAGGCGCTTCATGTCGTTGCGGAACGACGGCATCAGGAACAGCACGAAGGACACCAGCATCAGCACGATCGAGCTCCAGAACCACGGCACCAGGCCCGTGAGACCGTGCAGCCCGAACATCAGGTAGTACAGGCCGTTGGCGTGTTCGGTGCGGGCATACAGCTCGACGACGATCTCCGACAGCGTGAGGAAGATCGCGATGCCCAGGCACCAGGTGACGATGGTCGTCAGCAGCTTGATGGCGCTGTCCTCGATCCAGAACTTGGTGTTCTGCCGGATGACGAGGAAGGCGATGATGATCAGCGCCGGGCCGGCCGCGAAGGCGGTGGCGATGAAGCGGATCGGCATCATGCTGTGGAACCACATCGGGCGCGACGGGTTGGTGGCCAGCAGGAAGGCCGTGACGGTGTGGATGGACAGCGCCCACACGATCGACACGTAGACCAGCGGCATGAAGATCTTCTTGTTCACCGGCTTGCCCGAGTACTTCGAGTACAGGTACCAGAAGCCGACGACGGCGTTCAGGATCAGGTAGCCGTTGAGCACCAGCACGTCCCAGCCCAGCATGGACGAGAAGCTGTAGATGCCGAAGGGCGGGATCATGTGCCACAGGCGGTCGGGCCGGCCCATGTGCGCGAACACGAAGAACATCACCATGATCACCGCCGAGATGGCCAGCATCTCGCCCAGCACGGTGACCTTGTGCATGCCCTCGTGGTGGTACACGTAGGCCGGGAAGACGATGGTCACCGCCCCCGCGGCCACGCCCACCAGGAACACGAGGTTGGCCAGGTACAGGCCGTCGTGGATCTGGCTGGTCAGGCCGGTGACGATGAGGCCCTCGGTGTTCTGCAGGTAGAACACGTAGAGCATGCCGAGGATGAACAGCCCCAGCACGCCCATCCAGGCGTAGAACTTGGTGCCGCCCTTGACGACGTAGCGGACGTAGTCGGAAACGAATCGCATCAGCACGGCCCGGCTCCTCAGTCGTAGAAGTAGAAGAACTTCGGGAAGGTGTTGAGTTCGGCCTTCAGGCGGAACACGTTCTTCCGGGCCAGCACCTTGCTCACCTCGCTCTCGGGGTCGAGCAGGTTGCCGAACTTGCGCGCACCCACCGGGCAGACTTCCACGCAGGCCGGGTAGCGGCCGTGGCGCGTGCGCTGCAGGCACCAGTGGCACTTCTCGACCACGCCGCGCATGCGCGGCCGGTTGCCCAGGTAGTGCGTGACCGGGTTCATGTCCTGCTTGGGCAGGACCGGCGTGGTGAGGTTGAAGCGCCGCGCCCAGTAGGGGCAGGCGTTCATGCACATCTTGCAGCCGATGCACCAGTTGTAGTCGATGACCACCGGGCCGTCGCCTTCGCGGTAGGTGGTGCGCACGGGGCACACCTTCACGCAGGGCGGCTTCTCGCACTGCATGCACGCGATGGGCATGTAGGTGGCGTCCTTCTCGGGCACCTTCTCTGGCGTGTAGTGGTACTGGCCTTCCAGCACCTGGCCCGCCGGCGTGTAGGAGTTGCCCCCCACCTGGATGCCCAGGCCCTCGGGGTAGCCCTGGTTCATCCGGCCCTTGGTGAACTCGCCGCGCTCCATGCGCAGCACCTGGATCCACTCGATGCGCTCGCCGGGTTTGTTGCCGCGGGACTGGTTGTTCTCCTCGACGCAGGCCTTCACGCAGCGCCGGCAGCCGATGCACTTGCGGATGTT
>CAZBUU010000008.1:0-39036 GCA_964495125.1 uncultured Rubrivivax sp.
TGATCGACCAGGGCGACCCCATCCTGGACATGGTGCTGCACCGTGCCGAGTCGCACGCCTTCGCCTGGCTCACGCTGGCCTCGCTGCCCTTCGCGCTGGCCGTGGCCCGCCTGCACGGCGAGACCGACCGCTGGCGGCGCTGGTGGGCGGCGCTGTGGCTGGCTCTGGTGACGCACCCGCTGCTGGACCTGCTCACCGTCTATGGCACCCAGGTGCTGCTGCCCTTCACCGACGAGGCCTTCGGCCTGGGCAGCGTGTTCATCATCGACCCGCTGGTCACCGTGCCCTGGGCGGTGGGCGTGGTGCTGGCGCTGCGCGCGGCCACGCCCGAGCGCGCGCGCCGGGCCAACCTGGTGGGCTTGTCGCTGGGGCTGGCCTACCTGGGCTGGGGCGCGGCCGTGCAGCAGCATGTGCTGAACCAGGCGCGTGAGTCCTTGCGTGCGCAGGGCCTGCCGGCCGAACGCGTGATGGCCACACCCACGCCCTTCAACACGCTGCTGTGGCGCGTGGTCGCCGTGGGCGACGGCCGCATCCAGGAAGGCTTCCACTCGCTGCTGGACGCGCCCGGGCCCATCCGCTTCGACGCTTTCGACCAGGGCCGGCCCGTGGCCGAGGCGCTGCCGGCCCACGACGGCCTGGCGCGCATCCGTCGCTTCAGCGACGGCTTCTGGGCCCTGCAAGCGCAGCCCGACGGGCGGCTGCTGCTGAGCGACCTGCGCATGGGCCAGGAGCCGCACTACGTGTTCCGCTTCGTCATCGCGCAGCGCGACGGCGCCAGCGGCGCCTGGGTGCCGATCGTGCCGGCCGTGGCGGCGGGCAGCCGGGCGCCTCTCGCGGCCAGCCTGTCGTGGCTGTGGCGCCGCATGGGCGGCACGCCGCTGGCGCCGCCGCGCTGAGCGTGCGGCGGGGCCTGCGGGCGTAACGGGCGCGTAACGCCGCGCCGCCCAGACTGGCGGCCTCGTCATGCCCCAGGAGGTGCCGCCCATGAAGATCGTCCCGTCCCTCGCCGCCCCGGCCCTCGCGCTGGCCCTGCTGGCGCCAGCCGGGCCGGCTGCCGCCATCACTTTCACCGAGCCTGCGCACTTCAACTTCAGCGGCAACATCGGCTTCCTCACCGAGCCGCTGCTCACCGACACCGCCGTGGGCTTCGTGCTGCAGGGCGACTATCGCGTGGGCGAAGGCACCAGCTTCCTCGTCGCCAGCCGCCCCTTCAGCATCGGGCCGCTGCCCGAGCGCATCGAGAGCGCGGCGCACGAGAACTACAAGCTCGTGCTGGCCGGCGGCGGCAGCGGCCAGGCCAGCACGGGCTGGATCTCGGCCCAGGTGTACTACCGCATCCTGCCGGCGCCGCAAGGCGCCAACCTGCCCGCAGCGGCCACGATCGGGCCTGTGCTGCTGGCCGACAACGCGCTGGGGGTGCAGGACGCGGGCACCTCGAACCTGCTGGACGGCGTGCTGCCCAGCTCGCGCATCCTCGGCTCGGGCGACTACATCCTGCAGACCTTCATCGAGCTGAACGCCGATTTCGATGCGGCCGCCGTGTACCCGCAGATGGGCTTCATCGAACTGGGCGGCCTCACGCCGTTCGGCGGCGTGAGCGTGGAACTCATCGGCATCCCGGTGCCCGAGCCCACGCCGGCGGCGCTGCTGGCCGGCGGCCTGGCGCTGGTGGCCTGGTGGCGCCGCCGTTGCGGGCCTACAGCAGCAAGGCCCCGATGAACACGCCGATCATCATGAAGGCCAGCACCACCTTGGCCAGCAGGCCGGCCATCAGGCCCAGCCAGGTGGCCAGGCCCACCTTCATGGCCTGGCGCTGGTCGCGCTGCGCCAGGTACTCGCCCGCGGCCGCGCCCACCAGCGGCATGAACAGCACGCCCACCAGGCCCATGAACAGGCCCACCACGGTACCCAGGGCCGCGCCGATCAGCGCCTGGCGGCTGGCGCCTGCCCGGCGCGCGCCCAGCAACGCCGCCACGTAGTCCAGCACCCAGGCCAGCACGGCCATCACCACCACCGCGCCCACGGCCCAGGGGCCGACGCGGGTGAAGCCGTCGATCCACGCACCGAGCACGATGCCGGCCAGCACCAGGGCCGTGCCGGGAAGGGCCGGCAGCACGGTGCCGGCCAGGCCGGCGAGGATCAGGGCCACGCTGAGCAGCCACCACAAGGCGTCCAAGGGGTTCCTTTCGTCCTGAAGCGCGCCCGCCCAGGGCGGGCGTGATGGGCATATGCGCCGGTCCAGCCGCATTTCAAGTCGGTGCGCGCCACCTGCGCAAGAATCCGCGGCCGCTCTGCCGGGGCGCACGACCAGACGAAAGGCCATCGCGACATGCCCTCACGCCCCACGCGCGCAGAGGTTCCCCTCGAATCGACCTGGGACCTGGGCGACCTGTTCGCCGATGAAGCGGCCTGGGAGGCCGCGGTCGGGGACGTCGACGAAGCCCGCGCGGCCCTGGCCGCGCACCAGGGCCGACTGGCCAGCAGCGCCGCGGCGCTGCTGGCGGGCCTGGAGGCCGTGGAATCGGTGCAGGCACGCCTGATGCGCGTGGCCTCGTTCGCGCACCTGCGCAACGCCCAGGACGGCACCGACCCGCGCCACCAGGCGGCGGTGGCGCGCGTCTCGGCGCTGCACGCGCGCGTGGGCGCCAGCACGGCCCTCGTGGACGCCGAGATCCTGGGCTTTCCCGACGGCCTGCTGGAGCAGTTCCTGGCCGCCGAACCGGGGCTGGCGGACTTCCGGCAGCTGCTGGACGACCTGCTGGCGCTGCGCCCGCACCGCCTGGGCGCCGAGACCGAGCGCGTGCTGGCCGCGCCGGGCGACCTGCTGAACTCGCCCTACATGGTCTACAACCGGTCGAAGTCCGGCGACCTGCAGTTCGCGCCCTTCACCGACGCCGCCGGCACGAGGCACGCGAATTCCTTCAACGGTTTCGAGTCCGCCTTCGAGACGCATGCCGACGTCAGCGTGCGCCGCGGCGCCTGGGTCTCGTTCAGCGCCGGGCTCAAGAGCTGCAACCACGGCTACGCCGCCACCTTCGCCACCGAGGTCAACAAGAACGTCGTCATGGCGCGGCTGCGCGGCTACGGCAGCACCGAGGAGTTCCTGCTGCAGCCGCACAAGATCCCGCGCGCGGTGTACGGCAACATCCTCGACATCATCCAGCGCGAGCTGGCGCCGCACATGCAGCGCTACGCCCGTCTGCGGCGCCGGGTGCTCGGCCTGGACCGCTTGCTGTACTGCGACATCAAGGCGCCGCTGGACCCGGAGTTCAACCCGCGCATGAGCTACGCCGACGGCTGCAGCCTGATCCTGGAAGCGCTGGCGCCGATGGGGGCGCCCTACGTCGAGTTCGCGCGCCGCACGCTGGAGCAGCGCTGGGTGGACCGCGCCGACAACGTGGGCAAGTCCTCCGGCGCCTTCTGCGCATCGCCCTACGGCGTGCACCCGTACATCCTGATCACGTGGTCGGACACCATGCGCAACGTGTTCACGCTGGCCCACGAACTGGGCCACGGCGGGCACTTCGGGCTGGCCATGCAGCACCAGCGCTTCGTGAACACGCGCCCGGCCATGCCCTTCGTCGAGGCGCCATCGATCATGAACGAGATGCTGCTGGCGCAGCACATCCTGGCGCGCAGCCAGGAGAAGCGGCTGCGCCGCTCGGTCATCATGCAGGTGCTGGGCACCTACCACCACAACTTCGTGACCCACCTGCTGGAGGCCGAACTGCAGCGGCAGGTGTATGCGCTGGCGGAGGGCGGCGGCTCCATCACCGCCGCCGTGCTCAACGAGCGCAAGGGCGGCATCCTGGCGCGCTTCTGGGGCGACACGGTGGAGATCGACGACGGCGCGCGCATGACCTGGATGCGCCAGCCCCACTACTACATGGGCCTGTACCCCTACACCTACTCGGTGGGGCTGGTGGCCTCCACGGCGATGGCGCTGCGCGTGCAGCAGGAAGGGCCGCCGGCGGTGCAGCGCTGGCTGGACGTGCTGAAGGCCGGCGGCACGCGGCCGCCGCTGGAACTGCTGCGCTCGGCCGGCATCGACATGCACTCGCCGCAGCCCATCCACGACGCGGTGGCCCACGTCGGGCGGCTGATCGACGAGGTGGAGACCCTGTTCGGCTGAGTGCCGTCGCCGAGCCACTGCGGGTGGCGGTTCGCTTGCGCTGTAATGAAAGCGCCGGTTCGAACGACCACCCAGTGTCTTCCAGCGGATACCCCTTCCCGATGCACGCCACCCTGCCCCTGCGGGCCACCTCCGATTTCCCGCCGCTGGGCGGACGCCCGAACCCGCGCGACCTGCTCGCGCGCGACACCAAGGGCGCCGTGGCGCCCGCGTCGGTGGCGGTCTGATGGCTGCCACTCCGAAGAAGGCGCTCTGGCTGGGCATCGGCGCCGCGCTGTTGCTGGCGCTGCTGGCCTATCGGCACTTCGATCTCGGCCGGCTGCTGACGCTGGACCAACTGAAGGCCAGCCGCGACGTGCTGGTCGCGCAGTACGAGGCGCGCCCGCTGCTCACGCTCGCCATCTACTTCGGCGTCTATGTCGCGGCCGCGGCGCTGTCGATTCCCGGTGCACTGGTGCTCACGCTGGCGGGAGGCGCCGTCTTCGGGCTCGGTGTCGGTCTCGTGGTCGTCTCGTTCGCTTCGGCGCTGGGCGCGCTGTTCGCTTTCCTGGCGGCGCGCTACCTGCTGCGCGACACCGTGCAGGCGCGTTTCGGCAAAGCGCTGGCGCCCATCAACGAAGGCATGCGGCGCGACGGCACGGCCTACCTGCTGACGCTGCGCCTGGTGCCGGCCTTTCCCTTCTGGCTGGTGAACCTGCTGATGGGCCTCACGCCCATCGGCGCGCTGCGCTTCTACGTCGTCAGCCAGCTGGGCATGCTGGCCGGCACCGCGGTCTACGTGAACGCCGGCACGCAGCTGGCGGCCATCGCGCGGCCGTCGGACGTGTTCTCGCCCGCGCTGCTGGCCAGCTTCGCGCTGCTGGGCGTGTTCCCGCTGGTCGCCAAGGCCGCGGTCGCCGCGCTGCAGCGGCGCAAGGTCTACGCACGCTGGCCCAAGCCGGCGCGCTTCGACCGCAACCTCGTCGTCATCGGCGCCGGCGCGGGCGGCCTCGTCTCGGCCTACATCGCGGCGGCCGTGAAGGCGAAAGTGACGCTGGTGGAAGGCCACCGCATGGGCGGCGACTGCCTGAACTTCGGCTGCGTGCCGAGCAAGGCGCTGATCCGCTCGGCCAGGCTGGCGCACCAGATCGGCCAGGCCGGGGCCTTCGGCCTGCGTGGCGCGCCGGCGGAGGTGGACTTCGCCGCCGTGATGGAGCGCGTGCAGCGCGTCATCGCCGAGATCGCGCCGCACGACTCGCCCGAGCGCTACACCGGCCTGGGCGTGGACGTCGTGCAGGGCCACGCGCGCATCACCTCGCCGTGGAGCGTGGCGATCACGCACGCCGACGGCAGCGTGCAGACGCTCACCACGCGCAGCATCGTCATCGCCGCCGGCGCGCGGCCCTTCGTGCCGCCCATTCCCGGGCTCGACGCCGTGGGCTGCCTCACCTCCGACACGCTGTGGGGCCTGCGCGAGAAGCCGCGGCGGCTGCTGGTGCTGGGCGGCGGGCCCATCGGCTGCGAGCTGGCGCAGGCCTTTGCGCGCCTGGGCTGCAGCGTCACGCAGGTGGAGATGGCGCCACGTCTGCTGGGGCGCGAGGACCCGGAGGTCTCGGCCCTGGTTGCGGCCTCGCTGGCCGCCGACGGCGTGCTCGTGCTCACCGGCCACCAGGCGCAGCGCTTCGAGCGTGAGGGCGAGCTGCGGCGCCTCTTCGCGCAGCACGAGGGGCGCGAGGTGGTGATCGAGTTCGACCAGCTGCTGTGCGCCGTGGGCCGCAGCCCGCGCGTCGAAGGCTACGGCCTGGAGGAACTGGGCATCCCGCTGACGCCGCGCCGGACGATCGAGACCGACGCCTGGCTCCAGACGCTGTACCCCAACATCTACGCCGTCGGCGATGTGGCCGGTCCCTTCCAGCTGACGCACGTGGCGGCGCACCAGGCCTGGTACGCGGCCGTCAATGCGCTCTTCGGCAGCCTGAAGCGCTTCAAGTCCGACTACTCGGTGATTCCCTGGGCCACCTTCACCGACCCCGAGGTGGCGCGTGTGGGCCTGTCGGAGACCGAGGCGCAGGCGCAGGGCATCGCCTACGAAGTCACGCGCTACGGTCTGGACGACCTCGATCGCGCCATCGCCGACGGCAGCGCGCACGGCTTCGTCAAGGTGCTGACCGTGCCGGGGCGCGACCGCATCCTCGGCGCCACCATCGTCGGCGAACACGCCGGCGAACTGCTCGCCGAGTTCGTGCTGGCGATGAAGCACGGCCTGGGGCTGAACAAGATCCTCGGCACCATCCACACCTATCCCACGATGGCCGAGGCCAACAAGTACGCCGCCGGCGCGTGGAAGCGCGCGCACGCGCCCGAGCGGCTGCTGGCCTGGGTGGCGCGCTACCACGCCTGGCGGCGCGGGTGAGGCCTGCACTGTCCATCGTGATGCCCGTGCTCGACGAAGCCGAAGGCATCGTCCGCACGCTCGCCGCCCTGGCGCCGCTGCGCGCGCGCGGCGCGGAACTGATCGTTGTCGACGGCGGCAGCCGCGACGCCACCGTGGCACTGGCGGGCAAGGCGGCCGATGCAGTGCTGGCGTCGCCGCGCGGCCGGGCACGGCAGATGAACGCCGGGGCCGCGGCCGCGCAGGGCCGCGTGCTCCTGTTCCTGCATGCCGACACGCGCCTGCCCGAGGGCGCCGACGCGCTGGTCGCCCAGGCCGTCGCCCAGGGTGCGCGCTGGGGCCGTTTCGACGTGCGCATCGAAGGCCGCTCGCCGATGCTGCGCGTGGTGGCGGCGCTGATGAACCGGCGTTCGCGCTGGAGCGGCATCGCCACCGGCGACCAGGCCATCTTCGTCGAGCGCAGCACCTTCGACGCCCTGGGCGGCTGGCCCGACCAGCCGCTGATGGAGGACATCGAGCTCTCGCGCCGCCTGCGCGCGCTGGCGCCGCCGGCCTGCCTGCGGGCCCGGGCCGTCACGTCCGGCCGGCGCTGGGAAACGCGCGGCGTCTGGCGCACCATCTTCCTGATGTGGCGGCTGCGCTGGCGCTACTGGCGCGGCGAATCGCCGCAGGCGCTGGCCGAGGCCTACCGTTGAATGCAGGCTGGGCCATCGTGGTCTTCGCCAAGGCGCCGCAGGCCGGCCTGGCGAAGACGCGGCTGATCCCGGCGCTCGGCGCCGAAGGGGCGGCGGCGCTGGCCGAACGGCTGCTCGGCCACGCCGTGGCCGCGGCGCGGGCCGCGGGTGCCGACGCAGTGGAACTGTGCACGGCGCCCGACGCCACGCACCCGGCCTTCGTGCGCCTGGGCCGCGAGTCCGGCCTCGTGCTCACCACCCAGGGCGAGGGCGACCTCGGCGCGCGCATGGCGCGGGCCTTCGCCCGCGTGCTGCAGCGGCATGGCCGCGTGCTGCTCATCGGCACCGACGCCCCGGCGCTCGATGCGGCGCGCCTGGCCGAGGCCGCCGCGGCGCTGGCCACGCACGACGCCGTCTTCGTGCCGGCGCTCGACGGCGGCTATGCGCTGGTGGGCCTGCGCCAGGCGGTGCCGGCGCTGTTCGAAGGCGTCGCGTGGAGCACCTCGCAGGTGATGGCGCAGACGCGCGCACGGGCCGCCGCCGCCGGCCTGCGCTGGGCCGAGCTGTCGCCGCTGGCCGACATCGACGAGCCGGCCGACCTGGTGCACCTGCCGGCCGGGTGGCTGCCATGAAGCGGCTGCTGCTGGTGGGCGCCGGTCATGCGCACGCGCAGGTGCTGCTGAGCCTGGCCGAGCGGCCGCTGGCCGGGGTGGAGGTCACCGTGGTCTCGCCGTACGCGCTGGCGCCTTACTCCGGCATGGTGCCGGGCTGGCTGGCCGGCCACTACCGCTTCGAGGAGATCGGCATCGACTTCGCGGCCTTGGCGGCGGCGGCCGGCGCGCGCTGGGTCGAGGGTGAACTGGCCTCGCTGGACCCCGACCGCTGCCTGGCCACGCTGGCCGACGGCCGGACGCTGGGCTACGAGTGCCTGTCGCTGAACAACGGCTCCACGCTGACGCCGCCGGCGCTGGCGCAGGGCGAGATGCTGTCGATGCGGCCGCTGTCCGAGCTGCGTCTGCGCTGGGAAGCGCTGCTGCGGCGCTGGCAGGCGGCCTGCGACGACGACCGGCCCTTCACCGTCACCGCCATCGGCGGCGGCGCCGCCGGGTTCGAGTCGCTGCTGGCCGTGCTGGCGCGGCTGCGCGCGCTGGCGCCGCAACGCGCCGTCCACGGCCGCCTGGTGACGCGAAGCGATGCGCTGCTGTCCGGCTTCGCGCCCGGCGCGGTGCGGGCCGGCGAACGTGCGCTGGCGCGGGCCGGGGTCACGCTGGCGCTGAACAGCGGCTGGAGCGAGGCCGTTGCCGCCGGCAGCGACCTCGTGCTGTGGGCCACCGGCGCCGAGGCCCACGCCTGGCAGCGCGACCCCGCGCGCCGTGGCACGCTGGCGGTGGGCGTCACGGGCTTCGTGCGCGTCGATGCCCGCTTGGCCTCGCTGTCGCACGCGAACGTCTTCGCCGCCGGCGACTGCGCCGAATGGGCCGAGCCGCTGCCCAAGGCCGGTGTCTACGCCGTGCGCATGGGCCCGGTGCTGACGCGCAACCTGCGCGCCACGCTGGGCGACGGCGCCGCGGTGAGCTACGTGCCGCAGCGCCGCTTCCTGGCGCTGCTGGCCACCGGCGACGGCCGAGCCATCGCCTCGCGCGGCGGCCTGGCCGCCGAGGGGCGCTGGGTCTGGCGCTGGAAGGACCACATCGACCGGGGCTTCCTGCGCCGCTTCGCCGCGCCGGCGCAGCATCGACCGATCTCGTGAGGCGGCCCGCCCGCGCCGGCCTACTTCGCCGCCGAGCAGTGGCCGCCCGAGACCGCCTGGCCTGAACCGGCGGCGATGAGCGGCGGCTCGCGCCACAGGTCCACGGGTGCCGAACGCAGGTGGTCCCAGGCGATGAAGCCGATCAAGGCCAGCCAGAAGAGCCTGCGCAGGGATCGTCGCGTTGCCATGGCCACCGTTGCCGCCTCAGAACCTGAAGTACCGTCGCACGCGGATGCCGATCAGCGTGCCGGCGAAGGCCATGGGCAGCCACAGCCAGCCGTGCAGGCTGCCGGTGGAGATGCCGCTGAGCAGCGCGCCGATGTTGCAGCCGAAGGCCAGCCGCGAGCTGTAGCCCATCACGAAGCCGGCCAGCAGGCCCACGGCCCACTGGCGGGCGTCCAGGGGCTTGGCATCGCCGTCGCCCACGCGGGCCGAGACCCACAGTGCGCCACCGAGGATGCCGATGTTGGTGATGGAAGTGACGTCCAGCAGCACCGATTGCCCCAGGCGCTGCAGGTTGCCCGGCTGGCTCCAGAAGGCATTGCCCGCCGCGTCGAAGAGGCCCAGCGCCGTCACCGCCTTGGCCGCCCACAGTCCGAAGCCATAGACCACGCCCCAGGGCTGGCCCGCCACCACCAGGTTCAGCGCCGCCAGCACGGCCAGCGCGACGGCGCCGCCGAGCCAGCGGCGGTCCAGCCAGCGCTGCTGCCAGCCGGCGTAGTGCCGCGCCGCCACGGCCAGCACCAGCAGCCCCAGCCAGGTGACGGCCAGCGCGGCGCCCACGCCCCACAGGCTGACCAGCCCCACCGGCGCGGTCTGTCCCAGGTCGAGCCAGTGACCCAGGTGGACCGAGCCCAGGAAGCTGCCCAGTGCGAACAGCGGCAGGATGCCCATGTTCAGCGGCACGCCCAGGCCGGCCTTGTAGAGCGTGCCGGAGCCGCAGCCGTCGGCGATCTGCATCGTCAGCCCGAACACGAAGGCACCGACCAGCAGGCTCACGCTCGGGGGCCCCAGCGCGGCCTGCAACTCGCCGAAGTGCCCCAGCAGCGGCATCGACAGCGTGGCGGCCAGGCCCAGCAGCAGCAGCTGGCCGACGGCGCCCCGCGGGTCGCGGTCTTCCACCAGCTGACGCCAACCGGTGGTGAAGCCGAAGCGACGGCCGGCCAGCACCGCGCCCATGCCCAGGCCGATGGCGAACAGCGCCGCCTGTCGCAGCGCCACGCTCCAGAAGAGGAAGCCGAAGAAGGCGGCCATCAACACCGCCAGGGGCCAGCGCCTCATGCAGACACCGCGTCGCCGTTCATCGCCCGAAGGTGCGCTCGAACCACAGCCGCGCATCGATCAGCAACTGCCCGGCCCGCCCCGGCACGTTGTCCATCAGCAGGGTCTGCGGGTCCGCCGTCCAGTCGACCATGGAGCCGGGGTAGAGCTTCACGTTCTTCTGCCCGGCCACTTCGGACAGCGCGAACCAGTTGGTCGCCGCCCAATGGCCGGTGTTGCAGAAGCTCACCGTGGGGCGGCCGTCGTCGCCCGGCAGCGTCGCGGCCACGCTGCGTGCCTGGGCGGAAGAGACCATCAGCGCGCTGTCGGGCGCGAACCAGCGCGAGTGCTCCAGACTCACGGCGCCCTTCAGCGTGCCCGGCACGAGCGCAGAGGGGTGCCGCTTCTCGCCGCGGAAGAAGGCCGAAGGCCGCGCATCCACCAGCCTGAGCCTGCCGCTGCCGATCTGGGCCCGCACGTCTTCGCGCGTGGCGATGAGCGAGCGGTCCAGCACCGGCACGTAGGTGCTGGACGCCACGGGCACGGGCACGTCGACCAGCGGCAGCCGCGCGGCCTCCCAGGCCTGCACGCCGCCATTGAGGATCGACAGCTCCTTCAGGCCCAGCACCTTCAGCGTCCAGTACACGCGCGCCGCGGCCCCGAAGTCGCTGGTGTCGTCGCCGGCCGACACCACCACCGCGTGCGTGGCCGGCGTGAGGCCCAGCTTCTGCACCAGCGCCGTGAGCGCGGGCAGGCCGGGCAGATCGCCCGGGTTGGACGCCGGGCCGCGCCACACCTCGTACGGCGCCGACACCGCGCCGGGGATGTGTGCGGCGGCGAAGGCCTCGGCATCGCGGATGTCGACGACGCGCACCGTCGCCGAGGGGCGCAGCGCATCGAGTTCGGCGGGGGACAGCAGCGGCGCCGCCGCCGTTGCGGCCAAGGACCACATCGAGCCGCAGAAGGCGACCAGCCAACGAGTCAGGAGGTTCAAGGAGCAAGCAGCGGGGTGTGGGCCGAAGGGGCGGGGCCGCGCGCGGGCGCCGCCCGCGAGCGCGCTTTCGCGGCGCTGGAGTCTATCTGCGCCACCGGAGGTCCCCGTAGGGATACACCGATGCCGCCGGACCGCTTTGGCGGCAACATCGGCGTCCGTGAGCTTCCTGCGCATCCCCATCGAGACCGGCGCCGCACGCGCCTTGCTGCTGGCCGCCCTGCTGGTCGGTGTACCGATGCCCGAGGCCGTGGCCCAGGCAGAGCGCAGCCGCGCAGCCCCGACGGACCCGAAGGCCCGCCTGGCGCAGATGCAGGCTGACCCGAAGTCCCTGCAGGCGGCCCTCAAGCAGGGCGGCCGCGTGGCGGCGGTGTGTGCCAACTGTCATGGCGAGGGCGGCGTCAGCGCCAAGCCGGAGGTGCCCAACCTGGCCGGACAGAACCCCGTGTACCTGCTGGAGCAGATGCGGCAGTTCGCGGAAGGGCAGCGGCGCAACGAGTTCATGGAGGCCATGATCAAGGCCATGAGCACCGAGGAGCGCGCCGGTGCCGTCCTCTACTACGCCGCGCAGTCCGTGCCGCCGCGCCCGGCCGCCGACGCCACGCAGGCCGCCCGCGGCGCCGATCTCTACGCGCGCAACTGCTTCCGCTGCCATGGCACCGATGGCCGCGGCAATGCCGAGTTGGCCCGCCTGGCGGGCCAGCAAGGCCTGTACGTGGTGGAGACGCTCAAGCGCTATCGCACGGGCACCGGGCCGCGCGTGAACCCGCTGATGGCCGATGCCACCCGGTTGCTGAGCGACGCCGACATCGCGGCGCTGGCCGCCTTCGTCGGCACCATGCGCTGAGCGGCGCCGCGCCGCGCGGCCCCGGGTCGCCCTGCCCGGGGCGGGCCTGTTCGCGGGCTGCGAACATGCCGGCCCGCGATGACGTCCTTCCTCGACCCCGCCATCCTCTTCTTCGTCTTCGGCCTGCTGGCGGGCGCGTTGCGCTCCAACCTGGAGATCCCGCCGCCGATCGCGCGCTTCCTGTCGCTGTACCTGCTGATGGCCCTGGGGCTGAAGGGCGGCTTCGCGCTGGCGCAGTCGGGCTTCACGGCCGAGGTGGTGGTGAGCCTGGCCTGCGCAGGGGCGCTGGCCGTCATCGTGCCGGCCGCCGGCTATGTGCTGTTGCTGCGCCGGCTGTCGCCTTTCGACGCCGCGGCCATCGCCGCCACCTACGGCTCGGTCAGTGCGGTGACCTTCATCACCGCCACGCAGTACCTCGAAACCCAGGGCACGGCTTTCGGCGGCCACATGGCCGCGGCGATGGCGCTGATGGAGTCGCCGGCCATCGTGATGGCGGTGCTGCTGGCCAACGCGGCGCGCCGCCGCGAGGGCGCGGCCGCCAGCGGCGCGCCGCACGGCGTCGGGAGGGTGCTGCACGAGTCCTTTACCGACGGCGCGCAGCTTCTGCTGCTCGGTGCCATGGTCGTGGGCCTGGTCACCGGCGAAGCGGGCGAGCAGGCCATGGCGCCCTTTTCGGTGGACCTCTTCAAGGGCATGCTGGCCTTCTTCCTGCTGGACATGGGGCTGCTGGCCGCGCGCAACTTCGGCAGCCTGAAGGGCCGCTCGCCCTGGCTGCTGGCCTACGCCATCGGCGGGCCGCTGGTGCATGCGGCGCTGGCGCTGGCGCTGGGCAGCCTGGCCGGCCTGTCGGTCGGCAACACCACGCTGCTGATGGTGCTGGCCGCCAGCGCTTCCTACATCGCCGTGCCGGCGGTGTTGCGCCTGGCCATTCCGGAGGCCAATCCCGCGCTGTATTTCGGCATGTCGCTGGGGCTGACCTTTCCGTTCAACATCCTCGTCGGCATCCCGCTGTACGCCTGGGTGGCGCAGCGCTGGGTCTAGCCAGCGCGCGCGGCTTCGATGGCGGCGATGTCGATCTTCGTCATCGTCATCATCGCCTCGAAAGCGCGCCGCGCGGCGTCGCGGTCGGGGTCGGCCAGGGCGGCGGTCAGCGCGCGCGGCGTGATCTGCCACGACAGGCCCCAGCGGTCCTTGCACCAGCCGCAGGCGCTGGCCTGGCCGCCGTGGCCGACGATGGCGTCCCACAGGCGGTCGGTCTCGGCTTGGTCGTCGGTGGCCACCTGGAAGGAGAAGGCCTCGCTGTGCCGGAAGGCCGGGCCGCCGTTGAGGCCCAGGCAGGGGATGCCCATGACGGTGAACTCCACGGTCAGCACGTCGCCCTGGCGGCCCGAAGGGAAGTCGGCCGGCGCGTGGATCACCCTGCCCACGTGGCTGTCGGGGAAGGTGAGGGCATAGAACTGCGCGGCTTCGAGCGCGCTGCCGTCGTACCACAGGCAGATCGTGTTCCTGGGGGTCATGGCCAGTCTCCTTCGTCTTGGCGGGCGGTGGGGCGGTCGAATCGTATCCAGCCGGGGCTTGCGCGTCGTCAAGGCACCGCCGGGCCACCGCCCTAGCATCGGGCGCTCCGCATCGTCTGCGGTCTCGCTCCCTTGGACATGAAACCCCGGCCCTACCGCCAGCTCATCAGCACCTTGGCCCTCGTGGCGGTGCTGCTGAACGCGCTGGCGCCGGCCGTGTCCCAGGCGCGGGCAGCGTCATCGGGCGGCACCACGAGCTGGATCGAGGCCTGCACGGCCCAGGGGGCGCGCTGGCTCCAGCTGGACGATGCTGGCCGCGTCATCGCGGTGTCCACCCTCCGCCCCGACGATGCCCCCGCCGCGCTGCACGGCGCCGCCTGCGGCTACTGCCTGGTGCATGCCGCCTCCTTCGGCCTGCCGCCGCCGGTCGGGCACCTGGCGCTGGCCACGCCACCGGGCATGGCGATGGCGCCCCAGGGCCAGGGCCCGGCCCGGCCGCATCCTCGTCCCGAGTGGGCGGCCCCGGCCGCCCGTGCCCCGCCCGGCTGCTGAGGTCCGCTGACATCGGCACGTGCCCGCCTGCCCCGCAGGCCCCGGGCGCTGCCCACCCCGCTCACCGAGCCCGGTTCCCTCTCTCGGGGCTGCCCCCGCAGCACGAGCCCGAACCGGCGCTGCCAGGGATTCAACGTGATCGAAGATGCCCTTCAACTCCCGGGCGCCGCGGCCCTCAAGGCCGCCGCCGACGACGAACTCCTCCACGTGGCTGCCGGCTCGCCGCTGCCACCGCCGGCCCTGCAGACCCTCTGGCGGCTGCGCTCGGGGGCCTTTCGCCTGTGTTCCACCGACAGCCGGGGCGGCTGCATCGTGGTGGGCGTGGCCCTGCCGGGTGACCTGATCGGCGCCGAGGCCTTGGCCGGCGCGGCACCCTGGCCCGGGGTCCAGGCCCTCACGGCGAGTGCCGTCACCCGGATCCCCTACCGCACGGCGGCCGACGAGGTGGCGCTGCTGACCCAGGCGCTGCAGCAGTGCCGGCGCCAGCAGCGTGACCTGGCGCTGCTGCGCACCGGCCCCGCCAGCGAGCGCATCAAGGCGCTGCTGCTGGTGCTGAGTGCGGCCGATCCCGGAACCGGCGATGCGCCGGGCGACTGCGCGCTGCCGGCGCTGCGCGACATGGCCGCGGTGGTGGACTCGGCCCCGGAGACGGTGTCACGCGTCATCGGCAGCCTGCGCCGGCTGGACGTGCTGCACGATCGCCGCGCGTCCAGCGTGCGCGTGGATCGCCATGCGCTGCACGGGCTTCGTCCGGTGGCCGGCATGACCTCCAGCGACCTGTCGGTGATGCGCCGCGCTGCCGGTGTGTTGGCGGACCGACCCGCCCGCTGAGCGCCGCCCCCAGGGGGCCGGGCGGCGCTACTCGAACTCCACCACCACGGCGCCGGCCTGCACGTTGTCGCCGGGCTTGAGGTTCATGGCCGCCACCTTGCCCGACACCGGGGCGCAGATCTCGGTCTCCATCTTCATGGCCTCCAGCACGAGCAGGCTGTCGCCCACCTGCAGCGTCTGTCCCACCTGGGCCAGCACCTTGACGACGATGCCCGACACCGGGCTGCGGCAGACCTTGGCCTCGTCGGCCACCGGCTGCAGGCTGGGCGCGGCCGCCGGGCCCGTGCTGGCGACCTGGCCGCTGAGCAGCGCCGAGCCCACGGGGTAGGAAGGCGGCAGCACGGCGTGGTCGGCTTCGGCCACCTCCACGTCCACCTCGTAGCTGCGGCCTTCGACGGTGATCTTGAGCTTCACGGTGCGTTTCCTCGTGTCAATGGACGCGGTGCGAGGCGTGCACCGTGGCGCGGCCGACCTGGGCCCAGGCGGTGGACTGGATCAGACGCACCTGGCGGATGCGGGCGCGCACGCCCAGGAAGGCGGCCACGGCCGCGGCGATGACCAGCAGGTCGTCCTCGCTGGCCTCGGCGGGCGACGCGCTCGCGGGCGCCGTGGCCGGCGCCGGGGGCGTTGCCGCGGCGCCAACGCCGGCACGCGCTTCCAGCGCAGCCAGCCGGGCCGCCAGGCTGCGCACCTCGTCGCGCAGTTCGGCCACCAGCGCAGCGACATCGGGCGCGGGGGTCTTGTCCACGGCGTCGTCCTTCACAGCGGAATCAGCCCGTGCTTCTTGTGCGGCCGCGGCTCGCGCTTGTTGCGCATGTACTCCAGCGCCTGCGCCACGTGGCGCCGCGTCTGGGCGGGCTCGATCACCGCGTCCACCAGGCCCTGCTCGGCCGCGACGTAGGGGTTGGAGAAGGCCTCGCGGTACTGCTCGATCATTTCCTTGCGCTTGGCCACCGGGTCGTCCGCCTGTTCGATCTCCTTGCGGAAGACGATCTCGGCCGCGCCCTCGGCGCCCATCACCGCCACCTCGGCCGTGGGCCAGGCGAAGACGCGGTCGGCACCGAGGTCCTTGCTGCACATGGCGATGTAGGCGCCGCCGTAGCTCTTGCGCAGCAGCACGGTGATCTTGGGCACGGTGGACGCCGCATAGGCATGCAGCATCTTCGCGCCGTGGCGGATGATGCCGCCGTACTCCTGCGCCAGACCCGGCATGAAGCCCGGCACGTCGACGAAGGTCAGCAGCGGGATGTTGAAGGCGTTGCAGAAGCGGATGAAGCGCGAGGCCTTGTTCGAAGCGTCGATGTCCAGCGCGCCGGCCTGCACCATCGGCTGGTTGGCGACGACGCCCACCGTGCCGCCGGTGACGCGCGCGAAACCGATCACGATGTTCGGCGCGAAGCCCGACTGCACTTCCAGGAAGTCGGCACGGTCCACCACGCGCGCGATGACCTGGCGCACGTCGTAGCCCTTCTTGCCGTCGTCGGGCACCAGCGTCTCCAGCAGCGGGTCGGGCGCGACGGTGGCGTCGCCTTCCAGGCGCGGCGGGTCTTCCAGGTTGTTCGAGGGCAGGAAGGACAGCAGCTTCTGGCACAGCAGCACGGCGTGCCGGTCGTCCTCGGCGATGAAGTGGATGACGCCCGAGCGCGCCATGTGCGTGTCGGGGCCGCCCAGCTGTTCCGGCGTGACGGTCTCGCCGGTCACCTGCTTGATGACCTGCGGCCCGGTGATGAACAGCTGCGCGGCGCGCGTCTGGATGATGAAGTCGGTGAGCGCCGGGCTGTAGGCCGCGCCGCCGGCACAGGGCCCGCAGATCAGCGACACCTGCGGCACCGCGCCCGAGAGCAGCACGTTCGCGTTGAACACCTGGCCGTAGCCCGACAGCGAGCCGATGCCTTCCTGCACGCGCGCGCCGCCGGAGTCGTTGATGCAGACGAAGGGCGAGCCGGTGCGCAGCGCCTCGCGCATGGTCTCGGCGATCTTCACCGAGTGCATCTCGCCGGCCGAGCCGCCGGCCACGGTGAAGTCCTGGCTGGCCACGTGCACCAGGCGCCCGCCCACGGCCGCAGCGCCGGTGATGACGCCGTCGGCGGCCAGCATCTTGCCGGCCATGCCGAAGCGCGTGGCGCTGTGCGAGGCGAACTGGCCCACCTCGTCGAAGGTGTCGGCGTCCACCAGCGCGGCGATGCGTTCGCGCGCCGTCAGCTTGCCGGCCTGGCGGTGCTTGTCCAGCTTGTCGGCACCGCCGCCCTGTTCGGCCTCGACGCGGCGGCGCCGCAGGTCGTCGATCTTGTCTTGCATGCTCATGGGGTTTCCCTAGGCGGCAGGCGTCACGGTGACGCGCCGCGTGCGGCCGCCCAGCGTGACGTCGTAGACGATGGCGCTGCGCAGCGGCTCGGCGCCCCCGGCGGCGGGCGGGCTGGCGGCCGCGGCGGGTGCGGCGGCTTCAGGCGCCTGGCCCAGGTTCTTCGGCCCGGCGTCGCGCTTGGCGAAGAACTTCGGCGCCACCTGCGGGAACATGGCCTGCGTGAGCACGTCCTCGTCGCTGCCGTCGCAGCCGGGCAGGGCGAGTGCGGCCTGGCGAAGCGCCTGCCACTCGGGCTTCAGCAGGTCGGCCGGGCGCTCGGTGATGGGGGGCTTCCTGGCCTGCGCCTCGGCCTGCGCCACCACCTCGGGCGCGCGCGCCCCCAGCGTGGCGCCGTAGTAGCCCAGCATGAGATCGGCAAACTCGCCGGTCATGGCCTTGTAGCGACCCATCATCACGTTGAACACGGCCTGCGTGCCGACGATCTGGCTCGAAGGCGTGACCAGCGGCGGGTAGCCCGCGTCGGCACGCACGCGCGGCACCTCCTCCAGCACTTCCTTGAGGCGGTCGGACGCCTTCTGCTGCTTGAGCTGGCTCTCCATGTTGGAGATCATCCCGCCGGGGATCTGGCTGTCGAAGATGTCGGTCTCCACGCCGGTGATGTTCGACAGGAACTCGGCGTAGCGCGGCCGCACGGCGGCGAAGTGGTCCTTGATGCGGTGCAGGTGCGGCTTGCTCACGCTCGTCGTGTAGCCCGTGCCCTGCAGCATCTCCACCAGGCTCTCGGTCGGGTTGTGGCCGGGGCCCAGGCTGAGCGAGCTGATGGCGGTGTCCACGCAATCCGCACCGGCCTCGATGGCCTTCATCAGGCTCACCAGCGTGACGCCCGTGGTGGCGTGGGTGTGCACGTGGACGCGCACCTGCTGGCCGCAGGCGTCCTTGATGGCTTTCACCACGTCGTAGGCCGCCTGCGGCCGCAGCAGCGCGGCCATGTCCTTGATGCACAGCGAGTCGCAGCCCAGGTCCAGCAGGCCGCGCGCCATGTCCACGTAGCCCTGCACCGTGTGCAGCGGGCTCACCGTGTAGCAGAGGGTGCCCTGCGCATGCTTGCCGTTGCGGCGCACGGCCTTGATGGCCTGCGCCACGTTGCGCAGGTCGTTGAGCGCGTCGAAGACGCGGAAGACGTCCATGCCGTTCTCGGCCGCCTTGTCGACGAAGCGGTCGACCACGGAGTCTTCGTAGTGGCGATAGCCCAGCAGGTTCTGCCCGCGCAGCAGCATCTGCAGGCGCGAGTTCGGCATCAGCCGGCGGAAGGTGCGCAGCCGTTCCCAGGGGTCTTCGTTGAGGAAGCGGATGCAGGCGTCGAAGGTGGCGCCGCCCCAGCATTCCACCGACCAGTAGCCGGCGGCGTCGATGTCGGCGCAGGCCGGCACCATGTCCTCCAGCGCCATGCGCGTGGCCAGCAGGCTCTGGTGGGCGTCTCGCAGCGCGAGTTCGGTGATGTCGATGTGCTTGCTCATCGCGGGCCAGTCCTCCAGCGCGGCCGTCAAGCTGAATGGGCGCTGAAAGGCGGACTCACCGGCGGCTGCAGACACATTCTTCCAGCCGGCCCCGAAAAATGGTGCACTGCATCAATCGTGCGTTTGAGCTTTGTCAGAGCATGCGCACGGCGCGGCCCTGGGCCGCGCGGTCTCAGACCTCGAACTCGGGCGAGGGTGCCGCCTGGCGTGGCGCCACGCGGTCGCCGGCGCGGACCAGATCGGCCACCGAGGCCGTGTAGATCACCGCCTGCACGTCGTCCGGGTCGGGCTTGGAGACGAAGCCGAAGCGTTCGAACAGCGCACGCATGCGCGGGTTCTCGTGCTTGTAGGTGGTGGCGTAGTAGGTTCGTGCGCAGCTCGAACCCCAGTCGATCAGCATCTGC
This sequence comes from uncultured Rubrivivax sp., assembly GCA_964495125.1. GTDB lineage: Bacteria > Pseudomonadota > Gammaproteobacteria > Burkholderiales > Burkholderiaceae_C > Rubrivivax. The sequence continues at coordinate 19,152 of CAZBUU010000008.1, forward strand.
ATGAGGTGGCGCCCGATGCCCTGGCCGCGCAGGTCGCTGCGGCGCGAGAACGACACCTCGTAGGTGCCCTTGTCGTCGATGCGGAAGGCGTGTGCCACGCCGATGATCTCTTCCTCCAGCTCGACGATGAAGGCGGCGTGCTGGCGGTAGTCCAGCGTGTCGTCGTACAGGCGCGAGAGCCGCTCGGGCGACGTGAGGTAGGCCAGCGTCACCGTGCCCATGTAGCGCGTGTGGCGGTCGTCGTGGCTCAGTTGGCCGATGTACTGGCCGATGGCACCGATGTCCTCCTTGGTGGCCGGGCGCAGCAGCGCGTGGCGGCCATCCTGCAGCGCGATGAGGTGGGCCTCGATGGCGTCCACGCCCTGCATCGAAGGCAGCGCGCGCGCTTCCTTGGCCAGCTGCGTGCGCCAGCTGGGGTGGGCCACGCCGAGCATGGCGTCCACGCGCTCGGGGTCGTGCAGGTGGCGCAGGTCGGCGACGCCGTTCTCGGTGACCACCACCACCGGCAGGTCGGCGCTGATGGTGTGGTGCGCGCCCTCGGTGTGCAGCGCCACGATCTTGCTCTGCAGCAGGCCGCCTGCACGGTGCACGACGCTGGGCAGCGCGATGATCGCGATGCCGTCCGGCGCCCAGGAGGCCCCGAGCGCGAAGTCGAACTGCCCGCCGACGTCGGAGTAGTAGTGCTTGGCGATCATCGAGCCGCAGACCTCGCCGCTCAGGCTGACGGCCAGCGCGCTGTTGATGCTGGTCATCCACGGGTTGTGCTTGATCGTCGCCGGGTCGTTGACGATCTCCTGCGGCAGCACGGCGAAGTCGGGGTTGTCGTGCATGGTCTGGTACAGCTCGCGGCTGCCCAGCACGAAGCCGACGACGATGCGCTGGCGCAGCGCCGGACCCTGCATGTCGCGGATGAGGCCGGCGCGGTACAGCGACAGCACGCCGTCGGAGAACAGCTCCGACCAGATGCAGCGCACCGACAGGCCATGTTTGACCAGTTCGTTGGCCACGGCGTTGGGGATCTTGCCGATGCCCAGCTGCAGCGTGTGCGGCAGTGCCGTGCCGGCGTCCGGCGCGGCGCTGCGCAGCAGACCGACGATCTGCTGCGCGATGGCGTCGGACTGCGCCTCCGCCGCGGGCGAGGTGGGCTCCATGCGGTGCTCGAGCAGCGGCTCGTCGATCTCCACGACGAGGTCGAAGTCGGCCAGGTTCATGGCGCAGCCGCTCTCGATGCGCTGGCCCGTGGCCGGGTCTTCGTGCGTGGCGATGTGCCAGCGCGGCATGCGCGCGTTGACCATCGCCACCTTGAACAGCGCCTGCTTGACCGGTGCGAAGTCGATGCCCGAGTTCAGGCCCAGCGTCACGCGGCCCTGGGCGTCGGGTGGCGAAACATGCGCAAACGCGACATGCGGCCGCCAGCGGCCTTCGAACAATCGCGGCACCTGCGACAGGTTGCAGCGGATGTTGCGCGCCAGACCGGCGTTGACCAGCTCGCGCACGCCGGGCCCGATGAAGGGCGTGACGATGCCCACGCCGCCCATGACGGCCTGGCGCCAGCCCTGGGCCGGGCCCAGCGCCAGCACCTGGAAGATGTCCACGCCGGCCAGCGCCTGGGGCTGCGCGAAGATCCAGCGCTCGACGGGGTCGATGCGGCCGGCGTTGCCGGGCAGGTAGCACACCGGCCGCGTGCCGTCGGCGGCGATGGCGGCGAGGTGTTGCGCGACGCGCTGGAGCGCGTTGTCGAGGGGGAGGGTCGGTTTGGAGGGCATGGTGGAAGTCTGAAGAGTCAATGTGTCAGGCCCCTGGAGAAGCGGGGGCCGGGCGTCATGCCCATCAGGATCAAGGTCAGGAACTGCGGTGAGGGGAACACATGCAAGGGACATACCTGCAAGTTACCCCTGTCCGCCCCTTCGGCAGAGCGCGAAAAACCGGTGCTTGGCCGGTCTGTTCTGCACTGCAACATGTTGGGGCCGGACGATAGCCGCTGCGGCGCACCAAGAGCGGGCGGGCCGGGCCGTTAGCATCCCGGCCCACGATGAGCCTTCCGGCACCCCCACCCCGCGCCATCCCGCCCTGGATCTTCACGCTGCTCATCGCGCCCTTCGGCATGCAGGGCGGCTTCTTGGGCGTGACGCTGGCCTACCAGCTGGGCGAAGCGAAGGTCAGCACCGAGGCCATCGCCGGGCTCATCGCACTGAGCTACGTACCGCAGACCTGGAAGTTCTTCTGGGCCCCGGTGGTCGACCTCACCTGGACGCGCCGCGGCTGGTACTTCGCCGCGCTGCTGACCACGGTGGCCGGCCTCGTGGCCATGGGCTGGTTCGGCGCCGACGGCCGCGCCATGGGCTGGCTGACCGTGGCCGTGCTCGCCGCCAGTTTCGCTTCCACCGTCATCGGCATGGCCGTGGAAAGCCTCATCGCGCACAGCACGCCCGACGACCAGAAAGGCCGCGCCGCCGGCTGGTTCCAGGCCGGCAACCTGGGCGGCAGCGGCCTCGGCGGCGGGCTGGCGCTGTGGCTCATCCAGGACCGCGGGCTGTCCGTCACCGCCTCGGCGCTGACGCTGGCCGGCGTGTGCCTGCTGTGCGGCGCGCCGCTGCTGCGCCTGGCCGAGCCGGCCCTGGACGCGGCGCACGCGAAGCTGGACTTCCGCGCCCACCTGCGCACGCTGGCGGCCGACCTGTGGAGCCTGGTGCGCTCACGCCCCGGCGCGCTGGGCATGCTGATCTGCTTCGTGCCCATGTGCACCGGCGCGGCGGCCAACCTGTGGTCGCCGCTGGCGGCCGAATGGCGGGCCACGGCCAACACCGTGGCCTTCGTCAACGGCGCCATGGGCGGTGTCATCGCGGCACTGGGCTGCATGGCGGGTGGCTTTCTCTGCGACCGCATGGACCGCAAGCTCGCCTACTGCCTGTTCGGCCTGCTGATGGCGGCCGTCACCGCGCTGATGGCGCTGGCACCGCGCACCGAGTTCGTCTTCATCGTCGCCACCAGCACCTATGCCTTCGTCACCGGGCTCACCTATGCCGGCTTCTCGGGCGTGGTGCTGGAGGCCATCGGCCGCGGCGCCGCCGCCACCAAGTACAGCCTGCTGGCCTCGCTGGCCAACATGCCGATCGGCTTCATGACCTTCGTCAACGGCTGGAGCCACGAGCGCTGGGGTTCGTCGGCCATGCTCTTCGTGGAGTCGGCGGCGGGCGTGGCGGCGGTGCTGCTGTTCCTGGGCGTGGCGCGCGTCAGCCGGCGCTGATGCGCTCGAAGCGTGGCCGCGCCACGCCGTCGATGACCACGGTCTCGAAGAACATGGCGTGCGGTCGCACCCACCAGCCGGTGGCGTTGTAGAGCGGCCGGTACACCACCAGCGGCTCCAGCGTCTCGCTGTGGCGGGCCACGCCGATGAGTTCGTATTCGCCGCCCTTGTGGTGGCGGTAGCGGCCCAGAGGCGTGGGCGGCAGCGGGGGCAGGTCGTCGTTCATCCGGGCATCTCCAGCGTGGCGGTCCATGGTGCCGCACAATGGCCCGTGACCGAACCCCTGCTGCTGGCCGCCGCGCCCATCGCCACCTACCTGGGCCAGCGGCTGCTCACGCGGGCCAGCGGCTTCTTCTTCGAGCGCGACGAGCGGCTCTTCCTCGTCACCAGCCGCCACGTGCTGATCGACGAGCCCAGCGCGCACCTGCCGGACCGCATCGAGATCGAGCTGCACCAGGACGCCGTGAACCTCACGCGCTCGAAGAACTGGTCGGTGCTGCTGTACCGCGACGGCCTGGCCAACTGGCGCCAGGGTGCGGATTCCGGCGGCGAGATCGACGTCGCCGTGATCGAGATCGAACGCGACGCGCTGCCCGAGGCCACCGTCCTCCGCGCCTTCACGCCGGCGCACCTGCAAGGTGCGCTGGGCGAGGTGGAGGTGGGCACGGCGCTGCTCATCGTCGGCTTTCCGCTCGGCTTCCACGACGACCTGCACCACCTGCCGGTGGTGCGCCAGGCCATCATCGCCTCGTCCTTCGGCCTGCGCTTCCAGGGCCAGGGCTTCTTCCTCACCGACGGCCGCACGCACCGCGGCACCAGCGGCGCGCCGGTGGTGATGCGCAGCGAAGACCCCGCCCTGGGCGGCCTGCCCTGGAAGCTGCTGGGCGTGCACGCCGGCCGCCTGGACATGAAGACGCGCGACCTGGTGCAGGACGAGTCCCTGGGGCTCAACTGCGCCTGGTACGCCAGCATCCTGCTGACGCTGACGAGCGACGCCGCCTGACCCGGCCCCCGCGCGGCCGCCGAGGCATCGGTACCATCGCGTCAACGCGGGGGCTCCGGCCCCGCACGAGGAGCCCCGATGCCACGCCGCCTGCTTCGCCTGCCCCTGCTTGCCGCGCTGTCCGCGGCGGCCTTCGGGGCCTCGGCCGCCGACAAGTTCACCTTCATCACCAACTGGTACGCCCAGGCCGAGCACGGCGGCTTCTACCAGGCGCAGGCCGCGGGCCTGTACAAGAAGGAGGGGCTGGACGTCACGCTGAAGATGGGCGGGCCGCAGGTCAACATCATGCAGCTGCTGGCCGCCGGCCAGACCGACTGCGTGATGGGCTACGACATGCAGACCTTCAGCGCCTGGGAGCAGGGCATCGCCGCCGTCACCGTGGCGGCGGCCTTCCAGAAGGACCCGCTGGTGCTCATCGGCCACCCCGGCGTGGTGGACAAGCTGGAAGACCTCAAGGGCAAGACGCTGCTCATCTCGCCGGCCGGCTACACCGTGCAGTGGCCCTGGCTGAAGGCCAAGTACATGCTGAAGGAGGAGCAGAAGCGCCCCTACACCTTCAACATCCAGCCCTTCATCGCCGACCGCAACGTGGTGCAGCAGGGCTACCTCTCCAGCGAGCCCTACGCCATCGAGAAGGAGGCGAAGTTCAAGCCCAGCGTGTTCCTGCTGTCCGACCACGGCTGGCCGCCCTACAGCACCACCATCGTCTGCATGGAGAAGACGATCAAGGAGCGCCCCAAGGCCGTGGCCGCCTTCGTGAAGGCCAGCATGCAGGGCTGGAAGGACTACCTCAGGGGCAACCCGGCGGCTGCCAACGCGCTGATCAAGAAGGACAACCCCAGCATGACCGACGACCGCATTGCCGTCGGCATCCGGCTGCTCAACGAGAGCGGCATGGTGTTCGGCGGCGATGCCGCCAAGGCCGGCGTCGGCATCGTCACCGACGCGCGCATGAAGACCACCTACGACATGATGGTGGCGCTGGGCCAGCTGGACCCGAAGAAGGTGGACCTCAAGCGCACCTACACCACGCAGTTCGTGAAGGACCTGAAGATCCTGCCGTGATGGGCGCTGCCGGCCTGCCGATCGTCGACCTGTCGGCCGGCCCGCCGGCCGCCGCCGCGGCGCGCATCGACGTCGCGCTGCGTGACACCGGCTTCTACGCCGTCACCGGCCACGGCGTGCCGCAGGCCGTGACCGACGCCGCCTTCGACGCCAGCCACCGCTTCTTCGCGCTGGCCGAAGACACCAAGCGGCGCTGGCACGTGGACCTGTCGAAGAAGCAGCGCGGCTTCGACCCCATCGGCTGGCAGGCCCTGGACCCGGCACGCCCGCCCGACCTGAAAGAGAGCTTCTACCTCGGCGTCGAGGCCTTTGCACCCAACCCCTGGCCCGACGAGGCGCTGGTGCCCGGTTTCCAGGCCGCCATGCGCGCCTACCAGTCGGCCATGGACGGGCTGGCGAAGCGGCTGATGGGCGTCTACGAGATCGCGCTGGGCCTGCCCACGGGTCACTTCGACGCCTTCATGCGTCGGCCCCTCTGCACCACGCGGCTGCTGCACTACCCGCCGCAGCCCCGCGAAGGGGAGGGCGGGGCCGCGCCCGGCCAGATCGGCTGCGGCGCGCACACCGACTGGGGTGCGCTCACGCTGCTGCTGCAGGACGAGGCCGGTGGCCTGCAGGTGCAGCGCCGTGACGGCGGCTGGATCGACGTGCCGCCCGTCCCGGGCGCCTTCGTCGTCAACGTCGGCGACCTGATGCAGCGCTGGACGAACGACCGCTGGCTGTCGAACCCGCACCGCGTCGTCAACCGGCTGAGCGGCCGGGACCGCTGGTCCATCGCCTACTTCTTCGACCTCGACGCCGACGCCACCATCGTGCCGCTGGGCCCCTGCACCAGCGCTGCCAACCCGCCGCGCTACGGGCCCATCACGCCGGCCGCGCACCTGGCCGAGATGTACAGGCGCACCACGGTCGCTGCGGGATGAGCGGGGCCGCGCCTGCCGTCGAGATCCTCGCGGCCGAGAAGACCTACCCCAACGGCACGCACGCGCTGCTGCCGGTGGACCTGCGCATCCAGGAAGGCGAGTTCGTGACGCTGCTGGGCCCCAGTGGCTGCGGCAAGAGCACGCTGCTGAAGATGGTGGCCGGGCTGCTGCCGCCGAGCCGGGGCCACGTGCGGCTGTGGGGCCAGCCGGTGCAGCAGGCCGAGGCCGGCGGCCACCGCCTGGGTTTCGTCTTCCAGGACGCCACGCTCATGCCCTGGGCGCGCGTGCAGGCCAATGTGCGGCTGCCGCTGGACCTGGCCGGCGTGCCGCGCGGCGAGGCCGACACTCGCGTGGCCAGCGCGCTGCAGTTGGTGGGGCTGGAGAAGTTCGCCTCCCACCTGCCGCGTGAACTGAGTGGCGGCATGCAGATGCGCGTGTCCATCGCGCGCGGCCTGGTCACCGAGCCGCAGCTGCTGCTGATGGACGAACCCTTCGGCGCGCTGGACGAGATCACGCGCAACCGCCTGGACGGTGAACTGCTGGAGCTGTGGCAACGCCGCAGGCTCACCGTGGTCTTCGTCACGCACTCCATCCATGAGGCGGTGTTCCTCTCGCAACGGGTGGTGGTGATGGCGGCGCGGCCCGGGCTCATCGTGGACGAGGTGGCGATCGACGAACCCCACCCCCGCCAGCCCGCCTTCCGCGTCAGCACGGCCTTCAGCCTCCATGCGCAGCGGCTGCAGGACAGCCTGCTGCGCGCCAGCGGCGCCGACGCCTTCGCGCCATGAAGCCCGAGGCGCAGCGCATCGTCTATCCCCTGGCGGTGGCGGTGGTGCTGCTGGCGGCGTGGCAGGCGCTGGTGGTGGGCTTCGACATCCAGCCCTACCTCGTGCCTTCCCCGCTGCGTGTGGCGCAGACCCTGGTGGCCGATGCGGGGCTGTTGTCGGCGGCGCTGCTCAACACGCTGAAGATCACGCTGCTGTCCTTCGCGGCCGCCATCGTGCTGGGCGTGGGCATCGCCTTCCTCTTCGTGCAGAGCCGGCTCATCGAGACGGCGCTGTTCCCCTACGCCGTGCTGCTGCAGGTGACGCCCATCGTGGCCATCGCGCCGCTGATCATCATCTGGGTCAAGGACCCCACCGCCTCGCTGGTGATCTGCGCCACGCTGGTGGCCCTGTTCCCCATCATCGCCAACACCACGCTGGGGCTGCGCAGCGTGAACCCGGGATTGTTGAGCTACTTCAGGCTCAACCACGCCACGCGCTGGCAGGTGCTGGTGCGGCTGCGCATTCCCTCGGCGCTGCCCTACTTCTTCGGCGGCCTGCGCATCAGCTCGGGCCTGGCGCTCATCGGCGCCGTGGTGGCCGAGTTCGTGGCCGGCACGGGCGGCACCGGCACGGGCCTGGCGTACCAGATCCTGCAGGCCGGCTACCAGCTCAACATCCCGCGCATGTTCGCCGCGCTGGCGCTCATCGCGCTCACCGGCGTGGGGCTCTTCGCGGCCATGGCGGCGCTGTCGACATGGGCGCTGGGCGGCTGGCACGAAAGCGAGGCACACCATGACTGAGCCACCGGGCCAAACACCCCCCGCCGCGTCGACGCCCGCAGCGGGAGACCTGCGCTCGGACGACGCGCGCTTCCGTCAGTTCATCGAACAGGCGCCGCTGGCCATCGGCATCTCGCGCGGCGAGGTGCAGCTGTACGGCAACCCGCGCTTCTTCGAGATGTTCCGCGTGCCCGACGGGCAGGCCCTGAGCGAACGCCCGGTCAGCGCCATGGTGGCGCCGGCCAGCCGCGAATGGGTGGCCGAGCTGTCGCGGCGGCGCGCGGCCGGCGAGCCGGTGCCCGTGAGCTACGAGATCCAGGCCCTGCGCTGGGACGGCACGGCCTTCAGCTGCCTGGTGTCGCTGACCGAGGTGCTGCTGGCCGATGGCCCGGCCTCGCTGGTCTTCCTGCAGGACATGTCCGACCTGGCCGACACGCGCGCCGCCATGCAGGCCGAGCGCGACCGCGCCGAGCGCTACCTGCACGTGGCGCAGGCCCTGCTCGTGGCCGTGGACGCCGAAGGGCGCATCACCCTGGTCAACCGCAAGGGCCACCAGCTGCTGGGTTGGGACGAAGGCACGCTGGTGGGCCGCTTCTGGCATGCCACGTGCCGGCCGCCTGAGAAACTGGCCGAGTCGCGCGGCGAGTTCCTGGAGGTGATGGCGGGGCGGCGGCCGCTGTCGGAATACCACGAGAGCGAGGTGCTCACGCGGCAGGGCGAACGCCGCCGCATCGCCTGGCGCAACTCGCCGGTGTTCGACGCCGAGGGCCGTCTGGCCGGCCTGCTGAGCTCGGGCGAGGACATCACGGAGCGCCGCCGCGCCGAGGACGGCCTGCGCGAGCTGAACGCCAGCCTGGAGCTGCGCGTGGCCCAGCGCACCCGCGAGCTCGAGACCAGCAATGCGGCGCTGGCCGAGGCCCGCGACGCCGCCGAGGCGGCCACGCGCGCCAAGGGCGACTTCCTCGCCCACATGAGCCACGAGATCCGCACGCCGATGAACGCCATCCTCGGCCTCACGCAGCTGGCGCTGCGCAGCGAGGAGATCTCGCCACGGCTGCGCGAGCTGCTGGGCCATGTGCACCATGCCGGCAAGGCGCTGCTGGATATCCTGAACGGCGTGCTGGACTTCTCCAAGCTCGAGTCCGGAAGCTTGCAGCTCGAGTCGGCCCCGTTTTCGCTGGACGAGGCGCTGGCACGGCTGCGCGCGCTGCTGGGCCCCTCGGCGGCGGACAAGGGGCTGGCCTTCCGCGTCGAGGTGGGCCCCGAGGTGCCGCGAAGGCTGGTGGGCGATGCGCTGCGTCTGGGCCAGGTGCTGCTCAACCTGTGCAGCAACGCCGTCAAGTTCACGGAACAGGGCGAGGTGGCTGTCTGGGTGGCGGCCGATGGCGAGCAGGCGGGCCAGGTGATGCTGCACTTCACCGTGCGCGACACCGGCATCGGCATCGCCGCAGCGCAGCTGCCGCGCCTGTTCCGTCCCTTCGACCAGCTGGACGCCTCCACCTCGCGCCGCTTCGGCGGGACGGGGCTGGGCCTGTCGATCTGCAAGCAGCTGGTGGGCCTGATGGGCGGTGTGATCGGGGCGCGCAGCGAGCCGGGGCGGGGCAGCGAGTTCCACTTCAGCTTGCCCTTCGCCCTGGCCGCGGCGGCAGCACCGGCCGCCGCGGCGCAGCCTGGCGAGCCCTCGCCCGTGGCCGTGGAACCGCTGGAGTGGCTCGCCGGCTGCCGAGTTCTGTTGGTGGAGGACAACGAGCTGAACCAGATGGTGGCGCGGGGCCTGCTGGGCGACGTGGGCGGCGCCGAGGTGACGGTGGCCGCCGACGGCGCCGCGGCCCTGGCGCTGCTGGCCTCGCGCCGATTCGACATCGTGCTGATGGATGTGCAGATGCCGGGCATGGACGGTCACGAGACGACGCGCCGGCTGCGCCGGCTGCCGCAGGGCGCCGGGCTGCCGGTGATCGCGATGACGGCGCATGCGCTGGAGCGCGACCGCGAACTGTGCCGCGAGGCCGGCATGGACGACTTCATCGGCAAGCCCTTCGACCCCGCCGAGCTGTTTCGCACCGTCTCGCGCTGGTGCACGAAGGCGGGCACGCCACAGGCCGACGAGGCCGTGGCGGCCGTCGACTTCCGGCTCGGGCTGCACCGCTGCCTGGGCCGCCATGACCTGTACGCACGTGTCCTGCAGCGCTTCGCCCAGACGCGCACCGGTGACGCCTCGGCCTTGCAGCAGGCGTTGGAGGCCGGCGAGCGCGATGCCGCTCGCCTGATCGTGCATTCGATGGCCTCCACCGCCGGAGCCATCGGCGCCGAGACCTTGGCCGGCCATGCGCGCGCGCTGGAGCAATGGCTGCTGCTGGGCGAGCCGCTGGTGGCCGGACGGGCCGCACCCTTCATCGACGAACTCGCCGCCGTGCTGCAGGCCATCGGTGCGCAGCAGGCCGCGGCCGCCAGCGCCTAGCCAGGCCGGCCGAGTCCGCGGCTGTTGCTAGACTCGTCCCGTGCTCGGGTTCCACCGTCAGCGGCATTGCTTTGCCTGGATCGCGCTGTTCGCGATCGGGATGCTGGCGCTCGCGCCTTCGGTGTCGCGCGCGCTGGCCTTTGCGGCGGGCGAGGGCCGCTGGGCCGAGATCTGCACGGCACAGGGCGCGCGACTGGTGTCGCTGGAAGAACGGGGTGACACGGCGCCGCTGGCCTCCGCCTCGATGGACCACTGCCCGTTCTGCATGCTCGGCGCCGGCGACGGCGCTGCGCCCCTGCCGGCCCATGCGGTGGCTCTCACGCTGAGCCTTGCCACCGACGCTCCGCCGCGCCTGTTCCTGCTGTCGCCGCGCCCGCTCTTCGCGTGGCGCAGCGCGCAGCCTCGCGCCCCGCCCGCGGCCGCCTGACCCGCCCGCGTTGACGCCCCCGGCCGCTGCCTGAGCACGGCCCGAGGCGCGTCGTACCTCCCCTTTGCTGCCGAACCGCCCGCAGGCCGGGCGGGCAGCTGCTTGCGCACCGCGCAATGGAATCGACCATGAGCTTCGTCCCTCGCCCGCTGGCGGCCGCCTCGCTGGCCGCCCTTTCCGGCTTCCTGTCGGCCCACGCCCAGACGTTCCCTGCACCTCAGCGTGTCGAGATCACCGGCACGCTGCCGCTGAAGCTGGACGCCCCCGCCACCACGGCATCGCGCCTGGGCATCACGGCGCGCGAGACGCCGGCCACGGTGACGGTGATCGATCGCGCCGACATCGACGCCCTGGGCGCGCTGGACACGCAGGCCATCCTCAAGGCCATCCCCGGCGTGAGCTTCTCGCACCAGCCCGGTGGTGCGGGCTCGGCCTTCTACCGCGGCTTCGGCGCCAGCAGCCTGGCGCAGCTCTACAACGGCATCACGGTGCAGTACGACGCCATCTCGGCACGCGCCGTGGACGCGTGGCTGGTGGACCGTGTGGAGGCCATCGGCGGCCCGTCCAGCTTCCTGCACGGCTCGGGTGCCGTGGGCGGCTCCATCAACATCGTCACCAAGATCGCCGACACGCAGGGCGACCTGACGCAGTTCCGACTGGGTGCCGGCACGCAGCGCCAGGCCGCCGCCAGCCTGCAGCGCAGCTTCGGCGGCCAGGTGCTGCGCGCCGACCTCAACGCCACCGCCGGCACGCACGCATCGATGGGCGACGGGCGCAAGAGCTGGCAGGCCGGCCTGTCGTGGCGCGCGGAGCTGGCGCCCGCGCTCAGCCACACGCTTTCGGTGGAGCAGCAGTTCGAGAAGGTGACGCAGCCCTACTGGGGCACGCCGCTGCTGCGCGACGCCAACAACGCCGTGCTGGGCGAAGTGCGCTTCGACCCGCGCACCGTGGGCGTGAACTACAACGTCGTGGACGGCAAGTACCAGCAGGACGTGCTGTGGGTGCGCTCGCTGCTGAACTGGAAGATCGCGCCGGCCACGCAGGCCACGCACACGCTGTACCACTACGAGGCGCTGCGCGACTACGAGAACGTCGAGGTCTACACCTGGGTGGCGGCCAACACGCAGGTGGAACGATCCAGCGCGCTGCTGCAGCGGCACAACCAGGACGTGTGGGGCAGCCGCGGCGAGCTGAGCCACCGCAGCACGCTGTTCGGCCAGCGCAGCGACTTCGCTTTCGGCTGGGACTGGAGCTTCAACAAGCAGACGCGCTACCCGCTCAGCGTCAACGGCCCCTTCGACCGCACCGACCCCTATGCCCCCGCACCGACGACCTTCTACGCCACGCCCGGCATCACCCCCGGCTTCACGCCCGGTGCCACCAACCGGCTGCACACGGTGGCGCTGTTCGCCGAGAACCGCACCGTGCTGGCCGAAGGCTGGGCGCTGACCAGCGGCCTGCGCGTGGACCGCATCGCGCTGGCCGTGCGCAACCACCGCACGGCGACGGCCACCAACCCGGCGCTGTACGAGACGGACTACCGCCCCGTCACGGGCCGCCTGGGCCTGGTGCACGATCTCAGCGCGCAGTGGCAGGTGTACGCGCAGTTCAGCACGGCGGCCGACCCGCCCTCGGGCATCCTGGCCACGGCAGGCTTCGCGGCGCTGCGTGACTTCGACCTCACGAAGGGCCGCCAGTGGGAACTCGGCAGCAAGCTGAGCTTCGACCAGCGCCGCGGCGAGGCCAGCGTGGCGCTGTACGACATCGTGCGCAAGAACCTCTCCATCACCGACCCGAACGACCGCACGCGGGTCGTCCCCGTGGGCCAGCAGGGCAGCCGCGGCATCGAGTTCGCGGCGCGCTGGAAGCCCACCGCGGCCTGGCAGGGTGCCGTGCAGCTGGCCTGGACCGACGCCAGGTTCGACGACTTCTTCGAGACCGTGGGCACCACGGTGGTCTCGCGCGCCGGCAACCGGCCGGCCAACACGCCGAGCTGGGTGGCCGGGGCGCAGATCGGCTGGCAGCTGCTGCCGGCGGTGGCTCTGCAGGCCGATTGGCGCCAGGTGGGCCGCCGCTTCGCCAACACCGCGAACACGGCCTGGCAGAGCGGCTACCAGCTGCTGGGCCTGGGCGCCAGCTGGCAGGTGACGCGCGAAGCGATGCTGCGCCTGCGCGTGGACAACGCCACCGACAAGGCCTATGCCGCGACGGTGGGGCCCAACATGGTGGTGCTGGGCGCCCCGCGCACGGTGCAGCTCATCGCCGACCTGAAGTTCTGACATGGCCCCCAAGCTCTCTTCGATCGCGGCCCCCCGCGGGGGCGCCCCGTGGCTTCGGAGCGGCCGTGCGCCACGGGGGCCGCGATGAAACGCTGGCTCTACCTCGTGCACCGCTGGCTGGGCATCGCGCTGGCAGTGGTGATGGCGGCCTGGTTCCTGTCGGGCATGGTGATGCTGTACGTGGGCTACCCCAAGCTCACGCCGGCCGAACGGCTGCAGGGCCTGCCGGCCCTGCCGGTGCAGGGCTGCTGCGTGCCGCTGGACCAAGCCCTCAAGGCCGCGGGCCTGGCGGGCACGAAAGCCGCGTCGGAGAGCTGGCGCCTCGCCAGCGTGGCCGGCCGGCCGCGCTACGTGTTCAGCGACGGCCCCAAGCGCGTGGTGGCCGTGGACGCAGTGAGTGGCCTGCCCATCGCCGCGCTGGCCGACGAAGAGGCGGTGACCGCCGCACGCCACTTCGCCGGCGGCCATGCGGCCCGCCATCTGGAACTCGTGAAGGAGGACGCCTGGACGCACTCGCGCGCGCTCGACGCCCACCGCCCCATGCACGTGGTGGCGGTGGACGACGAGGCCGGGCGCTGGCTCTACGTCAGCTCGCGCACCGGCGAGGTGGTGCGCGACGCCACGCGCACCGAGCGCAGTTGGGGCTGGCTGGGTGCCTGGCTGCACTGGCTCTACATGTTCCGCGGCGGCGCGGTGGACGCCTGGTGGGCGGACATCGTGATCGGGCTGTCCGTCGCCGGCACCGTGGGGGCCATCACCGGCATGGTCATCGGCGTCATGCGCTGGCGCTTCCGCGGGGCCTACCGCGGCGGGCGTCGCACGCCGTACACCGGATTCATGGAGCGCTGGCACCACGTCTTCGGCCTCGTCGGCGGCCTGCTGTGCGTGACCTGGGTGTTCAGCGGGCTGATGTCGATGAACCCGTGGAAGATCTTCGACGCTCCGGGCCGCAAGCCCGACCGTGGCGCCTATGCCGGCGGCCCGCTGGACCCGGCGAAGGCACCCGCCGCTGACGACGTGCTGCGCCGTCTGCAGGCCGCCGGCGCCGCACCGCGTGAGCTGGTGTGGCGGCGCGTCGGCGGCGTGCACGACGTGCAGGCGCGCGGCGTCGCCGGCCAGTGGGTGGTGGACGCCGAGAGCGTGCACGCCGGCGCCCTGCCGGCCGAGCGCTGGACGCGCGCCGCCGAAGCGCTGATGCCCGGCGCACGCATCGTGGCCGAGGAGCGCCTCACCGCGCACGACCGCTGGTACTACGGCCGCGAGCCGCACACCATGGGCGGCCACAACGAGCGCCCGCTGCCGGCCTGGCGGCTGAAGTTCGACGACCCCAACGACACCTGGGTGGTGATCGATGAACGCAGCGGCGCCATCCAGCAGGTCAGCACGCAGCACCGCCGCGTCGACCGCTGGCTGTTCGCCTTCCTGCACAGCTTCGACCTGCCGCAGCTGCTGGCCGCGCGGCCGGCCTGGGACATCTGGATGCTGGGCTTCAGCGTCGCGGGCCTGGTGCTGAGTCTGACCGGTGTGGTGACCGGCTGGCGCCGGCTGCAGCGCAAGGGGCACGAGTGGCGCACGCGGCGCCAGCGCGCCGGCGCCTGAGGCTCAGGCCGTCGCCGCCAGGCCCAGCAGGTTGCGGCCGACGGCTTCGGCGACCTCGATGCCGTCCACGCCGGCGGACATGATGCCGCCGGCATAGCCTGCGCCTTCGCCGGCCGGGAACAGGCCCTTGACGTTCAGGCTCTGCAGGTCGCGCCCGCGCGTGATGCGCAGCGGCGACGAGGTGCGCGTTTCCACGCCGGTGAGCAGGGCGTCGCGCATGGCGAAGCCGGGGATCTGGCGTTCGAACGCGGGCAGGGCTTCGCGGATGGCGTCCAGCGCGTAGAGCGGCAGGCTGGGGTTCTTCGGTTCGGCCAGGTTCGTGAGCTGCACGCCGGGCTTGTAGGACGGCTCCACGCCGCCCAGCACGCGGCTGGCCTGGCGCTTGAGGAAGTCTCCCACCAGCTGACCCGGGGCGTGGTAGTTGCCACCGCCGAGTTCGAAGGCCCGGCTCTCCCAGAAGCGCTGGAAGGCCACGCCGTCCAGCGGGTTCACGGGGCCTTCCGTCAGGCCGTCCTGGCGGTAGTCCTGCGGGTTGATGCCCACCACGATGCCGGCGTTGGCGTTGCGCTCGTTGCGCGAGTACTGGCTCATGCCGTTGGTGACCACGCGGCCTGCTTCCGATGTGGCGGCCACCACCGTGCCGCCCGGGCACATGCAGAAGCTGTAGACGCCGCGGCCGTTGGCGGCGTGGTGCACCAGCTTGTAGTCGGCGGCGCCGAGGATCGGGTTTCCCGCGTTGGGGCCGAAGCGCGCGCGGTCGATCACGCCCTGCGGGTGTTCGATGCGGAAGCCCACCGAGAAGGGCTTGGGCTCCAGGAACACGCCGCGCTGCTGCAGCATGGCGAAGGTGTCGCGGGCGCTGTGGCCCAGGGCCAGCACGACGTGGCTGGCGTCGAGCTGGGTGCCGTCCAGCAGTGTCACGCCGCGGATGGCGCCGGCTTCGATCTGCACGTCGGTCACCTGCTGCTGGAAACGGATCTCGCCGCCCAGCGCCTCGATGTCGGCTCGCAGCTTCTCCACCATGCTCACCAGCCGGAACGTGCCGATGTGTGGCTTGGCGACGTAGAGGATCTCTTCCGGCGCGCCGGCCTTGACGAACTCGGTCAGCACCTTGCGCGTGAGGTGTCGCGGGTCGCTGATCTGGCTCCAGAGCTTGCCGTCGCTGAAGGTGCCGGCCCCGCCTTCGCCGAACTGCACGTTCGACTCCGGGTTCAGCACGCCCTGGCGCCACAGGCCCCAGGTGTCCTTGGTGCGTTCGCGCACCGGCTTGCCACGTTCCAGCACGATGGGGCGCAGGCCCATCTGCGCCAGGATCAGCGCCGCGAAGATGCCGCAGGGGCCGAAGCCGATGACGATGGGCCGCAGGCGGCCTGTGGCCGCGAAGTCGGCGGGGGCGTGGCCGACGAACCTGTAGGTGGTGTCCGGCGCCGGGCGGATGTGCGGGTCGCCCGCGAGGCGTGCCAGCAGTTCGGCTTCACCTTCGACCTCCACGTCCAGCGTGTAGATCAGCACGATGGCGGCCTTGCGCCGCGCATCCCAGGCGCGGCGGAAGACGTGGACGTGGCGCAGCGCCGCATCGGGCACGCCCAGGCGCGCTCGAACGGCGTCCCGCAGCGCGGGCTCGGGGTGGTTCAGCGGGAGGCGGAGTTCGGTGATGCGGAGCATGCGGCTCCCGGCGGCAGGGCCGCCGCCTCCCAGGGCGTCAGCCGCCCGACTTCGGACGCTTGCCCGGGTTCTTCTTGTAGTGCGTGTGCGCGCCGCGCTCCAGGCTGCGCTTCTGGCCGCGGCTGATGGTGATGGTCACGCCCTTGGGCGCGGGAGGACGCGGCGTGGCGCGGGCGTCTGCTTCGGTACGGATCTTCTTGGGCATGGGATTCGCGTCGTTCGGGAAAGCAAGCCCGCGATTAGGCCACAGAAGCCGCCTGCCCCGCCGATGTTGCCGGCTGCTCGCCGCTGGATACAGTCTCCTGCCGGCGGCCGCGAGGTGCCGGCCCGCCCCACCCAGGACCCAGGAGAGAACCCGATGAAGACCACGGCAGCGGCAGCGATCGCCGCTCTGTCCTTGTGCGCTTGTGTGTCGCTGCCGCAGCGCGACAAGCTCGATGGCCCGCCCTCGCAGACCCACCAGAGCGCCAAGGCGCCGCGCCTGGTGGCCGATTGCATCGCCGCCGAATGGCGCAAGATCCGCGCCGTGGGCACGGAACTGGTGATCGACGTGGCGCCGGTGGGCGCGGGCTGGCGTGTCACGCAGAAGCTGGGGCCTTCCGTCTCGCGCGTGGCCCAGGTGGACGCGCAGGGCAGCGGCTCGGCCACGAAGTTCTGGAACCTGTCGATGGACTTCGGGGCCACCGCACCGCCTGTCCTGGCCGTGGGCACCTGCCAGTGAGCGGCGGGCGTCGCGCCACGGGGCTCTAGCGGGGCCGGCATGGGCTTCGCCCACACCCTCGGCGGCCAGGTCTGGCGCTTCGACGACCTGAAGACGCTGCTCGCCCGCGCCACGCCGCTGCGCTCGGGCGACCAGCTGGCCGGCGTGGCCGCCGCCACCGCCGAGGAGCGCATGGCGGCCCGGCTGGCGCTGGCCGACCTGCCGCTGGCCACGTTCCTGAACGAAGCCCTGGTGCCCTACGAGGACGACGAGGTCACCCGGCTCATCGTCGACAGCCATGACGCCGCGGCCTTCGCGCCAGTGGCGCATCTCACCGTCGGCGCCTTCCGCGACTGGCTGCTCTCCGACGCCGCCAGCAGCGCCACGCTGGCCGCGCTGGCGCCCGGCCTCACGCCCGAGATGGCGGCCGCAGTGAGCAAGCTCATGCGCGTGCAGGACCTGCTGCTGGTGGCGGCGAAGTGCCGCGTCACCACGGCCTTCCGCAACACCCTGGGCCTGCCCGGCCGGCTGGCCGTGCGCCTGCAGCCCAACCACCCCACGGACGACGCCCGCGGCATCGCCGCCAGCATCCTGGACGGGCTGATGTACGGCTGCGGCGATGCCGTCATCGGCATCAACCCCGCCAGCGACAGCCTGGCCGGGATGGCCACCTTGCTGCGCCTGCTGGACGGCGTCATCCAGCGCCACGCCATCCCCACCCAGGCCTGCGTGCTGACGCACGTGACGAACACGCTGCGGCTGATCGAAGGCGGGCTGCCGGTGGACCTGGTGTTCCAGTCCATCGCCGGCAGCGAGAAGGCCAACGCCGGCTTCGGCATCACGCTGGCGCTGCTGCGCGAAGCCCGCGACGCGGCGCTGTCGCTGCGGCGGGGCACGGTCGGCGAGCACGTCATGTACTTCGAAACGGGGCAGGGCTCGGCGCTCTCGGCGGGCGCCCACCATGGCCTGGACCAGCAGACGATGGAGGCGCGCGCCTACGCGGTGGCCCGCGCCTTCCGGCCGCTGCTGGTGAACACCGTGGTCGGCTTCATCGGCCCCGAGTACCTGTTCGACGGCCGGCAGATCGTGCGCGCCGGGCTGGAAGACCACTTCTGCGGCAAGCTGCTGGGCCTGCCGATGGGCTGCGACATCTGCTACACCAACCACGCCGAGGCCGACGCCGACGACATGGACACGCTGATGACGCTGCTCGGCGCCGCCGGCGTCACCTTCATCATGGGCGTGCCCGGGGCCGACGACATCATGCTGAACTACCAGAGCACCAGCTTCCACGACGCCGCCGTGCTGCGCCGCCTGCTCGGCCTGCGGCATGCGCCGGAGTTCGAAGCCTGGCTGGCCCGCGTGGGCATCACCGACGCGCAGGGCGGCCTGCTGCCGGCCCCGGCGCGGCATGCGCTGCTGGAAGACCTGTCCTCGCGATGAGCGCACCCGATCCCTGGGACGGCCTGCGCAGCTTCACCGCCGCGCGCATCGCGCTCGGCCGCAGCGGCGTGAGCCTGCCCACGGCCGAGTGGCTGCGCTTCGGCGTGGCCCACGCCCAGGCGCGCGACGCCGTGCACCTGCCGCTGGATGCGCAGGCGCTGCTGCGTGACCTGGCCGCGCACGGCTTCGAGGCCCTGCCGGCCGACAGCGCCGCCATTGACCGCGCCACCTACCTGCGCCGGCCCGACCTGGGGCGGCGCCTGTCGTCCGAGAGCGCGGCCCGGCTGGCGGCCGCGGCGGCCGGTGGCTGCGACCTGGCCGTGGTGGCGGGCGACGGCCTGTCGGCGCGCGCCCTGCAGGCGCACGGGCTGCCCTTGCTGCTGGCGCTGCGCCCGCTTCTGGAGGCCGGGGGCCTGCGCCTGGGCCCGGTGGTGGTGGTGCGGCAATGCCGCGTGGCCCTGGGCGACGAAGCCGGCGCGGCGCTGCAGGCGCGTGCGGTGCTGGTGCTGATCGGCGAGCGGCCGGGGCTGTCGTCGCCCGACAGCCTGGGCGCCTACCTCACCTGGGCGCCCGCGCGCGGCCGCAGCGATGCCGAGCGCAACTGCGTGTCCAACATCCGGCCGGCCGGACTGTCCTTCGAACTGGCCGCGCACAAGCTCGCCTGGCTGCTGGCGGCCGCCCGGCGGCTGGGCGCCACCGGCGTGGGGCTCAAGGACGAGAGCGATGCGCCTGCATTGCCGCAGGCGAATGCGGGCTGCGGGACAATAGGTCCATGATCCGCCAACGCACGCTGAAATCCATCACCCGTGCCGTCGGCGTCGGCGTGCACAGCGGCCAGAAGGTCGAGCTCACGCTGCGTCCGGCGCCGCCGGACACCGGCATCGTCTTCCGGCGTACCGACCTGCCCGCGCCGGTGGACATCCCGGTCTCGGCCACGGCCGTCTCCGACACGCGCATGGCCAGCACCATCAGCCCCGGTGGCGACCCCGGCGCGCCCAAGGTGCAGACCATCGAGCACCTGATGTCGGCCTGCGCCGGCCTCGGCCTGGACAATCTCGTCATCGAGATCACGGCCGAAGAGGTGCCCATCCTGGACGGCAGCGCCGCCAGCTTCGTGTTCCTGCTGCAGAGCGCCGGCATCGAACAGCAGGACGCGCCCCGGCGCTTCCTGCGCGTGCTCAAGCCGGTGGAGGTGCGCGAAGGGGAGGGCGCCAACCTGAAGTGGGCGCGCCTGGAACCCTTCCACGGCTACAAGCTCAGCTTCGAGATCGAGTTCAACCACCCGGCCGTGGACGCCACCGGCCGACGCGTGGAATTCGACTTCGGCAGTGGCCAGTACAAGCGCGACATCGCCCGCGCGCGCACCTTCGGCTTCACCAAGGACGTGGAGATGATGCGCACGCGCGGCCTGGGCCTGGGCGGCAACATGGACAACGTGATCGTCATCGACGACTACCGCGTGCTCAACAGCGACGGCCTGCGCTACGACGACGAGTTCGTGAAGCACAAGATCCTGGACGCCATCGGCGA
>CAZBUU010000009.1:0-3212 GCA_964495125.1 uncultured Rubrivivax sp.
CCGCGGCCGGGCGGGCCTGAACGGCCGGCCGACGCCAGCGTCGACGATGCAGCGCGTTCCGCCGGCGGCACCGCCGTGGCCGCCGCCCTGAGCGGTGCCACCGAAGGGCGCGACGCCGGCGACAGCCGCGACGCGCGCGGCCCCGGCGCCACGCGCGCAGCGCCGGCAGCGGGCACTTTGCACAGGCGAGTAGTGCCGGCCGGCCAGCGGAGTGAGACGATGTCGGACGATGGACGTGCCGGCCGCTATGCCGACACGGCCGACGCGCCGCTCGCCGCCCCCTTGCCCGATGCCGCCCCCGCCATGCCCCCCACCGCCACCGCCCATGCCACGCTGAGCCCTGCGCAGGCCCGCTACGTCCAGGCCTGGCGCCAGGCCCAACGATGAACGACACCGACTACGCCGCCGCCCACCGTCTGCTGCAGGACCTGCGCGCTGCGTTGTCGCGCGTCATCGTCGGCCAGGACGAACTCGTCACCGGCCTCGTCACCGCGGTGTTCGCGGGCGGCCATGTGCTGATCGAAGGCCTGCCCGGCCTCGGCAAGACCCACCTGGCCAAGGCCCTGGCCGCCGCGCTGGGCCTGCAGAGTTCTCGCGTGCAGTGCACACCCGACCTGATGCCGGCCGATGTCACCGGCGCCGAGGTCTTCGTCACCGACGCCGGCGGCGCCTCGCGCTTCGAGTTCCGCCCCGGCCCGGTGTTCACGCAGCTGCTGCTGGTGGACGAGATCAATCGCGCCACGCCGCGCACGCAGGCCGCGCTGCTGGAGGCCATGCAGGAGCATCAGGTCACGCAGGGCGGCGTGTCGCACCCGCTGCCCGCGCCCTTCACCGTGCTGGCCACGCAGAACCCCATCGAGCTGGAAGGCACCTACCCGCTGCCCGAAGCGCAGCTCGACCGCTTCCTCTTCAAGCTGAACGTGGCCTTCCCCGAGCGCGCGGCGCTGCGGGCGATGCTGGAGGTGTCGCTGGACGCCGAACCTTCGGACACGCTGGCCGCCGTGGCCACGCCCGAGGACGTGAAGCGCGTCACCGCGCTGGCGCGCACGGTGCTGCTGGGCGAACGCGTGAAGGACGCGGCGGTGGACCTCGTGCTCGCCACGCAGCCCGACGCGAATGCCGCCGACGCCCGCCGCCACCTGCGCTACGGCGCCAGCCCGCGCGCCTTGCAGGCCGTGGTGCGGGCGGCGCGCGTGCGTGCGCTGATGGAAGGCCGCGCGCACGTGGACGTGGCCGACCTCGCGGCCGTGGCGCTGCCGGTGCTGCGCCACCGCGTGCTGTTGCGCATGGAAAGCGAACTCGACGGCGAGGACCTGGGCCGCACACTGGCGTCCCTGCTCGACGCATGGCGCGCGCGGCTCTGAAGCCGGCGGCCGCGCCGGGCGTGCTGCCCCGCGAGGCCGAGCTGCAGGCCTTCGCCTCGGCGGCCGCACAGCTGCTGGTGGAGCGCCAGCCGCGCAGCGCGGGTTCGCGCGTCGTCAACGGGCGTGAAGGTGCCGGCCTGCAGCACCTGGACCACCGCGACTACGCCCCCGGCGACGAAGTGCGCCACATCGACTGGCGCCAGACCGCGCGCCGCCGCACGCCCGTCGTGCGCCGCTTCGAGGCCGAGACCGTCGCCGACTGGACGCTGATCGTCGACGCCAGTTCGTCCATGGCCACGAACCACGGCGCCAAGTGGCAGGCTGCGCGTGCCGGCGCAGCCGCCATGGCCTGGGCGCTGCTGCAGCTGGGGCACCGCGTCGGCCTGCTGGCCTTCGGCGAGCGCGTGCTGGCCGAGACGCCGCCCGGCCGCGGCGCCGCGCACTACGCGGCCATCGCCCGGCAGCTGGTGGCGCTGGAGCCCCGGCCGCAGGGCGAGCGCTCGTCGCTGGCGGCCTGCGTGCGCCACGTGCAGGGCGCGTCGTCACTGTTCGTCATCGCCGATTTCCTGGCCGATGCCGAGATGCGGCGCGACCTCTCCGCACTGCTGCCGCGTTGCACCGCGCTGCACGTGCTGCAGCTGCGCGATGCTGCCGACACGCGGCTGCCCGCCGCGCGCGGCGAGCTGGAGGTGGTGGACGTGGAGAGCGGCGAGCGCGTGCCCGTTCAGGGCGCCGGTGCCGCCGTGCAGGCCGCTGCCGCGCGCGTGGCCGCCACCTTGCGGCTGCGCCGTTTCTGCCTGCAGCGTGGCGCGGCCTTCACCGACTGGGACGTGGCAGCAGCCTGGCAGCCGACGCTGCTGCGGCACCTGGTCCACGCGCGCCGGCATTGCTGAGCTTCGCCGCACCGGCCTGGCTGCTGGGGCTGCTGCTGGCCCCGGTGATCCGCTGGCTGCACCGCGGCGGCCGGCCGCGCGCCGCCGTGCCCGTGGCGCGTGCGGCGATGTGGCGTGCCGCGCCGGCCGAGTGGCCGGCCGAAGGCGCCCGGCAGCCACCCGACCCCGCCTGGCGTCGCCGCGCCCTGCTGGCCGCGCTGCTGGCGCTGGCACTGGCCGGCCCGCAGTGGCCGCTGCCGCAGACGCGCATCACGCTCTGGGTGGACGACGCTCCCAGCATGCTGACGCGTGAAGTGGGTGGCACGCGGCTCGCGCTCGGCCTGGCGCAGGCGCGCACCGCACTGGCCGCCCTGCCCGGGGCCGAAGTGGAATGGCGCATGCTGTCGGCCCCCTGGCGTTCGCGCGCGGCCGGCGATTCGCCCTCGGCGGCCAGTGCGCCGCCGGCGCCACCGCCGGCCGCGCTGCTGAAGGCCGACCGCATGCACTGGCTGGTGACCGACGGCACCCACAGCGCCACGCAGGTCTGGCCCGGCGGACAGCGGCCCGCGCGTGTGCTGCGGGTCGGCAGCGTCACGCGCAACGTCGGCATCACGAGCGTGGCGGCGCGGCGGCCTGAAGGCGACGCCGCCTTCGTCGACCTGCGCGTGCGCCTCACGAACGGCGGCGACAGCGCGGAGTCGCGCGAGCTGCTCGTCGCGGGCGTTGGCGGCGCGGCGCAGCGCCTGAGCATCAGCCTGGCCGCCGGCGCGACGGAAACGCGGCAGCTGCGCCTGCCCCGGGCCGGCCGCCTGCAGCTGCGGCTGACACCGGGCGATGCCTTGCCCGAGGACGACGAGGCGGCGCTGGATCTGACGGCCTTCACCCCGCTGCCCGTGCGCGTGGACGCCGCCTGCCCGCCGGCCCTGCGCGCGGCCCTTGCGGCGCACCCGGGCCTGGCCGAGGTGCCGACGGGCGA
>CAZBUU010000009.1:3312-38254 GCA_964495125.1 uncultured Rubrivivax sp.
CCCTGCGCGCGGCCCTTGCGGCGCACCCGGGCCTGGCCGAGGTGCCGACGGGCGAGCGGATGCAGGTCGCCTGCGGCAGCGCCAGCGCGGCCGTGCCTGTGCTGCGTTGGTTGGGCGATCAGCTGCCGACGCCGGTGAGTGGCACGCTCCAATGGGCGGCCGAGCTGCCTGCCGCGCGCCAGGTGCCGTTGGCGCCCGAGCGTCTGCGGGTGACGGCCAGGCCAGTGCTTTCGACGGACGCCCGCGTGCTGCTGGCAGCCGACGGGCAGGCCTTGATGGTGCTGCGCGGCGGGCCGCAGCCGGTGCTGGACATGGCGCTCGATGCCGCCAGCCTGGGGCCTGATCTGCCGCTGCTGCTGGACTTCGCCGCCGAACAGCTGATGGGCCGCTCGCTGCTGGACCCGGTGGCCCTGCTCGACCGTGGCACGGCCGCCGCACGCGTGGTGCCTGGCGCCGTGCCCACCGCAGAATCGTCTGCCACCACGCCCGCCTCCGCCCAGGCCGACGGCACGCCATGGCTGCTGTGGCCGGCGCTGCTGCTGCTGGTGTGGGAAGTGGTGACCCTGGCGCGGCGCTGGCGCGATGCGGCCGTGGGTTTCGCGGAGCTGCCACGGTGACAGGCCTGCGTCGCCGCACCGCCTGGGCGCTGGCGCTGCAGGCCCTCGCGCTGGCGCTGCTGGTGGCGGCGCTGGCCGGCGTGTCGGCGCTGGACCCGCGAGGCCGGCCGCGCTGGCTGGTGCTGGTCGACCGTTCGCAGAGCATGCCGCGCAGCGACACCGACGCCGCGGTGACCGAGATCACCGCCGCCCTCGGCGCCGCGCAGGTGGACCACCTGGCCTTCGCCGCCAGTGCCGCCACCGCGGGTGAGCCCGCGCCGGACACCGGCCGCACGAACCTGGAGGCCGCCCTGCAGGCGGCGCTGGCGCGCCATGCGCAGGCGCCCCTGGCCGGCGTGGCCGTGGTTTCCGACGCCCACGCCACCGAAGGCGACGCCGCGAGCGCTTTGCGCGCGCTGCAGGACGCCGGCCTGCCCGTGCACTGGCGTGCGCTGGGGCGCCCGGCGCCGCCGGCGCAGCTGGGTGTGGTGCTGGCGCCCGCGCGAGCCAGCGGCGGCGGTGCCTTCAGCCTGCGCGTGGCGGTGCAGGGCGAACGGCCCGCGCCCTGGCGTGTGCGCGGCCTTGCGCGAGCGGCCGGCGGCGCGACGCAGGAGATGGTGGCTGCCGTGCAGGACGGCGCGGCCACCCTGGCGTTCGACGCCTTCCGCGGTGGCGCGGTGGTCGTGGACCTGGTGCTGGAGGACACCGCGAGCGGCGCCGTGCTGGACCGCCGCACCGACGCTGCCGTGGTCGAGGTGGCAGGCGCGGCGCGGCTGCTCGTCGCCCAGGGCTCGCCGGGCGTGTTCGCCCGCAGCCTCGCGGCCGGTGGCTGGCCGCTGCGCAGCGTGCCGGCGTCGCAGCTGGACGCCGAGACCGCGACCCTGGAGGGCGTGGACGGCGTGGTGCTGGACGACGTGGCCGCCACCGACGCCTCGCCGCGCTTCTGGCAGGCGCTGGGCCGCGCGGTGCGCGAGCGCGGCATCGGCCTCGTCGTGCTGGGCGGTGAGCGCAGCTACGCGCGCGGCGGCTACCGCGGCTCGCCGCTGGAAGCGCTGCTGCCGTTGCACGCCGAGCCGGCCGCGGACGACGAGCGCGCTGCCGTGTTGTTTGCCGTCGACAAGAGCGGCAGCATGGGCCAGGGCAGCGGTGGCGTGGACCGCTTCGCCATGGCGCAGCGCGCCGTCGTCGAGACCGCGCGCGGCCTCGGCCCGCGCGACCTGCTGGGGCTGCTGGCCTTCGACATCGAGCCGCGGGTGCTGCTGCCCGTCGGGCCCGCTGCGGCCGGCCTGGCGGCCCTCGAACGCGAGTGGCCGGTGCAGCCGGCCGGCGGCACGAAGCTGGCGCCGGCGCTGGAGACGGCCCTCGGCGAACTGGAACGCGCGCCAGCGGCGCGTCGCTTGCTGGTGCTGGTGACCGACGGCTTCACCGAGGCGGCCGCCTTGCCGGCGCTGCGTGCCCGGCTGGCCCGTTCGCGCATCGAGACCGTGGCCCTGGCCGTCGGCCCCGATGCCGACGTGGCGTCGCTGCAGCGCCTCTTCGGCGACGCGCGCGGGACCGTGTTGCGCGTGGCCGAGGCCGCGGAGCTGCCGCAGGTGATGCAGCGCGGCCTGGAACGCCGGCGGGCGCGTGTCGAGCGCGGCGACATCGCCGTGCAGCAGGTGGCCGCGCTGCCCTTCGAGCCCGGGCGCTTCGCCGCCTGGCCGGCGGTGGCCGCCCACGCTGCCACGCGGGCCCAGCCCGGGGCCACGGTGGTGCTGCAATCGGTGCGCGGCGATGCGCTGCTGGCCGCCTGGCCGCTGGGCCGGGGCCGCGTGGCCGCGCTGGCCACGGGACTGGGCGCCTGGTCGCCGCGCTGGGCCGCCTGGTCCGAGTGGCCACGCTGGGCCGGTGGCCTGGCGTCCTGGGCGGCTGGCGCGGCCGTGGGGCCGTGGACCTTCTCTGTGGCGGGCGAGGGGCCATCGATGGCGGTCGAGATCGATGGCGAGCTGGCGCCGGGCCTCACGCTGGCCATCGACACGCCGGCCGGGCCCGGGCCCGCCACCGTGCCGCAGGCGGCGGTGCCGGGCCGCCTGCGCGCGCCGTTGCCGGAAGCCGGCCCGGGGCTCTACACCGTGCGCCTGGGCACGCCGCAGGGCCCACGCAGCTGGCCCGTGCTGCGCCGTGCGCCCGACGAGTCGGCGCAGTCCGGCGTGGCCGCCGAGCTCGAAGCCTGGCGGCAGGCCGGCTGGGTGCAAGCCTGGGACGCGCAGCGGTCGCCGCGCACGCCACCGCCGCTTGCCGGGCAGCCGCAGCCCGACCGCACGCTGCTGGCCCTGGCGCTGCTGCTCAGCCTGGCCGGCGTGGCGGTGGACCGCGCGGCGGCGTTCAGGGGGCGCTGGCGCCCGCGGTGGCCCCGCCGATGAAGCGCCGCGACACCGCCATCAGCAGCACGGGCAGCAGCATCGCGGCCACGCTGGCGATGAGGAAGCTGGACTGACCGGCCGACAGCGCACCGATCCACGCGTACAGGGCCGCCACGACGGCGTTGCCCAGCGACACCAGCAGCAAGAAGCGCGGCAGCGGCATGCGCGCCATGCCCGCCAGCAGCGTGGTGGCTTCGGCCAGCACGGGCAGGGCCCTGAAGGCCACCAGCAGCCAGTCGCCATGGCGGGCCGACAGTTCACGGAAGCGGGCCAGCGGCGCCGCGCCGACGATGCGCGCAGCCACCGGCTCGCCGGCGAAGCGCCCCAGCGCGTAGCCCACGAGCGAAGCGCAGCTCAGGCCCAGGAAGCACACGGCCGTGCCCACCGCGCCGCCGAGCAGGAAGCCGGCCGTGGCCAGCACGAAGCTCGACGGAATGGGCAACACGATGTCCAGCAGCAGAAAGCCGACCACCGCCACGGTCACCAGCCCCAGCGACTGGCCTGGCCGCAAGGTGGCTTCCACGTAGGCGTTGGCGGCATCTTCCAGCACCACGAAAGGCACCAGGATGAAGGCGAGCAGCAGCGCGCTGAACAGGCACCAGCGCAGGGCGGTTTTCACGGGTCGGGGCTCCAGGACAAGGGGGCGGGCCGAGGGCCTGCGGGCGGCGCGGCTGCGGGTGTCGTGCGGACTGTCACGCAAGCGGCTGCCGAACCCCCCGAGGCGCAGCATGCCCCAGCCGGGGGGGCGCCGCTACACTCGTTTCGAGGTTCTGGTCCGGGCCTTGGATCCCCCATGAAATCATTCTCGCCGGGCCGGCGACTGCCAGGCCGCCACGCAGCGCACCGGGCAGCCATCGCAAGCGCCAGGTGGTGCGGGCCATGACCCCCACCATCGTCCTGGATGTCGTCGGTCTCACGCCGTCGCTGCTGAAGCACGCGCCCCATCTGCAGGCGCTGGCGCAGTCCGGTGCCGTGCGGCCCTTGAGCACGGTGCTGCCCGCGGTGACCACCACCGTGCAGTCCACCATGCTCACCGGCCTGCCGCCGCGTGACCACGGCATCGTGGCCAACGGCTGGTACTTCCGCGAGCTTTCCGAAGTGTGGCTGTGGCGCCAGTCGAACCAGCTCGTGCAGGGCGAGAAGGTGTGGGAAGCCGCGAAGCGCCGCGACCCCTCGTTCACTTGCGCCAAGCTCTTCTGGTGGTACAACATGTACGCCAGTGTGGACTTCGCAGTGACGCCGCGGCCGCAGTACCTGGCCGACGGGCGCAAGATGCCCGACATCCACACGCATCCCGCCGGACTGCGTGACGAACTGCAGGGTCGGCTCGGCACCTTCCCGCTGTTCCAGTTCTGGGGCCCGGGCGCCGGCATCGCTTCCACGCAGTGGATCGCCGACTGCACGATGCAGGTGCTGCAGCAGAAGAAGCCCACGCTCACGCTGGTCTACCTGCCGCACCTCGACTACGACCTGCAGCGCTTCGGCCCGAACCACGCCGCCATCCCGGCGCAGGTGGCCGCGGTGGACGCGGCCTGCGCGCCCATCCTCGAACATGCCAAGCAGACCGGCGCGCAGGTGGTGGTGCTGTCGGAGTACGGCATCACCGAGGTCACGCGGCCCGTGCACATCAACCGCACGCTGCGCCAGGCCGGCTGGCTGAAGGTGCGCACCGAGCGCGGGCTGGAACTGCTGGACGCCGGCGCTTCCGAGGCCTTCGCGGTGGCCGACCACCAGCTGGCGCATGTCTACGTCGCACGCCCCGAACTGCTGCCCGAAGTGGCGGCCTGCCTGCGGGCGCTGCCGGGTGTGGAGACGGTGCTGGACGCCGACGGCCTGCGCGCCGCGGGCCTGGACCATGCGCGCTCGGGCGAACTGGTGGCCGTGTCGAAGGCCGACAGCTGGTTCACCTACTACCACTTCCTCGAAGACGACAAGGCGCCCGATTTCGCGCGCACGGTCGACATCCACCGCAAACCGGGGTACGACCCCGCGGAACTGTTGCTCGATCCCGCGCTCTCCTTCCCCAAGATGAGGGTCGCCATGCGCCTCGCGCAGAAACTGCTGGGCATGCGCTACGTGATGGACGTGATCGGGCTGGACGCCCGCATCGTCAAGGGCTCGCACGGCCGGCCCACGGACGATGCCGACGAAGGGCCGCTGTTCATCAGCAGCCGGCCCGATCTCGTGCCGCCCGGGCCCGTGCCCGCGGCCGCGGTGAAGGGCCTGCTGCTGGACCACCTGTTCGGAGCGGCCGCATGACGCCCGTCGCGCTGCTGCGCCAGTGGCTGGAAGCGCGCCTGCCGGCCGATGCCGCGGCGTGGCTTCGCGAAGCTGCGGCCCGGCTGGAAGGTGGCCGTGGCGAGCGCGAGACGAACCGCGACCTCTACCGTGACATCAGCCTCGTGGCGCGCCGCTGCGGCAAGGCGCCGCTGGGGCTGTCGGCCGACGAGCTCGCAGCCGCCCAGGCGGCGCGCACCGGCTGGGACCCTGCAGACTGGACCGTGGACCAGGCCGCGCGCATCGTGCTGCTGCTGGCCACGGGCGGCGAGGGTGAAGCCTTCGCCGCGCGCCTGGACCAGCTCTGCGCCACGGCCGACGTCGATGAACTCGTTGCCTTCTACCTGGGCCTGCCGCTGTACCCGGATGCTTCTCGTCACCGTGCACGGGCCGCCGAGGGCGTACGCTCGAACATGAAGGTGGTCTTCGAGGCCGTGGCGCACCACAGCCCGTATGCCGCCGAGCAGCTGCCCGACGAGGCCTGGAACCAGATGGTGCTGAAGACGCTGTTCGTTGGCAGCGCGCTGCACCCCGTGCAGGGCCTGGACGCACGCGCCAACCCGGCGCTGGCCCGCATGTTGAGCGACTACGCGCACGAGCGCTGGGCCGCGAAGCGCAGCATCAGCCCGGAGCTGTGGCGTTGCATCGGCCCGTTCGCCGCCAGCGGCGTGCTGTTGCAGGACCTGGCCCGCGTGCTGGACACCGGCACGGCGCCGGAGCGTGCGGCGGCGCTGCTGGCGCTGCGCGAGGCGCCGGGCGACGAGGCACGTGCCCTGCATGAACGGTACGCGGCTTGGGCCCGGCGCGTGGCCGACCAGGGCATCGGCTGGGCGACGCTGAGCCATTTCAACGAATGAGTCTGCGAAGGGAAGGAAACACCATGCGCACCATCGACCCCCACATCCACATGTCGTCGCGCACCACCGACGACTACGAGCGCATGAAGGCCGCCGGCGTCGTCGCCGTCATCGAGCCCGCGTTCTGGCTCGGCCAGCCGCGCACGAACGTCGGCAGCTTCATCGACTACCTCAGCAGCCTGGTGGGCTGGGAGCGATTCCGCGCCTCGCAGTTCGGCATTCGCCACTACTGCACCATCGGCCTGAACAGCAAGGAAGCCAACAACGAGGCGCTGGCCGAAGCGGTGATGGACATCCTGCCGCGCTACCTTTCGAAGGAGGGCGTGGTGGCGGTGGGCGAGATCGGCTACGACGACCAGACGGCGCTGGAAGACCGCTACTACCGCGCGCAGCTGCAGCTGGCCAAGGAACTGGACATGGTGGTGATGGTGCACACGCCGCACCGCGACAAGAAGGCCGGCACCATCCGCAGCATGGAAGTGGCGCTCGAGATGGGCGTGCATCCGTCCAAGGTGGTCATCGACCACAACAACGAAGAAACCGTGCGCGACGTGCTGGATCGCGGCTTCTGGGCCGGCTTCACGCTCTACCCGCAGACCAAGATGGGCAACGAGCGCATGGTGGAGATCGTGCGCCAGTACGGCAGCGAGCGCATCTTCATCAACTCCAGCGCCGACTGGGGCGTGAGCGACCCCCTGGCCGTGCCCAAGACGGCCGGGCTGATGCTGCAGCGTGGCATCGCGCAGCATCACGTGCAGGCCACCTGCTATGGCAACGCCCTGGCGGTCTACGGCCAGAGCGGCCAGATCGCCGAGAGCCACTGGACCGAGCCCGAGCGCATCGACCAGCGCGAACTTTTCGAAGGCAACTCGGTGCTGCGCGGCCAGAACCCGCGCGTGGACGAAGCCGCGCCGGCCCCGCTCGAAGCCGTGATGAACAAGTGAAGCGAACATCATGAGTGCCCTGGTCCAGCCCCTGCCGCACCGCAACGACGAACGCTCGGCCGTCTACCTGCAGTCCTTCGCCGTGCCCTACGAGTTCCCGGTGTACTTCACCGAGCACCTGTTCGCGCACGACAACCCGGTGTTCCGCGACACGCTGCTGCGCCGCGAGCCAGCCAAGCGCCACCGTTTCGTCGTCTTCATCGACGCCAACGTGGCGGCGTCGTTCCCGTCGCTGGAGCATGACATCGCGGGTTATGCTGGTGTGCACGCCGATGCGATGGAACTGGTCGGCCACCCCGAGACGGTGCCCGGCGGCGAGCCGGTGAAGAACGATCCCTCCCTCGTGCCCAAGCTGCAGCAGCGCCTGGTGGACCTGGGCATCGACCGCCACGCCTACGTGGTGGGCATCGGCGGCGGCGCCTTCCTCGACCTCATCGGCTACGTGGCTGCCACCACGCACCGCGGCATCCGGCATGTGCGCGTGCCCACCACCGTGCTGGCGCAGAACGACTCCGGCGTGGGCGTGAAGAACGGCGTCAACGCCTTCGGCATGAAGAACCTGCTGGGTACCTTCGCGCCGCCTTTCGCCGTGCTCAACGACGCCGACTTCCTGCGCACGCTGCACCCGCGCGACAAGATCGCCGGCATCGCCGAGGCGGTGAAGGTGGCGCTGATCCGCGACCGCATGTTCTTCGACTGGCTGGAGGCCAGCGCCGACGCGCTGCGCGCCTGCGAGCCCGCGGCCATGCGCCGCATGATCCGCCGCTGCGCCGAGCTGCACATGCGCCAGATCGGCCACGGTGGCGACCCCTTCGAGACCGGCAGCGCGCGCCCGCTGGACTACGGCCACTGGTCGGCGCACAAGCTGGAGGCGCTGACGCACCACGAGCTGCGGCATGGCGAGGCCGTGGCCATCGGCCTGGCGCTGGACGCCCGCTACTCCGTGCAGGTGGGCCTGCTGCCCGCCGGCGGCGAGGACCGCGTGCACGCGCTGCTGAAGAAGCTGGGCTTCCACCTGTGGCACCCGGCCCTCGAGTCGCGCGACGCGCAGGGCCGCTGGGCGCTGCTGCGCGGACTGGAGGAGTTCCGCGAGCACCTGGGTGGCGAGTTGACGATCACGCTGCTGCGCGACATCGGCACCGGCGAGGAAGTGCACCAGATGGACACGCACGAGATCCGCCGCGCGCTGGCCTGGCTGCGGCAGCGGGAGCAGGGCGCGTGAAGCTGGGCGGCGGCGCCCACCTCACCTACTGCAGCAACATCCACCCCGGCGAGAGCTGGGCCGAGGTGCGCGCCAACTTCAGCCGCCATGTGCTGGCAGTGCGTGACCAGCTGCGGCCCGAGGGCCGGCTGGGCATCGGCCTGCGCCTGTCGGCGCGCGCCGCGGCCGAACTGGCCGAGCCCGCGGTCCTGGCCGAGTTCCTCGGTTTCCTGGCGCGCGAGCGGCTCTACGTCTTCACCCTCAACGCCTTCCCCTACGGCCCCTTCCACGGTCAGCGCGTGAAGGACGAGGTCTACCTGCCCGACTGGCGCGACGAGGAACGGCTGCGCTACACCAACCAGGCGGCGGACCTCATGGCCGCCTTGCTGCCCGAGGACGAGCCCGAACTGCAAGGCAGCGTCAGCACCGTGCCCGGAGCCTTCAAGGCGGCGCTGCGCGGCCCGGGCGATGCCGCGGCGATGGCCGACCTGATGCTGCGCCACGTCGCCCATCTCGTGGCCCTGAGTGCGCGCAGCGGCCGCACCGTGACGCTGGCGCTGGAGCCTGAGCCGGCCTGCTTCATCGAAACCATCGACGAAGCCGTGGCCTTCTTCGCGCAGCACCTGCACAGCGAGGCTGCGGCGCAGCGGGTGGCCGAACTGAGTGGCTTGGACATCGACGCCGCGCACGCCGCGCTGCGCCTGCACCTGGGCCTGTGCCTGGACCTCTGCCACGCCGCGGTGGAGTTCGAGGACGCCGCCGCGTGCATCCGCCAGTTGCGTGACGCCGGCATCCGCGTCACCAAGATGCAGATCAGCGCCGGCCTGCGCCTGCCCTCGCTGGACGCCGAGGCGCTGGCCGCGCTGCGCCGCTTCGACGACCCCGTCTACCTGCACCAGGTGGTGCAGCGCGGCCCGCAGGGCCTGCGCCGCTTCAGCGACCTGCCCGAGGCCTTCGCGTCGCTGGGCGAGGACCGCGGCGCGCTGGAGTGGCGCGTGCACTTCCACGTGCCCATCTTCCTGGAGCGGCTGGCGCCTTTCGCCTCCACCCAGGCCTTCATCCGCGAGGTGCTGGCGCTGCAGCGGCAGCAGGCCGTCTCGGCCCACCTGGAGGTGGAAACCTACACCTGGGCCGTGCTGCCCGAACCCTTCCGCAGCGGCCCGGTGGAGGCCGCCATCGCGCGCGAACTCGACTGGGTGCGCGCAGAACTCGACCCACGATGAAACTCGCCACCGCCCTGCAACTGGGCCGCATCTCCAACCTGCCCACGGTGTGGAGCAACGTGCTCGTGGGCGCGCTGCTGGCCGGCGGCGTGCTGGGCGACCTGCGCATTCCGCTGCTGATGCTGTCGCTGTCGGCCTTCTACATCGGCGGCATGTTCCTCAACGACGCCTTCGACCGCGCCTTCGACGCCAGGCACCGCCCCGAGCGGCCCATCCCCTCAGGGCGGGCCACGGCGGCGGAGGTCTTCGGCTGGGGCTACGGCCTGATGGCCGCGGGCGCGCTCGGCGTGGGCGTGGCGGGGGCCTGGCACTGGCGCGCGCTGGTCAGCGCGGCGGCGCTGGCTGCGGCCATCGTGCTCTACAACGCCCATCACAAGGGCAACCCGCTCAGCCCCCTGGTCATGGGCCTGTGCCGCGTGTGCGTGGTCACCACGGCAGGCTTCTGTTTGGCGGCCGTGCTGCCGGCGGCCGTGCTGCTGGCGGCGGCCGCGCTGCTGTGCCACCTCATCGGGCTCACGTACATCGCCAAGCAGGAGCATCTGGAACGGGTCGGCAGCCTGTGGCCGCTGGCCTTTCTGGCGCTGCCGGTGGCCTATGGCGCGGTGCTGGCGTCGGCCGTGCCGCT
The DNA here is from genome assembly GCA_964495125.1 of uncultured Rubrivivax sp. GTDB lineage: Bacteria > Pseudomonadota > Gammaproteobacteria > Burkholderiales > Burkholderiaceae_C > Rubrivivax. The sequence goes on from CAZBUU010000009.1 coordinate 13,438, forward strand.
GGTCTGGCCACTGCTGGCGCTGTACTTCGGCGTGCTGATCTTCGCGCTGAGCCGCCTGCGCCGGCGTGGGCCGGGCGACGTGCCGCGTGCCGTCGTGACCTTGATCGCCGGCATGTCGGTGCTGGACGCCGTGTTGCTGGCCGGCGGCGGGCAGACGATGGGCGCGGTGCTGGCGGTGATCGCCTTCGTGCTGACGCTGCGCCTGCAGCGCTGGGTCTCGGGCACCTGAAAGCAGGTGCGCGGCGCGCGGCGCGCCCCTACACTGCGCCACCCCGGCGCATCCTCCCGGGCTTGAAAGGTGACAGCCATGGCTTGGGGTTCGACGGTGTTCGCACCGATGGGGCGGCTGCTGGCCGGCGCCCTGGGTGTTCTTCTCTCCCTCCCCGCGTCGGCGCAGCTGACGCCGGCCGAGCGCGCCTGCGCCTCGGCCGTGCAAGGCCGCGTGGCCTGGAACCAGCAAGGCAACACGCAATGGCAGACCGGCAACCTGGAGCGCCTGTGCCGGGGTACCCAGGACGCGAACGCGACGGTGGCCTGCTTCCAGGCCCAGATCCGCATGCACAACGACTGGTCGCGCGGCATCGACGCCTGCCAGGGCATGGCCCAGGCCGCGCCGCCGGCCCCGGCCCCGGCCGAGCCGGCGGTCGTCAACGGGCGCAACGTCGTTCTCGTGGCCACCGTCCAGAACGGCCAGCGCGGCCCGGTGTTCCGCATCGTGCCCGGTGGCCGCCAGTGGGTGGAGTTCGACAACACCGGCCGCGCCGCGTTCCGGTTCGACGAGGTGCAGCGCGACGACTGGTCGGTCTACCTGGTCGACCGCAGCCGCGGCGTCAACCTGCAGCTGGACCTGCACACGCGCAAGGTGATGTACAGCGACGCCAGCACGCAGCGCAGCCCGCTCTATGACATCGTTTCGGTCCAGCCGATGGCGGCCGCCCCGGCACCCGCACCGGCGCCTGCGCCGATGGCCCAGCCCGCGCCCGCGCCGTCCGTGGCGCCCATCCCGCTGCCGGCGCCGGCCGCCGCCCCGGAAGTGACGGGACTGAACGTGATGGTGGTGATCGCCAGCCAGGGCGGCCGCCGGGTCGGCGAGTACCGCCAGGACGGCACGAGGTCCTGGGCCGAGTTCGACGGGGCCGGCCGCAAGGTGTTCCAGTTCGAAGAGCGCTCGCGCAACAACAGCTCGGTGCTGCTGATGGACCGCTCGCGCGGCGTTGCCCTGCTGCTGGACCTCGCGCGGCGCAAGGTGGTCTACAAGGAAGGCGCCTCGCCGCAGCGCGACCTCTACGACATCTCGTCGGCCACGCCCTAGGCGTCCGCGCGGCCGGCGTCGCTATCGGGAAGGGCCGTCAGCCGCGCGCTGTCGGTGTAGCGTGGGGTCCACCGCCTGCACCATCGCCGCGGTGTCCAGCGGCAGGCCCAGGAAGGCGGCGAGTTCCTCGGCCACGGCTTGCGGCTGCTCGATGACGCGGTGATAGGCCACGGGCAGCAGGGCGATGCAGGGCTGGGTCACGAGCCAGGCCCGCAACTGCGCGAGCTGGCTGTCAAAGGCCTTCGCCAGGACGACGGGGTCGGCGCCGGCCTTGCCCCCACGCTGCAACATGAGCTGCTGGCTGGCGATGACCTCCGCCATGGGGCGCTGCATGAAGACCACGCGGTACTGCAGCGTGCCGTCGAGCAGCAGCTCGCGCAGCAGCAGGTGGATGATCTTGACGGCCTGACCACGCGCCTGCGGCAACCACGACCTGTCCAGGCGCAAGCGCTTGACGGGTTCGTATTCGAAGTAGCCGCGCCGATTGTCTTCGTCGGCAAGACGCAGGCCGTCGGTCAACGCGGGCAGGCCGCCGGCGTGCAGCATCTGCATCATCAGCGAGGTGCCCGAACGCGGCAGGCCGCTGACGACGGTGATGAAGTCCGGTTTCATGGGCTCAGTCCAGGGTCGGCTGGGGCAGGCCCTCGGCGAGGATGCGCCGGGCGGCCTCCCGGTGCTGCGCCGAGCGTTCCGGCTGGCCCAGCTTGGCCGCCACCAGCGAAACATAGCGGTGCGCGATGGCGAAGTTGGGCAGGATGCTCAGGCACAGTTCAAAAGCCTGCAGCGAACGTTCATACCAGCCCAGTCGCGACAGCACCGCACCAAGCTGGAAGTGCGCCAGCGGGAAATCGTGCGCGAGCGCGATGGCCTGCAGTCCGCTTTGCACGCCTTCTTCCAGCTGTCCCTGCCGCGGCAAGGCCACGCTCAGGCCGTAGTGCGCTTCGGCGTTGTGCTTCTCCAGCGCCAGCGACTTGCGAAACGCCTCTTCGGCCTTCCGCCACATGCGCAGCCGCAGGTAGGCGCGGCCGATGCGGCATTGCAGCCAGGCGTTGTCCTGCCCCTGCTTCGCGGCGAGCTGGAAGTTCTCCAGCGCGCCCGCCACGTCGTTGCCCAGCCAGCACTGGAAAGCGCGGAACATCGCCAGCTGGGGGTGTTCCGGCTGCATGCGCTGCAAGGTCTCGTTGACCTGGCCCAGCGCCGCGGCGTCGTGCGCGGAGATGGCGGCCTGGCCCGCAAACACCAGGTAGGCCGGTTCCAGCGGGAACTGCGCCACGAGTTCCAGCGCCAGTTCCAGTGCGCGTGTCGGGTGCTTGCCGTCGATGCAGGTGCAGGCCAGGTTGAACTTCTGCGCGGCGCGCGCCCGCACGATGTCGCGCTCGACATCCTCGCCGGGTGCTTCGATGTAGCCGAGCTCGACGAGCTGATGCATGGCCGCGGCGGCGGCCTCCGGATCGTCGTTGGCCGTGTCGCGCACACGGGCGTCGTAGACGGGGTCGGGCACGTCCTCCCACGACGCGATGCGCTGGATGACGGGCGCCTGCTCGAAGGCGTTCACGAGCACCTTGCCTTCCATGTCGGCCCCGACCGGCAAGCCGAAGAGCGTCAGCACCGTGGGCGTGATGTCGAGCAGGGTGGCACCCGGGATCGTCGCATCCTGTCTGATGCCCGGGCCGGCCAGCAGGAACATGCCCAGGTTGCGGTGCCACTGCTCCGGGCTGACCGGGCCGGTGGGCCGCGAAGCACCGTTGAGGAAGCCGTGGTCCGAGACGATCATGACGTGGGCTTCGGGCCCGGCGAGTTCCAGCAAGCGGCCCAGCATCTGGTCGTGGAACTCGTAGATGGCATTCATCACGCCCTGCAGCGGCGCCTGGAGATCGGGGCGCACCACGTCCATGCGGGGCGGATGGAAGACCATGAAGTCGTGGCCGATGCGGTCGATGGTGTCGTAGTAGGCCGTGCAGAAGTCCCACCCGTGCTCTTCCATCACGGCCGTCGTCAGCGCGTGCACCGAGATGCATTCCGCCAGACGCCAGGCCAGCGCGCTGAGCAGGCGCCGCACTTCGGGGTCGCGCTGGTCGAGCGCTGCAGCCGCAGGAATGAACTGCTGCAGCATCGACGCCGTGACCTCGCCGGGGTGAAAGCGCAGTTCGGCCAGGTCTTCGGCGAGATCGGGCGGAAAGACGGCGTCGGGCTGGCTGGGCCAGGCCTGCGGCGTGGATGATGCGGGCGCGACGGGAAAGAGCTGCGACACGCACACGCCGTTGATGTCCTCGGCCGGGTGGCTGGCGTACCAGTTCAGGGCCTGGCAGCGCTTGCCCGACTGGGCCAGGATGTTCCACAGCGCCTTGCACTGGCGCGTGCTGCTGGAGGTGGGCCGCAACGCGGTGCCGTCCGGCGTGGGTTCGACGAAGCCATGCACGCCATGCAGATAGGCGCGCTTGCCGGTGGCGATCGATGTCCAGAGGATGGGCGACAGCACCGGCTGCAGCGTTTGCAGGTTGCCGATGGTGCCGCGTTCGACGAGGCCTTTCAGATGAGGCATGCGGCCGCTGTCGATCAGCGGATGCATCATCTGCCAGTCGGCGGCGTCCCAGCCGATCAGCAACAGCTTCCTGGCCAGTGCTGCGCCAGGCGATTCAGCAAGCGATTCGCTCATGGGGTTCCCGGGAGCCCGGGCCCTGTGGGGTCATGGCCGCCGCGCAAAGCTGCGGCAAAAATGAAACCGCGCCCGCACCAGATTGACGGTGCGGGCGCGGCAAACGCTGTATCAGCGTCGTTCGGGCCTTCAGCTGGCCTGCTCGCGGCGCTGACGGCGCATGCGACGCAAGTTGGCCGCGCCGATGGCCAGGCCACCCAGAGACAGCATCAGCGCCGTCCCCGGCTCAGGCACCACGGTGATGGCGGCGCCGCTGTTCTCGAAGCTCCAGCCGGTGATCGTTGCCGGGAAGCCCAGGGGACCCGTCGTCTGGATCGTCAGATAGCCATAGTTGATGGCCGACGTGGACTCGTTGAAGAAGCGGAAACCCATGGTGTGGGTGCCGGTCGACTGAAATGCGAGCGTCTGGAGCGTGGACGTGGAGGCAGAGAACGTCGACGCACTGGAGATCACCGAACCGGGGGCCAGGTCGAGGTACGGACCCGTCGTCGTCGTGGCCACCCCGCCGTGGCTGGAGGTCGGCGTGCTCGGGAAGAAGAAGCTCAGCGTGTTGGAACTGCCCCAGGGGCCGAAGTCCCAGCCGGGGACCGCTGCGGGGGTGACCCCGTTCGCGCCCGTCAGCAGGTTGATGTAGACGCCTGAAAAGGTGTTCGGCACGGCGATGGGCGTGCTGAAGGTGACGACCACGGCGTGGGCATCGGTCGTCACTGCGGCGGTGCCGGCCATGGCGGCCGCGCACATACCCAGCCGCAGGGCGACGTTGGAAGGGTTGAGGGTGGAAGCGGGTCGTGTGTTCATGCTGGTTCTACCGTTCTTTGTAGGTGGACACGAGTGAGACTTACCGCTTCCAGCACAAGCCAAGCCTGCCGGTTGGTCGCTTCTTGTAGTTTCTCCGGCGTGAGATTTCGGCGAAGCCAGAACTCACGCTCCCTCCTGCAAAGCACTTTCTTGTACCAAAGGCGAGCGGTGACCCGACCCTAATGGCGGTGCCCGAGCGGGTCAATCTTTCTGATCCCTCAGTTCGGGGGGAGGGCTAACGCGCAGCCTGGCAGGCGGCCAGGAAGTCCGCCAGGATCGGCCGGTCGTCCAGCGTGTGCGGGTGGCCGGGCTCGTGGAACTCGGGGTGCCACTGCACGCCGGCCACGTAGCCTGCACCTTCGCGCCGGATGGCTTCCACCACGCCGTCCTCCGGACAGCGCGCTTCCACCACGAAGCCCGGCGCGATGTCCTTGATGCCCTGGTGGTGGATGCTGTTGGTGGTGGCCTGCGTCACGCCGGGGAACAGCGCCGCGAGGTGCGTGCCCGGAACGAAATCCACCGCGTGGTGGTGGTGCTCGTAGCGGCCCAGCTCGCGGTGCGGCTGCGCGGGTGAATGCTGCGTGGCGATGTCCTGCCACAGCGTGCCGCCGAAGGTGACGTTGAGCAACTGCAGCCCGCGGCAGATGCCGAACACCGGCTTGCCGGCGTCGACGAAGGCGCGGATGAGGTCCATCTCGTAGCGGTCGCGCACGGGGTCTCCACGCCAGTCGGGGTGCAGCGGCTGCTCGCCATAGCCCTGGGGCGCCACGTCGTTGCCGCCTTGCAGCACCAGGCCGTCGAGCGAGCGCGCGTAGTCGTCCAGATCGACGTCGCTGCGCTGCACGATGCTCTCGGCATCCACCGCGGGCACCATCAGCGGCAGCGCGCCGCCGGCCAGCAGCCAGTGCGCCACGCTCTGCTCCAGGTAGTGCACGGTCTTGCTCCACACGCCGCCCGCCGGCATGCCCGCCGTGCCGGGGTAGTGGATCCGCGCCGAGACGCCGATGCGCAGGCGGCTCACTCGTCGCCCTCGCCGTCGCCCCCGTCGTCGTCCTGCCGCGCCTGCTTCGCGCGCTCGGCCAGTTCCTTGGCCAGCGGGCCGATCTCCTGCACCAGCGTCGCACTGGGGGCGGTGCCGGCCAGGCGCAGCGCGGGCACGGGCAGCGTGCTCATGTAGGGCGCCGGGCTCAGGCTGTGCGTGGCGCGCCAGGTGCCGGCCAGCGACAGCCCGCCGCCGGCCACCGCCAGCGCCACCAGCGTGAGGTTCACGGCGCGCCGGTGCGTGGGCAGCACGTGGTGCAGGTGGGCGCGCAGCAGCAGCACGCCGATCAGCGCCTGCAGCGGCGACGCCAGCATCCACAGCGAACGCGCGGCCACGGCCGAGGTGGCCAGCGGCCACAGCATCTCGGCCACCGTCATGGCCAGCAGCCAGGGCAGCACGATGCGCAGGTGGCCGGTGAAGTCGAAGCGGTGCTGGAAGAGCTTGGACATCAGCGCCCACGCCGCGCACCAGCCGGCCAGCACGGCCGGCAGGCCGATCAGCGTGGGCAGCCACTGGTTGTAGTCGGCACCCGGGTCCAGCGTCGTCCAGTGCTGCGCCAGCATCAGCAGGAAGGTGGCCAGGCCCAGCGCGAGCGGCAGCCACGCACTGCCACTGCCGGCGGGCAGCGGCACTTCGGGGGCCAGCACTTCGCCGGCCAGGCGCAGGCGCAGCTTCGTGGTGCCCAGCTGCAGTTCGGCACCACCGGCCGGCAGCGGCAGCTCGCCGGCGACACGCTGGCCGTTGACACGCACGCCACTCAGCGAGGGCTGCGGCTGCAGGTGCAGCTGGCCGTCTTCGGCGAGAGCCAGCGTGGCATGGTGCGGCGCGACATGCGGGTCGTCGATGACGACGTCGTTGTCCATTGCGCGGCCCAGCGTCAGCGGCCAGCGCCAGACGTCCACCACGCGGCCGATGCGGCCGTCGCGCTCGTGCAGTTCGACCAGCGCCCGGCGGGGGGTGTCCATCAGCGTGCCGTGCCGGGGGCCGTGGGGACCCAGGCGAAACCGTCGAGGTAGTGCTGGGCCAGGCGTTCAGCGCTGCCGGCGCTGACCCCGAAGGCGTCCAGCCGGCCCTGCACGCCGATGACCGTGCCGTCCAGCGTGGCCACCAGCACCGAGAGGTCGTTCAGTCCTTCCAGCTTCTTGTAGGCGCGCAGGCAGATCACCGCCTTCAGCGGCACGCTCTTGCGCTCGCCGGCTGCGGCCTTGCCGTCCACCTGGCGCTCGATGCACTGCGGCGCGGTGCGGAAGCGGTCGTCGCGGCCCATGAACTCGTTGCGGAAGCTGCTGCTGTAGCGCTCGGCGAAGCGGATGGCGCCGAGCTTGCTGCCGTCGTAGGCCTCGTGCCGCACGGTGAGGAATCCGGTGCGCAGCGAGCCGTTGACGAAGATGCGGCTGTCCATTTCACAGTCGCTGCGCTCGAACTGCAGGCCCTTCTCGTTCTGGTTGGAGCCGCGGCCCCAGCAGCGCATGAAGGCCTCCTCCGGCACGGGGATCGCGTAGCGCGGATGGCCGGCGCCGCGCCAGGGCAGCGTGAGGAATCGCGCGGTGAGGGCCGCCTGGTGCTCCGTCAGCTGGCGCGTGATCTCGGGCCAGGCTGGCGCAACGATGGGCTTGGCCGCCTTGCCGCGCGCGATGAGTTCACGCACCGGCGCGGCCGGCACCAGGAAGCTGACCTGTTCGCCGTCGCGCCGCGCCGCCACGTTCACGCCCACCAGCCGGCCGCGTTCGTCCAGCGCCGGGCCGCCGCTCATGCCGGGTGACAGCGAGCCGCCGAAGAACAGCGTCTCCAGGAAGCTGCGCTCCACGGGGCCGTTGTAGGTGCCCTCGGCGACAGCGAAGCCCACGTCCAGCGGGTTGCCCAGCGAGAAGATGCGCGCGCCGCGGCCCAGGGGTTCGTCGGCAGGCCGCAGCGCCACGGCGCCGCGGCCGGCCAGCGGTGCGCTGTCCACGGGCTTGAGCAGGGCGAGGTCGTGCACGACGTCGAAGGCCAGCAGCTGCAGCGCGCCCTGCTTGCCGTCGACGCTGGCGTAGACCAGCCGGTAGCGGCTGGGCTGCAGCGCGTACTGACTGACGACGTGGTAATTGGTGACGAGCAGGCTGCCGTCGTCGACGAGGAAGCCCGAGCCCACGGAGGCCTGGCTGTCCTGCGTCTTCAGCAGCGTGCGCACCTGCAGCAGCAGCGGCCGCGTGCGTTCGTAGGTGCGCTGGCCGGCGCTGGTGACGGTGGGCTCGGCCGCGCTGGCCGCCGCCTCGGGTGCCGGGGCCGCGGGCGTCGCCTTGGGCGGCGAAGCCGCGCCTGCGGACGAACAGATCAGGAGACCGGCAAGCGCCTGGATCAGGACACGCCGAAAGGCCACGGGGCCGGTGAGCAGCATGGGTCCATCTTAGCCCGGCGCCGGTGCTACCCTCGGCGCCGATGTCCACCGCTCCCGCCCAGAAAGGCCGCTGGCGTCGCCACTTCGACTGGGGGGCCGAAGTGAACGGCGCGACGCTGCGCGCGGATCTGCAGGCCGCGCTGCTGGCGGCCGTGCTGGTGTTGCCGCAGGGCGTGGCCTATGCGGCCCTGGCCGGCCTGCCGCTGGCCTGGGGCCTGTATGCGGCCGTGGTGCCGACGGCGGTGGCGGCGCTGGCCGGTTCCAGCCGCCATGTGCTGACGGGGCCCACCAATGCCGTCTCGCTGCTGCTGGCCGCTTCGCTGGCGCCGCTGGCGGCCGTCGGCAGCGCCGAGTACCTGCGGCTGGCCCTCGTGCTCACGCTCATGGTGGGCGCGCTGCAGCTCGCGCTGGCGCTGTTGCGCCTGGGCGCCCTGACGCACTTCATCTCGCCTTCCGTGCTGCTGGGCTTCACCGGCGGGGCGGCCGTGCTGATCGCGGTTCACGCGCTGCGGGCCTTGTGGGAGAACGCCGTGCCACGCGGGCCGGGGCTCGCCGTGGCCGGCCTCACGCTCATGGTGGCGGTGCTGCTGCGTTGGCGCTGGCGCCGCGGGCCCGGGCTGCTTCTGGCCCTGCTGGCCGGCACCGGCCTGGCGCTGGCCGCCGGCTGGGCGCTGCCGAGCATCGGCGCGCTGCCTTCCGCGCTGCCGTCCTTTGCGCCGCCGGCCATGGAAGGCCATGATTTCGCTCGTCTGGGCACCGCCGCGCTGGCGCTGACCATCGTCGCGCTGGGCCAGAGCATCGCCGTGGCCAAGGCGCTGGCGCTGCGCAGCGGGCAGGCGCTGGACGTCAACCGCGAGTGCCTGGGCCAGGGCCTGGCCAACCTGGCCGGCGGCCTGTGCCAGGGCTTCGTCGGCTGCGGCTCCATCAATCGCTCGATGCCGCACCTGGATGCCGGCGCGCGCACGCCGCTGGCGGGCGTGATGGCCGCGGCCTTCGTCGTCCTGCTGGTGGCGCTGGCCGGCCCGCTGCTGGCGCGCGTGCCGCTGGCCGTGGTGGACGCTCTGCTGCTGATGGTGGCGTGGACGCTGCTGGACCGTCCGCAGTGGCGCCAGCTGGTGCGCCTGGACCGCACCGAGGCCGCCGTCGCCTTCGGCACCGCCGTGGCCACGGTGCTGCTGCCGATGCCCGTGGCCGTGCTCGCGGGCGTGGCGGCCTCGCTGGTGCTCTACCTGAACCGCACGGCCCACCCGGCGGTGCGCAGCATGGGCTTCGCCACGCCGCCTGAGCCGGACGTGCAGCGGCCCTTCGTGGTGCTGGCGGCGGGCGCGCCGGAATGTCCGCAGCTCAAGCTGCTGCGCATGGAAGGCCCGGTGTGGTTCGGCGCCGAGGCGCACGTGGCCGATGCCCTGCGCAGCCTTCGCGAGGGCGATGACGCGCCGCGCCACCTGCTGGTGATGAGCAAGAGCATGAACTTCCTCGACCCCGCCGGCGTGGCGCTGTGGGAGCGCGAGCGTGCGCTGCGCGTGGCACGGGGCGGTGGCCTGTACTTCCACCGCCCGCGGCCCGAAGTGCTGGCGGCCTGGCAGCGCAGCGGCTTCGTGGAGAGGCTGGGGCCGGCCCACCTGTTCGCCGACAAGCGCAGCGCCATCGCGGCCCTGGTGCCGCGCCTGGACGGCGAGCGATGTGCGCACTGCCGCGCTCGGGTGTTCGAGGAATGCGCGGCCCAGCCCGGGCCGCCGCCTACTGCCGCATGAGCGTGCTCTTGCCGAAGAGGCTTTCGATGAGGTCGACGGCGAGCATGGCCGTCTTGTTGCGCACGTCCAGTGCCGGGTTCAGCTCCATGACGTCCAGGCTGGCCAGACGGCCGGTGTCGGCGATCATCTCCATGCACAGCTGCGCTTCGCGGTAGGTGGGCCCGCCAGGAATGGTGGTGCCGACGCCGGGGGCGATGTCGGGGTCGAGGAAGTCGACGTCGAAGCTCACGTGCAGGTGGGTCTTGTCGTCCAGCGTGGCCAGCGCCAGCTCCATGGTGTGGCGCATGCCCATCTCGTCGATGTAGCGCATGTCGAAGACTTCCAGGCCGACCTCGTGCACGAAGCGCTTCTCGCCGGGGTCGACGCTGCGGATGCCGATCTGGCGCACCCACTTCGGGTTCAGCGCCGGCACGGTGCCGCCGATCTCGATGAGCGAGCGCGGCCCGTGCCCGCAGAGGCAGGCCACGGGCATGCCGTGGAGGTTGCCGCTGGGCGTGAGCACGCTGGTGTTGAAGTCGGCGTGCGCGTCCAGCCACAGCACGCGCAGCTTCTTGCCGGCCTCGCGGCAGTGGCGCGCCACGGCGCTGATGCTGCCGATGCCCAGGCAGTGGTCGCCGCCCAGCAGGATGGGCAGGCGGCCTGCGGCCAGTTCGGCGTGCACGGCTTCGTGCACGGCGCGGTTCCAGGCGACCACCTCGTCCAGGTGCCGGTAGCCGTCCACCGGCGGCAGCCAGGGGTTGGCCGGGCCGGCGAGGTTGCCGCGGTCGGCCACGTCCACGCCGTGGGCAAGCAACGCGGCGGTCAGGCCGGCCACGCGCATGGCTTCCGGGCCCATGCTCGCGCCACGCGCGCCGGCACCGATGTCGGTGGGCGCGCCGATCAGCGAAACGCCGGGGGCACCCATCTCACATGTCTTCCGCGAAAGCGCCACTGATGGTGGGCGGCAGGTCGAAGCCGTAGTGTTCGGCCAGCCGTTCCCAGGCCTCCTCGGCGGTCTCGACGAAGTGGAACAGGCCCAGGTCGCCGGGGCTCACCATGCCGGTTTCCACGAGGTAGTCGAAGTCGATCAGGCGGTTCCAGAAGTCGCGCCCGAAGAGCAGGATGGGGCGCTTGCGGCTCTTGCCCGTCTGCACCAGCGTCATGGTCTCGAAGAGCTCGTCCAGCGTGCCGAAGCCGCCCGGGAAGCACACCAGCGCGATGCTGCGCATCAGGAAGTGCATCTTGCGCAGGGCGAAGTAGTGGAACTGGAAGCACAGCGCCGGCGTGATGTACGGGTTGGGCGCCTGCTCGTGCGGCAGCACGATGTTCAGGCCGATGCTCTTGCCCCCCACTTCGTGCGCACCGCGGTTGCCGGCTTCCATGATGCCGGGGCCGCCGCCGGTGACGACGTAGATCGGAGTGTCGTGCTCGCGCGAACGCGTGGTGACGATGGCGGCGAAGCGGCGCGCTTCCTCGTAGAAGTGGCTCATCGCCACGGCCTGCTCGGCGCGGCGGACGGCCTGCGCATCGCCGCCGCGCCGGGCGGCGGCCAAGTTCTCCGTGGCGACCTCGGGCGGCATGACGCGGGCGCTGCCGAAGATGACGATGGTCGACTCGATGCCCAGTTCCTGCTGCACCAGCTCGGGCTTGAGCAGTTCCAGCTGCATGCGCACCGGCCGCAGCTCTTCGCGCAGCAGGAAGGCGGTGTCGGTGAAGGCCAGGCGGTAGGCGCTTTCGGGGCCGTCGTACAGGCTGGGCGCCGCGCGGGCGGCGTCTTCCTGGGCGCTGCGGAAATTGCGCGCAGCGAGCGCGGGGTTCTTGCTTTCCATCGCGCCGGACTCTAACCGCGAACCGGGGCACAGACGCTGCACTGCGGGCTGCGCACCACGGCAATCGAGTCCCAGCCCATGCGCCGCGCGTCCAGCATCAGCAGCCGGCCGGCCAGCGGCTCGCCGGTGCCGATCAGCAGCTTCAGCGCCTCGGCGGCCTGCACGCTGCCGACGATGCCCACCAGCGGCGCGAAGACACCCATCGTCGAGCAGGCCACGTCTTCGTAGTCGGCTTCGGGCGGGAACAGGCAGGCGTAGCAGGGGGTGTCGGCGCCGCGGCTGTCGTAGACCGCGATCTGCGCGTCCCAGCCGATGGCCGCGCCGCTGACCAGCGGCTTGCGGTGCTTCACGCAGGCGGCGTTGACGGCGTGGCGGGTGCGGAAGTTGTCGCAGCAGTCCAGCACCACGTCCACCGTCGGCAGCAGTTCGTCCAGCAGCGCCGCGTCGGCGCGGCGCACGAGGGCGCGGCACTGCACGTCGGCGTTCAGCGCGCTCAGCGTGGCGCGCACCGACTCGGCCTTCGGCTGGCCCAGCCGCGAGGTGGCGTGAGCGATCTGGCGCTGCAGGTTGGTGAGGTCCACCGTGTCGTGGTCGACCACGGTGAGCCGGCCCACGCCCGCCGTGGCCAGGTACATGGCCGCCGGGGAGCCCAATCCACCGGCGCCGATGACGAGCGCATGCGCGTCCAGCAGCCGCCGCTGGCCCTCGACGCCGATGTCGTCGAGCATCAGGTGGCGGGCGTAGCGCAGGAGCTGGGCGTCGTCCATCGTCAGCCGTTCAGGCCGGGCTCACAGGGCTTGCACCGACACGCAGAGCTCGCACTCGAACACGCCGGTCTGCGCATCGTAGCGGGCGCCCACCGGATAGTGTTCGAAGCAGGGGCCGTCACCCAGCTGCAGGCCGCTGTCGGGCAGCCATTCGCGCACCAGGCGCTGCCAGACGGCGTCCACCTCGGCCGGCGTGCCTTCGAAGGACAGCGTGGCGTAGCGGCCGGCGGGCAGCGTGGTGGTCAGCAGGGTGGGCGACACGGGGGCATCGGGCGGCAGTTCGGCGCAGGCATCGTAGCGGCATTGCTCGGGCGCGGTGACGTGCGGGTCGTCGTGAGCGATGCCGTAACGCACGCGGCCCAGCAGGCCATGCCGCTGCATCCATGGGTGGACCTGCTCGGCGTAGAACCGGCCCACCGCGTCGCCGTAGGGGCCGGTGTAGCGCAGGTAGGCCACGCGGGTGGCGGGGCGGTCTTTCAGGATGACGTTCATCGGGGTCTCCGCAGGTGGGGGGTGGGAGACCCCATGCTCGGCCGCCGCCGCGAGCGCGTCCTGATCGTTCTTGCGCAGCGCCTGACCGTTCTTGCGCATCTGCGTCCGCCAGGTCGTGGGCGAGGCGCCGAAGCGCTGCCGGAAGGCGCGCGCGAAGGCCTCGCCGGAGCCGAATCCGGCGTCCAGCGCCGCTTCCAGCACGGTCAGGCCGCGCTGCGCCAGCAGCCGCAGCGCGGCCTTCTCGACGCGCCGGCGCCGCAGGTACTCACCCAAGGTCTCGCCGCCCATCCAGGCGCGGAACAGGCGGTGGAAGTGGAAGGGCGAGAAGTGCGCCACGGCCGCCAGGGTCGGCAGGTCCAGCGGCTCGGCGAGGTGCGCGTCGATGTAGGCCACGACGCTGTGCATGCGTCGCTCGTACTCCAGGCGGCTGTCGCGAACGCTCATCGGGCGGCTTCCGAGAAAGACGAAGCCCGCCGGGTGGCGGGCTCGCGAGAGGCGGTGCGCGGCGCTTACTTGGCCGGCGTGGTGGGCGCCTCGGCGCGCTGGTCGGCGGCGGCCGTCTTGCTGGCCATCACCGGCAGCCCGCGCAGGCGGTTCAGCGCCTGCTGCAGCGGGAAGTCTTCCGGCGTGCCGAACTCGGGCAGCGGCTTGAGCGGTTCCCGCGTGCGCGCGAGTTGCTCTTCCACCTTCTTGCGGGCTTCCTCGCGGGCGCGCTCGCGTTCGGCATCCTTCTTCTCATCGGCGCCGCTCAGGTGGCGTTCGAGATCGGCCTCGCGCGTGCGCAGCGCGGCGTAGACGTTGCCTTCGGCGGTTTCGTCCAGCCAGATGTCGGGCACGATACCCTTGGCCTGGATGCTGCGGCCGCTGGGCGTGTAGTAGCGCGCGGTGGTGATCTTCAGCGCCGTGTCGGCGGGCAGCGGGCGCACGGTTTGCACCGAGCCCTTGCCGAAGGTCTGCGCGCCCATGATGGTGGCGCGCTTGTGGTCCTGCAGCGCGCCGGCGACGATCTCGCTGGCCGAGGCCGAGCCTTCGTTGACCAGCACCACCAGCGGCACGTTCTTCATCGCCGCGGGCAGGCGCTTGAGCGGGTCGGGGCCGCTGCGGCGCGTGTAGTACTCCGGGCTGGCGCGAAAGGTGGCCTTGCTCTCGGGCAACTGGCCGTTGGTGGTGACCACCACCACGTCGGAGGGCAGGAAAGCTGCCGACAGCGCGACGGCGCCGTCCAGCAGGCCGCCCGGGTCGTTGCGCAGATCGAGCACCAGGCCCTTCATCGCCGGGTCCTGCTTGTACAGCTCTTCCATCTTGCGCACGAAGTCGTCCACCGTGCGGTCCTGGAACTGGCTGACGCGGATCCAGCCGTAGCCGGGTTCCACCATCTTCGCCCGCACGCTCTGCATGCGGATCTCTTCGCGGATGATCGTCACCGGGAAGCTGCGGTTCTCCAGCTTGCGGTAGATGGTGAGCACGACCTTGGTATTCGGCTCGCCGCGCAGCTTCTTCACGGCCTGGTCGACCGTGATGCCCTTGACGGGGGTGTCGTCGATGCGCGTGATGAGGTCGCCGCTCTTCAGCCCGACGCGGAAGGCCGGCGAGCCTTCGATCGGCGAGACCACCTTCACCAGGCCGTCTTCCATGCCCATCTCGATGCCGATGCCGATGAACTTGCCGCCGGTGCTTTCGCGGAAGTCACGGAACGACTTCTTGTCGAAGTACTGGCTGTGGGGGTCGAGGCCGGCCACCATGCCGGCGATGGCGTCGGAGATGAGCTTCTTCTCGTCCACCGGCTCCACGTACTCGGCCTTGACGCGGTCGAACACGGCGGCGAGTTGCTGCACCTCTTCCAGCGGCAGCGGCGCCAGCGCGTTGCGCGCCACGGCCTGCAGTTGCATCGTGGTCAGCGCGCCGGCCACGGCGCCGAGCGCCAGAATGCCTGCCACCTTCAATTTCGAACCCATGCTGGAAGCCCCTTTCCGGACGTGCCGAACCCGTGCGCCACCCGTACTTTCAGTATAGGGCCGGGTCCCAACTGGGACCATGTCCCAGGTATTAAGTTGCATCGCCGCGCGCCGGCGCGGTGTGCGGCTTTGCGCGCTCCGGCGCTTCAGCGGGCGGCGGTTTCGCGCGGAAAGGTGACCACGTGGTCCACCTCGGCACGGATGCCGATCCACTCGCCCAGTGCATGGTCGTGGTGCGAAGGCACGTGGGCCAGCACCTGCTCGCCGCTGGCCAGGCGCAGCGTGTAAAGAAACTCGGAGCCGCGGAAGGCCTTGCGCTCGATCTGCGCGCGCACCGGGCTGGCGTCGTCGTGCACGATGTCGTCGGCGCGCAGCAGCAGCTCGCAGTGGCCGCCCGGGTAGGCCTCGGGCAGCGGGCAGCCGGCGGCGTCGTGCAGTTCGCCCAGCGGCGTGTGCACGCAGGGGCCGTGCGAGCAGGCCACGATCTGCGCCGTCGTGAACACGCCGTGGCCGATGAAGCTGGCGACGAAGCGGCTGGCCGGGCGGTGGTACAGCGTGTAGGCGTCGTCCCACTGCTCCAGCCTGCCATGGTCCATGACGCCGATGATGTCGCCCATGGCGAAGGCTTCCAGCTGGTCGTGCGTCACCAGCAAGGCCGTGGTGCCGCTCTCCTTGAGGATCGCGCGCACCTCGTGCGCCAGGCGCTCGCGCAGGTCCACGTCGAGGCTGGAGAAGGGCTCGTCCAGCAGCAGCAGGCGCGGCCGCGGCGCCAGCGCACGGGCCAGCGCCACGCGCTGCTGCTGGCCGCCGGACAACTGGTGCGGCGCGCGTTGTGCGGCGTGGTCCAAGCCGACGAGTTCCAGCAGTTCCTGCACCCGGGCCGCGCGTTCGGACCGCGGCAGGCCGGCGATGCCGAAGGCCACGTTGTCGGCCACCGACAGGTGCGGGAACAGCGCGAAGTCCTGGAACACCATGCCGATGCGGCGCCGCTCGGGCGGCACGTGCACGCCGGTGGCGGTGTCGGACAGGGCTTCCCCGTCCATCACGACACGCCCGCTTGCACAGCGTTCCAGCCCGGCGACGGCACGCAGCAGCGAGGTCTTGCCGCAGCCGGAAGGGCCGATCAGCACGCCGATCTGCCCTGGGTTCAGGCCCAGGCTGACCCCTTGCACGGCGGCGCGTCCTGCCGCTCGCGCATAGCGCACCGCCACGGATTCCAGGCTGAGGAACATGCCGCGATGATAATGCGCTGAATGAGGATCGTTCGCATTTCCTTTGCCAGCACTGTCGCCGAGGCCTTGTCGTGCGTGCGCTGCTGACGCTCCTGTGCCTGCTGCTGGCCCTGCCGGTGCTGGGTGTGCTGGGCGCCTGGTTCGCATTGGATGCCGCGTCGCTGGCCGTGCTGCGCCACCAATGGGAGACGGTGCTGCCGGGCTACGCGCTGCAGTCCACGATGCTGGCGCTGTGCGTGGGCCTGGGCGTGATGGTGCTGGGCTCGGCCGCCGCCGCGGCCGTGACCTTGTTCGACTTCCCCGGCCGCCGCACGCTGGAATGGGCGCTGCTGCTGCCACTGGCCATGCCGGCCTACGTGCTGGCCTATGCGTGGACGGACGCGCTGCAGTTCAGCGGCCCGCTGCAGAGCGGCCTGCGCGCCGCGTTTGGCTGGCACGGCCCGCTGTGGCCCGACGTGCGCGGCTTCTGGGGCGCCGTGGTGCTGTTCGTGCTGTGCCTGTACCCCTACGTCTACCTGCTCGTGCGCGCGGCCCTCGGCGAGCGGGCCGTGCGCCTGATGGAAGCGGCCCGGCTGCTGGGTGCGCCGATGCGTCGGCGCATCCTGCAGGTGGCGCTGCCGATGGCACGGCCGGCCATCGCCGCCGGCACCGCGCTGGCCCTGATGGAGACGCTGGCCGACTACGGCGTGGGCAGCTATTTCGGCCTCACCACCTTCAGCACCGGCATCTACAAGGCCTGGCTGGTGATGAACGACCGCACCGCCGCGGCGCAGCTCGCCGCGCTGCTGCTGGTGGTGGTGGCGGCGCTGCTGCTGGCCGAGCGCTCGGCCCAGCGCAAGCTGCGCTTCACCACCGGCCGTGCCGGCGCGGCCTCGGCCGAAGCGCGTGCGCTGGCCCTCACCGGCGCGCCGGGCTGGGCCCTGCTGGGGCTGTGCAGCCTGCCGGTGCTGCTGGGCTTCGCCCTGCCGGTGGCCTGGCTGGCGCACATGCTGTGGGTGGAGGCCACGACCTCCGAGTTCGGCCTGCCGCTGGCCCGCTTCGGCGAGTGGGCCTGGGCGAGCTTCCGCCTCGCGGGCGCGGCGGGCCTGGCGGCCACGGCGCTGGCCTTGTTGCTGGGGTTCGCGCTGCGCCGCGGGCGCGGGCGGCTCCTGCAGCCGGCGGCGCGGCTGCTGAGCCTGGGCTATGCCGTGCCCGGGGCGGTGATCGCCGTGGGCATCCTGCTGCCCGCAGGTTGGATCCAGCAGCGCTGGCCGGAGACCGGCGCGGCCGCGCTCGTCACCGGCACCGTGTTCGGGCTGATGTACGCCTACCTCGTGCGTTTCTCGGCGGTGGCCCTGCAGTCGGTGGAAGCCGGCTACGCGCGCGTGCCGCTGGCCATCGACGAGACGGCGCGCATGCTGGGCAGCCGTGCCGGGCGTCTGTTCGTGCGTCTGCACCTGCCGCTGCTGAAGCGTTCTGCGCTGGCGGCGGCGCTGCTGGTCTTCGTCGACGCCATGAAGGAGTTGCCCGCGACGCTGGTGCTGCGCCCCTTCGGCAGCGACACGCTGGCGGTGGTGGCCTACAACTTCGCGCGCGACGAGCGCCTGGCAGAAGCCGCACTGCCCTCGCTGGCCATCGTGGCCGTGGGGCTCATCCCGGTGGTGATGCTGAGCCGCGCGATGCGCACGGCCCAGGACTAGGCTGGTCCCGCCGACAGGAATCGAACCTGTATCTGGCGCTTAGGAGGCGCCCGTTCTATCCATTGAACTACGGCGAGGCTACTTCGGGACAACCGTGGATTTTCGCATGGAGGCATCGGCCGGCGTCTCCTGGAAGCGCCAGGTCCAGATGACGTCCAGCGCGTTCTCCAGGCCGCTCTGCATGCGCACGGTGAAGCGCTGCGCAGCGCGGTAGATGAGCTGCCAGGTGCCGGTGGTGGCGTTGACGCCGCGCTCGTAGCCCACGTACCAGCGGCTGGAGAGCTGCTTGCCGATGGCGATGACGGTGTCGCGCACGTCGGTGTCGCTGCTCTTCAGCGAGACGTCGTCGATGCCCAGCGCCTTCATCAGCGAATCGGTGGGCGCCTCGCCGTCACCCGACAGCAGCGCCACCGCAGCACGTTGCAGCAGCGCGGCGTCGTTGCGGCCCAGGGTGTCGGGCGCGCGGCCCAGCATCAACCAGGCGAGCTTGTCGTTGTCGCTCATCTCGGGGGCCGAGTACAGCCGGATGCGCAGGTTCTGCACCGGGCCGGTGACGGTGACGCCCACCTTCACCGTGTTGTCGATGAGCGGCCGCAGCGCCAGCACGTCCAGCGTCGGGTTGCCCAGGGCGCCGGTGAAGGTGACGACGCCGCGCTCGATGCCCAGCTTCTGGCCGTAGCTGGCGAACTTGCCGTCCACGGCGTTGATGACGCCCAGCACGTCGGGCCGGCCGGCGGCGTTGGTGCGCACGCGCATCTGGCCGCGCAGCGCGCTGTCCAGGCCCCAGCCCTTGAAGCGCGCGTTTTCGCCGGCGTCGATCTCGACGTTGATGTTCCACGGGTAGCGCGTCTTCGCGGCACCGGCTTCCGCGGCTTGCAGCGCGGCCTCGCCCGGGCGCCGCACGGCCACGTCCTCGTCCAGCGAAGGCGCGCTGCTGCCGCTGGCGTCGAAGCGCAATTCGTCCAGCACGAAGCGGCCGTTCAGCCGCGCCTGCTCGGTGTTCATTTCCAGCTCGGCACTGCCGCTGGTGGTGAGCTGCCGGTCGACGCGGCCGAGCACGCGGAAGCGCTCTGCCTGCAGCTTCAGACGCGCCAGCGGTGCGCTGCCCAGCGTGGCACCGCCACTGAGGGTGACCAGGCCTTCGCCGCCCTTGAAGGTGAAGCGCTCGATGGTGGCCCGGTCGCCGGCCAGCTTCACCGCCAGCTGGCCCTCGCTGAGGTTGATGCCCTGCAGCAGATTGCGCACGGCCAGCCGCTGCGCGCCCAGCGCACCGTCGAAGAGCGGCGTGCCGAAAGTCCCACTGACCGAAGCCGTGCCACTCACTTCGCCAGCCAGCCTCCAGCCCGCGGGCACCCAGGCGCTCCAGATGCCGATGTCGTCCACCTGCAGCTTCAGCGTGCCCGCGATGGGCGCCTCGGGCTGCGGCCAGCGGCGCTCGGGCGTGCTCTGCACCTTCACCGCGCCGGAGATCTCGCCGATGGTGCGGCCGCGCACGGTGGGCGAGAAGTCCCACACGCCATCGTGCGCCGTCACCGCCAGCCGCAGCTCGGACAGGCCCAGCAGCTGCGTACCGTCCGCCCCGGCGATGTGCAGGTCGCCTTCGCGGCGCTCGAAAACGATGTCGGCGTCCATGCGCTCGGCAGCGCGCACGTCCACGCGGGCGGCCAGGCGCAGATCGCCGCCCCAGCCGGTGCCGGGCTGCAGGCGGGCCAGCATGGGGGCCAGCAGGAAAGGGTCGACCTCGGCGCGCAGGTGGATCAGCGGCTGTTCGCTGCGCAGGTCCAGCCGCACTTCGTCCCAGCGCATCGACAGGCCCTCGCCCACCTGCAGCCGGCCGGCGTCGGCGCGCAGCGTGGTCAGGCGGCCTTCGCTGAAGCTGAGTTCGGCGGCCACGTCGCGCGTCTCGGCCCAGCCTGCGGTGGGCGGTGCGTTGCCGCTGCTGCCGTCCCAGGCACCGACCACCAGGCGGTCCAGCCGCGCACGGTAGCGGCCGCTGGCGAAAGGCGCGGGCGCGGTGGCAGCCGCGGCCGGTGTGGGCGTGGCCGCGGGTGCGTCCGGCAGCCAGCCGCCCTGCGCCACGATCAGTGCGCGCGTGCCCGTCTGGCTCTCCAGGCCGAGGAGGTCTTCCAGCGCGGCCGGCGGCAGCACGGGCATGGCGCCCGACAGCTCGATGCGGTGGCTGGCCAGCGTGCCGCGCACGTCCATGCGCAGGTTGTCGACGCGACGCTGCTCCAGCGCCAGGCCGGCCACGTCGACCTGCAGGGTCTGTGCCTCGTCGCCGAAGGTCGCCACGCGCCACTGCGCGCCGGCGCGCGCCACCGTCAGCTTGCCGGCCTGCAGTTGCGTCAGGCGCGCCGTGCCGTCGCTGCGCATGGCCGGCCAGCGACCTTCGGCATCGACGGCCACCACCACCGTGCCCTGGCGGGGCGCCCATTCCGCGAGACCGGGGCGCAGCTGGAACAGCGGGCCCAGGCGGCCGAGTGATTCGGCCTTGGCCTCGGCGCGCCAGCGGTCGCCGACACCGGTGCCGCCCGGGTTGCCCTGGCCCTCCACGGCCAGCAGGTTGCCGCCCAGCGAGAGGTCGGCGCGCAGCCGGGCCGAATCGGCAGCACCCGGCGTGTAGCTGAGCGTGACCTCGGCTTCGGCGGCCACGCCGGCCAGTTGCGAGTCATGCAGCCTCAGCTTGCCGTTGCCGGCCAGGCGCTGCGCCAGCGTCAACGGCGGCAGGCGGTCGGCGTCGGCCGGCAGCCGCACGTCGAGCTTCCACTCGCCATTGGCGCGGTGCGGACCCTTGCGCCAGGCCGATCCGGCGTCGCCCGGCCACCAGGGCAGGGGGTCGAAGTCGCGCAGCAGGCCTTCGGTGACGAGCTGCCAGTCGCCGCGCGGCGCCTGCGCGACCGTGGCGGTGAACTCGGCCACGGCCGTGCCGCTCTGGGCGCGAGCGCTCTTGATCTTCAGCTCGCGGTCGTTGGCGCTGCCTTCGACGGCCACGCGCACAGGCAGCGGCGCGGCGTCGAGCTGGCCCTGCAGGTCCAGCGTCCACTCGATGCCCGGCGCCGGGGCCGGGTCCTTCTGCAGCGTGAGCGCCGGCACGCCCGTGATGCTGGCGGCCAGCGGGCCCGACAGTTTCATGGCGGCCGCGCGGCCATCCAGCCGGTGCGGCGTGACGTCGCTGAGCCTCATCTCCAGCGCCACGTCGTAGCCCTTCCAGACGGCCGTGCCCTGCACGCGCCCTGCGGGACGCACCGCATCGGCCAGCTGCAGGTCGAACTGGCTCATTTCGACGAGGTCGGGCTGCTCCAGGGAACCCCGCAGCTGCACCAGCAGCCGGCTCACCGGCAGCCGCGCGGCGTTCCAGGGGCCGGGCGCGGTGTTGTGCAGCTCGACGTCCACGACCAGCGGCGTCTTGCCGCCGCCGTTCAGCACCGCATGGCCGTCCAGCCGCGTCGTTGGCGCCTTGGCGGCCAGCGCGCCCAGGTCCAGCGATTGCGTCGTCGCGTCCAGGGCCGCCAGCGGCCAGGCGTCCTGCGGACGCACCAGCGCGCGCAGGTCCACGGCGGGCGCGTCGCGACCGGGCAGCGGGCGGCCGCGCAGCGTGGCGGCCAGTTCGATCTCGGCCAGCGTGCCGCCGGCCCGGGCCACGGCTGCCCAGCGCGGCGCGTCGCCCTCGGCCAGCGGGCGCGCACGCACCGCGGCCTGCAGGGCGTAGGGTG
This sequence comes from uncultured Rubrivivax sp., assembly GCA_964495125.1. GTDB lineage: Bacteria > Pseudomonadota > Gammaproteobacteria > Burkholderiales > Burkholderiaceae_C > Rubrivivax. The sequence continues at coordinate 35,023 of CAZBUU010000009.1, forward strand.
CAGCGTTGGCGAGCGCCGCCTCGCCTTCGACCAGCAGCGTGAATCCTTCGAAGGCCAGCCGTCCGGCACTGTGGCGCGCGCCAGGGCGTGGGTCGAGGCCGAGGCCGTCGAGCTGCAGCCCGCGCAGCGGCTGCTGGCCGTCGATCAGCAACTCCGCCACCCGCACTTCGGCGATGCCCAACTGCACCGGCGGCCGCAGCTCGGGCGGCAGTTGCAGCGGATCCTTCGACGGCGGGCCGGGATGCACGCTGACCTTGGCTGCGCCGATGCGCGCGGCTTCCAGCGCCACCCAGGCGTGCTCGTGCGGACGCCAGCGCCACACCAGGCCTTCGGCCGAGAACTTCTCCACCACCGCCCAGGCCTGCCCGCCCGCCCATTCCACGCGCAGCGAGTCGGCACCGAAGCCCGTGCCCAGCAGCACGCCGCGGAAGCCCTTCACCTGCACGCCGGGCAGGCGCTGAACGATCCAGGCGCTGCCGGCTTCGCTGGTCAGCATCCAGGCCGCGGTGCCGAGCAGCGCGCCGATGGCCAGCATCAGCAGGCTGACGATGGACAGCAGCGGCACCAGCAGCGACAGGCCGGTGCGGACAGGCGCGGGCGGGGTGGCGGCGGGTTCCGTCATGCGCGCTCAGAAGGCGATGCCGACGCTGAAGTGCAGGCGCGACTTGCGTGTCTCCGCACCCCAGGCCCAGTCCAGCCGCAGCGGGCCCACCGGGCTGCGCCAGCGCAGGCCGAGGCCGGTGCCGTAGACGGGCCTGAGCGCGGCGAAGCTGTTGGCGGCATTGCCGGCGTCCAGGAACCAGGCGAGCCACAGGGAGGGCATGGACTTGAGGAAGGGACGTGCCACCTCGACACTGGCCGTGACCGTGGAAGTGCCGCTGGTCACCAGGCCATCCACCACCGGGCCCAGCGAGCGGTAGCTGTAGCCGCGCACGGAGTCGTCGCCGCCGGCGCGGAACTTCTGCGAGTCGGGCACGACCATGTTTTCGCGCAGGTAGACGTGGCCCAGTTCCACCCGCGCCTGCGAATACCAGGTGCGGCCCAGCGGCAGGTAGCCGGTGAGCCGGGCATAGACGCGCGTGAAGATGCCGGGGCTGGCGTTGGTGCCACTGGAGCGGCCCACGCCCACCTGCCCGGCGAAACTGAAGCCCTGCGTGGGCAGGATGACGCTGTCCAGGTCGCGCCACACGCCGTGGTAGTTCAGCGAGAGCGCGTAAGCGTTGGTGCGGTTGCCGGCGATCGTCACCGTGCGCGAGCGCTCGGCCTCGGTGTAGTACAGGCGCTCGATGCGCTGCGTGTCCTGCGTGCGGCCCAGTCGCAACCGTTGCGACAGCACGGTGTCGGTGTCGGACTCCAGGTTCTCGATGGTGCCGCCGATGAGGTTGCGGTAGAGGTTTTCGCCCGGGTGCGTGCTGATCTCGCCTTCCCAGAACTGCCGCTTCTGGCCCCACTCGATCTTGTTGCGCGACGACGCCGCGTAGCCGAACACGCGCCGGTAGATGTGCTCCACGCTGGCGCGAGGCCCGGTGTTGGCGCTGATGCCGACGCCGAAGGTGTAGACCTGCAGCGGCGCCTCGCGCAGTTTCACCACGATGGCCGCGTTGGCGGCCTGCGCGGCGTCGGTGTCGAGCATGACGCTGGCGCCTTCGAACAGGCCGCTCTTCTGCAGACGTTCCTGGAAGTCGAGCAGCAGCGTCTCGGTCACCGGGGCGCCGCGGCCGGCGTTCATGAGGTGGCCCACCGTCTCGCTGTCGTGCGCCACCAGGCCTTCGATCTGCAGCGAGCCATAGCGGAACAGCGGCCCGCTGTCGGCCACCAGGTACAGGCGCACGGTGTGGGCCTCGGTGTCGACCTCGGCATTGGTGCCGGCCCAGGTCACGTTGGCATAGCCGGCAGCCCGCAGCACGGCCAGCGCAGCCGATTTGGCGTCGCTCCAGGCCGGGTTGCGGAAGTCGCTGCCTTCGCGCAGGCCGAAGCCCCGGCGCCACGCGTTCAGGGTTTCCTTGGCCAGCGCGTCGCCGTCGGCCGCGCTGCGCTCGAGTTCGCCCTCGATCAGCAGCGTCAGCTGGGTGACGCGGGCCCGCGGCCCGGGGTCGATCTTCAGCCGGACGATGTTGCGCGTGTCGGCATCGGGCACCACGTCGATCTTCGGCGCGAAGTAGCCCTCGGTCTGCAGCAGGTCCTTGGCCTGCGCCGGCGAGGCCTCCAGCAGGCGCGCCCACTCGCTGTCGTCGACATCGGCGCGCGCCATGCGTCCCAGGCGCACGATGTCCAGGTGCTTTTCCAGCAGAGCCCTCAGCTCGTCGGGGGCCTCGATCTGCACGCGAAGCCCCTGCTTTTCCGGTGAGGCGGCCGCTGGCGAGGTGCCGGCCTCGGCATTGGCCGGTGGCGCCCCAGGCTCGGCCTTGCCCAATGCGGCGCAACCGCCCAGCCCGCACAGCGCGACCAGCAACCAGCAGGCCGAGAACCGGCGCAGGGTCATTTGCTCAGCAGCCGCATGGCCCCTTCCAACCCGGCCAGCGTGAGCGGGAACATGCGCTGGTTCATGAGTTGCTGGACGATCGAGATGCTCTGCCGGTAGCCCCACACGCCCTGGGGCTCGGGGTTGATCCAGGCGAACTTCGGGAAGGCGCCGGTCAGCCGGGCCAGCCATTCGGCACCGGCTTCCTCGTTGTTGTATTCGACGCTGCCGCCGGGCTGCAGGATCTCGTAGGGGCTCATGGTGGCGTCGCCGACGAAGATCAGCTTGTAGTCCTTGTTGTACTTGCGGATCACGTCCCAGGTGGGGAACTTCTCGCTGAAGCGGCGGCGGTTGTTCTTCCACATGAAGTCGTAGACGCAGTTGTGGAAGTAGAAGAACTCCAGGTGCTTGAATTCGTTCTTCGCCGCGGAAAAGAGTTCCTCGACGCGGTGGATGTGTTCGTCCATGGTGCCGCCCACGTCCATGAGCAGCAGCACCTTCACACGGTTGTGACGCTCGGGCACCATCTTGATGTCCAGCAGCCCCGCGTTGGCGGCGGTGCTGTGGATGGTGTCGTCGAGGTCCAGTTCCATGTCGGAACCCTCGCGCGCGAAGCGGCGCAGGCGGCGCAGCGCCACCTTGATGTTGCGCGTGCCCAGTTCCTTGGTGTCGTCGTAGTCCTTGTAGGCGCGCTGGTCCCACACCTTCACGGCGCTCTTGTTGCGGCTGCCGGCCTGGCCCATGCGGATGCCCTGCGGGTTCTGGCCGTAG
>CAZBUU010000010.1:0-37421 GCA_964495125.1 uncultured Rubrivivax sp.
GGCCCTGGGCCGAACCGTCGTTCTTGAACTCATGCCCCTCGTCGCCGATGAGCAAACCGAAGAAGCCCTTGGGCAAGTACCGCTTGATGAACTCGGTCGGCTGGTAGCCGCCCTGGCCGAAAGAGAACTCCATGTGGGCCATCGATCGTTCCATGCGACGGGCCTGGCGGTCGGTGAAGAAGAGGTCGCCCTTGTCGTCCATCAGGTTGATGAACTCGTGGACGTTGTCTTCCAGCATCCCGCCGAGCATGTCCTCGCCGAAGGTGTCCAGCAGCCGTTCCGCGGTCTTGGTGCCGATGGTCGGGATCTGCGTGATCGCGTCGTGCAGGATGTCGCGTCGTGCTTTCGGGGCGGTGCCCGGCCGCACGAGCGACCACAGCGCGCCACCGCAGGCCGGGCAGCGCATCTGCCGGTTGTCCAGCTTCAGCCGCGCCTCGGCCGGTGACAGCGCCCGGTCCGCACCGTCGGTGTCGGCCACGCTGACGGGCGTGAAACAGTCGCTGCAGGCGGCGACCTCCGTGTAGAGCGCTTCCTCGCTGCTGGACGGCACTGTAGGCACCTTGCGGTCGGTGAAGACCGGCGTCCAGTTGAACCCCATGCGCATGCGCACGCGGCCCATCACGAAGAACTCCGGCACGCCGGGCTTGCCCGTCACCAGGCGCAGCTGCAGCAGCTTCTTCAGGGTGTCCGGACCGTTGAGGATCCAGACCCGGGCCTCGGGCACCGTCTGCTTGATTTCGCGCCGCCACTTGTAGACCAGGTGCGGCGGGCAGACCACCAGCGCGCGCGGCAAGCCCGCGTGATGCAGCAGCCAGGCCGTGGCGATGCCGATGAGCGTCTTGCCGGTGCCCATCTCTCCATTGACGGTGGCTGACGGGTTGCCGGCCTCCACCAGGTGGCGGGCGGCGGCCTGGATCACGGCGCGCTGCTCCCGGAAGGGGCTGCGCAGCAGCTGGTCGAGCAGCTGCTCGCGCAGCGGGTCAGGGCGCCCGTCGTAGACCGGCGGGTTCTGATCGCGCACGGCGTCCAGCAGGCTGTCGCGGTAGCTGGCGATGAACTCGCCGATCGGCATGGTGGGGCCATCGGCGTCGGTGGTGAGGGATTCGTTGGCGGCGGCCGCCGCTTCGTCGGTTTCCGGGTCGAGGGTGTCGGTCTCTTGGTTCATGAGATTCCTTGTGGAGGTAGGCAGGCCCCTGGCGCGACGAGAACGGCGGTCCAGGGGCCCAGGAAGGCCCACGCCGGGGCCAGAGAAGGGAGGGGAAGGGGTTGCGCAGGGGTCTGGGACGTTGGCCGCCCTGATCGCCCAGAGCGTCCAGAGCGCCCTGGCGTCGCAGTTCAGGCCTGGCGCGGCCCTTCGGGATGGGGCTCAGCCCGCATCAGCAACGCAGGTGCCGTCGCTCAGCACCTCGGCCAGGACCGTCGCACCCAGGTAGAAGGTGTCGAGGTCTGCCTCGCTGGAGACCGCATAGCCTTCGTCCTCGCCGTCGTACACGACGAACATCGAGGCTTCACGCTTGCGGGCGAGCTGGGCGGCCCTTTGGAGGGCCGCCTCTTGGGAGGGATAACTCATCGGCGGGCCTCTTACGCCGCCAGCCGAAGCTCGGTCTCTGCCGAAACCGCAGGCACGGGAAGGCGACCTTCCTGCACGCTCTGCGACACCCAGGCCGGAAAGTCCTCGGCCAGCTCGATACGAAAAGCGTGGATGCGGCCGACACACTGCGGTGTGACGAATCCGCCCCGACCCTGCACATGGCGGGTCACCAGCTCCTGCCACTCGTCCAGTAGAGGCACGGGTGACAGATCCTTGATGAGCCGCCAGGCTTCGCCGAGCAGCCTGGCCTTGTCGATCTCCGGCTCCAGGATCCAGGCTGCGCGGGCGGCGTGGTCCACCGCCAGCACGGCCGGATCGAAGATCCAGGTATGGACGAGATTGCCGAGCAGCCCGGTGCGGGGAAGCCGGCCCGTGGCCTTCTCCAGGCGCTTGGGATCGCCCACCATCACCTGCAGTGCAGGCCTGGCGCCCAGGCGCTCGACGGCGGTGAGCTGGTCGATCCCGCCTTCACGCGAAGCCTGGTGCAGCCGGGCCATGAGCTGCTGCACCGAGGTGTCGCGGCCATAGACGGAGAGGAAGAGCAACTGCGCGTGATGGTCCGACGCCATCGCGTCGATGAACACGTCGGACTGCTCGCTGAGTACGAACATGACAAGCCTCCTTTCAGGGGCGGGGTGGGAGTAGGGATGGGGGAGTCAGGCGGTGGGCCCCCATCGAGGGGCGCCCACAAGGCGTGATTGCTGGGACAGCGCGGCGAGTACGACAACTGCTACAGCAGGCCGCGTTCGGCGAACGAGGTGGAGCAGTTCCGGCCCGCCACGATGTGGTCAATGACGCGCACGTCCACCAGTGCCAGCGCGGTCTTCACCGTCTGCGTGATCAGCTCGTCGGCCCGGGATGGCTCCGCGATGCCCGACGGGTGGTTGTGCGCGAGCACAACCGCACAGGCGTTCAGAGCCAGGGCGCGCTTGACGATCTCCCTCGGATAGACCGCGGTCTGCGTCAAGGTGCCGCGGAACATCTCCTCGAAAGCGATCGGAGCGTGCTGGGCGTTGAGGAAGAGGACCGCGAAGGCCTCCGCCTCGTGCTGCGCGAAGTACTCGTGCAGCCGGTCCTTCATCTGCATGGGGCTGTTGATGGGGTCGCTACACAACAGCGCGCGCGAGGCACGGCGCCGCAGCAGCTCGGCCGCGCAGGCCATCAGACTTTGCAGCGCGTCGGCACGCCGCTCGGGCGTGGCCACGTACCGGGGGGCCGCTTCACAGCAGCTCAGCGTTCCGGCCACGGGCACGCCGCGGGCGCCGGCAAGCATCAACTCTTCGAGCGCGGCATCGCCGAGCCCTGCGGGTATCGAGATCATGGGCAACTCCTGGGATGGAATGCAGCGGCCCGCCGGCGGCCTGCGTGAGGGCGCGCCGGCGGGCTGCTGTGGTTGGGAGGCAGGGGCGATGCCCCTGTGGGATCAAGAAGCCTGGCGTGTGCAACCGCAGAAATCGCCGTCGGGTCCGTAGACCACCAGGCGGTTGCCGACATCGTTGGCGCCATCCCGCTCGACCTCCTCGAACATCGCAGGCGGAACCTGGATGTCGAGTTCGTCGAGCCGGGCGCGAAACTGCTGCAGGCCCGGCGCAGGTGCACCGGGTCGCGGCAGATCCACGTGCAGGTAGTCCTCCTGGCCCGCAGACGGCTCGCGCCGCTCGACGAGCAGGAAGTACTGCCCGAGAGGCCGGTCCCAGCCGAGAACAACCGTGATCGGCTCGCCATGCCGGCGGGTGTGGAAGTAATGCTGGCTCATGCCGGCACCTCGATGTCGATGTGCTCCAGCCCGGCCAGCTCCAGCTCTTCGACGAAGCTCAGCGGCACGTCGATGGTCTCGATCTGGACAGCGAGGGCAACGGCTCCGTCAGCGAAGACCGTTGCCGAGACACTCACCACCCGCGGCGGCTTCAGGCCGTCCTCGGAGCTGAGTGAGCAAGGCGCCGCGAAGGCCCAGTCGCCGATCTCATCAGCGCCGACGCCACTGATCGCGTTCCACATCTCGAACAGCCGATCCAGCAGGGGCTGATCGATTTGCAGGCATGCGGACCAGCCTGCGCACAGTGCGTTCAGCGCCGCCAGGTCCTCGGGGCCCAGGCCCGCGCGGTCGGCGGCGAGGGCGCTCAGGCGCGACTCGGCTCGAAGGACACGATCCAGGCGCTTGGCCTGGCGAGGGACGAGAACTGCGGGGCCCGGGCCGGCGCCGGCCACGAGGGCCAGCGCCGCGGCGGTAAGCCCAGCCGTGGCGGGGATGCAAGACGCGCTCATTGAACTCTCCTTGGTGGATGGCCAGGAGCGCGCCCCTTCCGGGAGACGAACTCCCAGCAGGGGTGGTGGATGCAACCTTCGGCCGAACGGGTGTTCGGTCCTGCACTTCGCGGAAGGCCTGTGCAGTTGGGCGACCGTTACGCGGTCAGCGGCTCGATACCGTCGAGCAAGCGGTTGGAAAAGAGGCTTTGTGCGGAGGTCAGTGCGTGACCGCCGCAAAAAGCCCCCGATGCCGCGACGCGGCAGTCAGGGAGCGGGAGCGAGACATGGGCAAAGCAGGCAACGAAGGCAAGTCAGGCGATCGTCACGACACGTCCGAGGCTGTCGCCTGGCGTGAGGTCGATGCCGCGGATGACGGTGACGAACTTGTCGGTCAGCACACGGGTCTCGCTGACGCTGCCGTCGGCTGCTGACTCGCGCATCACCTGGGTCGACTTCTGCTTGTGCGTCCGACCCTTGATCAACAGACGACGCCCCTCCTTGGATGTGACGATCCCGGAGATCTGCCCGGCGGCCAGCGCGAGCGCCAGGTGCCAGTCGGTCATCGCACGCAGCGGCGGCTTGGCAGCGCTGGCGTGGCGCCGCATCTGCAGCGCAAAGCGTGGCCACAGCGTTGCTGTGCGCAGCTCGCCGTCCAGCTCGTGCGCCAACTGGCGCGCATCGAGCCGCACCACCGTGAAGTGGAAGTCATCACCCGGTCGCGCAGCCGGCACCACGTAGGGCTCGCCCGACCAGACCGGCGGCAACTCCTGCTGGTCTTCGCCGCTGGCAAAGACCTCCAGACGCCGCACGAGCCTGGCGTCGGGGTGTCCTGCCCGGCGCTTGACGCCCAAGAGCACGCACTGTTTGAACTGCTGCTCGGACGAGATGAAGACCTCCACACGCTCGAAGTGCCGCGCGATCAAGGTGGCCAGCTCGGTGTCCAGCACGTAGAAGGGCACGATCAGCACGAGGACGCCGCCGGGTTGCAGCAGACTGAAAGTGCGCCGACAGAAGACCTTCTCGTGGCGCTCGCGGCCGAGCTTGCGGTCACCCGTGTCGGCCTTGTCGCCGATTAGGTCGCCGTAGGGCGGGTTCAGGAACAGCAGGCCCATGCTGCGGTCACTCAAGCGCACGTCATGCACGTCGGCATGTGCCACGGTGCCGAGCACGGTCTTGGCGTGCCAGGCGCGTTCTTCGTCGACGTCGATGCCGAAGCTCGCGACATCGCCGCCGCAGGACTGCAGGTGCCCGGCGATGTGTTGGAGCGCTGCGCCTTCGCCGCAGCAGGGATCGAGCACGCGGACCGAGCCACTGGTGGCCACGTCCAGCGCCGAGGCGATGCGATCCAGGGTCGGCAGGTCGGTAGGGAAGTAGCCGTTCTTGATGAAGTTCTTCGCGATGCGGGGAAAGATCAATGCCATGTTCCGGCCTCCTGGCTCAGGCAAGGTGAAGTAGGGGTGGGAGAGGAGAAGGCGCACGAGGTGTTCCCGGTGCGCCTGGGAGCAGGAGTGCGAAGCGCTCCTGCAGGTTCGTCTCGATCAAGCCAGGCGCGCTCGATCGGCTGCGGTCTTGGTGTCGGCCATCGGGCGCCAGCCTGCAGCGCAGAACTGCGCCAGCAGCGTGGCCGGCAGCCTGGTGGCGGCATCGGACTCGTAGAGTGCTTCGCTGACCGCTTCGACCAGCGGACGCACGTGGTGAGCGTGCGGCGCCAATGCGCGTTCGAGCTGCTCGGACTCGTCGTCCGTGGCGGTGGCCAGCCAGTCGAGGAAGGACGACCAGAAGAGCTTGCGCTGGGTCAGCGGCGGACGTGCGGCCTGGATGACGGCATCGTTGACCGCGGCCGAGTGAACGAGCTTCAGGAATGAGGAATGCATGCTTGGGCTCCAGAGGAACGCAGCACGAGGCCTTTGCGGATCGCAAAGGCCAGCTGCATCAGGGGAAGAAGGAGCCGCGCCCGGGATGCCTTGGGGGGCATCCGGGCGCGGCGTAAGGGCGGAGAACCTGGCCTCAGCCGACCAGGGCCGGCATCAGCGCAGGTACCACAGCAGCGCAAAGGCTGCGGCGATCGCGGCGGGCGTGGGGTTGGTTTCCACGGCCTGCCACAACGAGGTCGTGAAGCCCCAGAAGGACTTCAGGACACCACGGGCCGTGCGCTGGTGAGCACGGGCCTCTTCCAGGGCCGCCTGCGCCTTGGCGTAGGCGATCTGCTGACGCTTGATGGTCAGCTTGGCCCGCACGAACAGACCGTGGAGGTCCAGCTCGTTGGAGTCCAGCAGCTTGGGGTTCTCGACGAAGTGATCGACGATGGTCTTCGCGGTGGCGAAGTCGTTGATGTTCTCGGCGAAGTACTCCCAGACTTCGACGGTCTCGCCCTGCTCGCCGATGGCGATGGGTTGACCGGTGGGTTCGAGCTCAGCAACCAGGGCCATGGGAATGGCTTGGCTGGCTTGTTCGGCGTTCAACATGGGTGCATCCTCGAAATGACGGGGACGCACCAGCCCCGTCGGGGATGGATGACATCCCCAGGGGGTTGATGAGAAAACTCCAGATGCACGGACCCAAGCAGGTCTGCAGCATCCACCGCTCTCACAGGAGCCTGGCGGTGTTGGGCATGCCGTAACGAGGCACAGTCGGACCGAAACTGTCGGTCGGGCAGAGAGAACTCCTTCCGTCTGGCGTCCCTGCGTCAGGGAGGCGTGTTCTTCAAGCGTTCGGTGAGCGCTTGAAGAACCCGGCAGGCACGGGGTAGACCCGGGCCTGCGCTGGGCGGACGAGCATGGCGATGCGCGATCTCAGAAGCCGCGTTCAGAAGCCTCGTTGTGCAAGGCGCAGGCGCACTTCCATCACACGGTCGATGTCCCACTCGCTGAAGCGGCGAAGGCGCCGTCCGGTGAGGTGGTACCAGCGAGCCAGGGCCAGCGGGATGCCGGCGGCAGCCATGCGCTCGGGCGTGGCCTCGTCTTGAAGGGGATTGGGGTGCTGCATGGCAGCCATCGGGTGCTCCTGACGGTGCGGGCGACATTGCCCCCGCAGCGCACGTCCATGCGCTCCGGGGGCAATGCCACTCGTGCCAGGATTGAGAGAGCCCGACAGGCGTCGGGCGCATCAGCAGCGGCTCTCAAGAGCCGAACCGGTTGATCATCCAGTGGACCGTGTCGATCCGCCGCTGCTCAGCCACGCTGGGCGCATCCAGGCACCGACCATGCAGGTGGTACCAGTGCGCCTCGGAGAAGGGGACGCCTGCTGCGACCAAGCGCGACAGCGTCACCGAAGAGTGATTGAGTTGGATGCGCGTGCAAACCATGAGTGCTCCTGGCTGGACGGGCGACATTGCCCCCGCAGCGCACATCAATGCGCTCCGGGGGCAATGCCACTCGTGCCAGGAAACTCAACTCCACAGAACCAGGCCGTGGGCCTGAATCTGCACCGCTTCGCAGGAGCCTGGCGGTGTCGGGCGAGCCTTGACGCGGCACAGTCGGACCGAAGCTGTCGGTCGGGCAGAAAACGGCTCGATTCTGTTCTTCAAGCCCTCGTTGCGCAAGCGCGCGAAAGGGCTTGAAGAACCCGACGAATGTCGGGCAAGGGGCTTAGAAGTTGGTCCCCAGGTCTGTCACCATGGCATCGATCTCCGCATCCAGCAGCACAGCCAGGCCGGCTACGCTGGTCTCGGCTGCAGCGCCAGCCTTGATGAGCCGACGAAGTTCCACCAGTGCGGCGTTCCACGCGACTTCCGCAGCGAAAGCCTCCGGGCTGGATGGGCTCAGTTTGGGCTGTGATTGCTCCCAGTCGTTGTAGGTCATGTTGGTCTCCCAGTTGGCGCCTTGCCCAGGGCCCGCAGCAGTTCGCCGGTCTTGAGGCCGTGCACCGTTTTCAATCCGCCAAGCACCCTCGGCACGACCTCCGGATCCGAGGCGATGACCGCGGCGATCCGCTTGGCCACAGCGACTTTGAGGTCGCGCGGATCACGCAGCAGGTCCAGGATCATCCTGGGCAGCTGTGCGACTGTGGCGGCGCCCGTCACGTCGCTCAGCGGCCTGCCGAGTGATTCCGCCAGGCGCCGGCGCGAGGGGAAGTACCCGGCATTGAGTGCCGCCTCGTACAAGCAGCCCCGCTCGTACACCGAGACCTGGTCGTCGCCATTGGATGCGTCCAACTCCTCCACCTGCTGCTGTCCGCTCATCTCCTGGGCCACGGCCGCCACCGGCAGTCCGAGTTCGAGGCAGGCCTGCAGGCGACGGGTGCCGAAGACAAGCTCGCAGCGTCCAGGCCCTATGGGGCGGACCTTGATCGGTTGAACGTTGCCACCGCGGTGGGCGATGGACTGCTTCAGCCGCGCAAAGTCCGCGTCCGCCAGGGCCTGCGGCGCGCGAAAGCGCAAGTGGCTGGGCTTCGATACCTTGGCTGGATCGAGCCAGGCCGGCGCGCTTGGCGAAGCGGTGGAATCAATCACGGATCGACTCCGCCAGCACGTAGCGCAGCCTCGCGGCCACCGTGGGGTGGGCCGCCAGCCCCTCCTTCAGGGACTCCTCGTAGAAGTTCCTCAGCCCTTCGAAGTGCGTGGCGGGCCTGCCGCGGTCCGGCAGGCCGTAGCGCTCGAACATTCGCTCGAACCGCTTGCCGCCGTCGGCGAAGTACTGGTGGACCTCCTGCGCCGGTGCGTGATCGAGGAAGAGCAGGTTGAGAACGTCCTGGAAATACTCGCTGCTGAGCAGCCGCAGGTCGGTGAGGTCGAGCTGGAAACGGTGGCCGTTGTACAGCGAGGCCAGCACCATCGCGATGACGCGGCTGCCTCCGCAGGAGTTCGTCTCCGCGAACTCGAACAGGCGCTTGAGCGACTCCACGCCCTGAGCGCGGCGATGCTCGCGAAGCACCTGCAGCACCTCCCACTTCGATTCGCCCGAGTGGAAGTCGTCGAGCATGGCGTTGAAGGCTTCGAGTTTGCTTTGGGGCACCTCGACGGATACGGTGAGGCGCCTTTCGGCGGGATCGAGGGTGTTCATGACGTGATCCTCATGGGTGGGATGCTATGGATGAAGCGGCGGCGGTCAATGGCCGCGTTCGCCAGTACCGGGGATGGCCAGACTCAGCATGAGCAGCACGTCCTCGTCGGGTGGTGAGCCGCTGCGGGCCTGCTGCAGGACATGGATGGCCGTGTGCGCCAGGTCGGCGACCACGGCCATCTGGGACAGGTGGTCCTGTGCCATGCGCACGCCGGTGGGCGTGCCGTCCTTGAGCGCGGCGATCAGCATCGGCAGCACCTGCGTCCAACGCAGGTCTCCAATGGGGATGGTGAGTTGGGCTGCGGCGTTGGCCGCAGCAGGTTCTTCAGGGTGCTTCATGGGTTGCCTCCAAAGCGCGGCCAGGCGCCCGCTGAGCGGGGCGCGCGGCACGCAGGGGTGAAGATCTAGTCTGGTGGTCCCAGCCAGCTGGATCAGGGCTCGGTGCGCTGTGTCCACAGGCCGCTCGACAAGGCGTGTTCCGCCTTCTCGGGCTTGGGCCAGTACTGCACCGACTCGCGGCTGCACGGGCCGTCTTCGTCGGCTGTGCCGATGTAGTAGCCCGCGGCCGACTGCAGTACCTGCAACGGCAATGCCTTGCCGCAGAAGGCCTTGGCCAGCAGACCCAGCGGCCCAGCGGCGGTCGGTGATGCGATGGTGCTCATGGTGCTTTCCTTCGGTGGTGGTGGTGAGGAAGGGCAAGCACCCCGGCGGGGATGGCTTCCCCGGTGGGTGAGACGGCAACGATCGAACTCCAGGCCACGATAGGCCCCCGAACTCTTGCAGGAGCCAGTTCGGGTAGGGCGCACCTTCTCGCGGTGCCTTCGGACCGGTGCAGGACCGGTCAGCGGGGAACTCTTCGGGTTCTTCAAGCGCCCTGGGACTTGCTGCCCTGACGCTTGAAGAACCCGGCCCTGGAGGGCCGTGTTCAGGATCGACAGCGTCTGCTCAACCGGGTGCTTCGAGCCCATGCCTTGGCTCTCATCCGGCGTGTCCTTGCATTGCAGACTCACGGACACCACTACGACGCTCTTGACCGCTTCACGCAAAACGGCACCACACATGAGGCTGTGGCGGCCTGGGATCGGTACGTTTTCCCGCGCGAACGGGCTTTTCCGGGGAAGGATCCACCCCACCCGGAAAAGCCCGCTGGCGCGAGCTTGTGGTCGACCTGACCACAGCGCGACGCTTGGTGCGCGTCGGGCTGCGGTCAGAAGGGCCCGCGATTCAGGCGGGCTGCGCGTCCCGGCAAGACCAGGACTGCGTCTTGGCATCGAAGCTGTAGCCGATCGCCTTGAGGCGGTCGCGCTGGCGACGGAACTGCTCGCGGTCTACCGTCGGATCGAGCTTGACCTCGGCCTTGGCCGCGACAAGCCCGTGGATCTCCTGGCCGAAGAGCACCAGGTCGCCATCCGCAGGTTGCGCGTCGCGCGGCGAGGACTTCGGCGAGCTGCCGGTCTGTTGTTGACCCTGCTCCGACGAGTTTGACTGCACTGCGGGCTTGGCCGCGGCGATAGTGGTCGCAGAGGCCACCGTGGCCGCAGCGGCCTGCTGCTCGAGGGGATCCGGCTCCGGCGGCGCGGCGGGAGCCGGTGCGCCTTCGTCGGCGTCGTCGATCAGGATCTCGTCAAGCGTGGCGCGGTTCTTCACGAACACGCGGCCACGCCAGGAGAAGCTGTCCGGCGCGATCCACTTGATGAGGAAGTCGCCGCTGTACTTGCCAGGCTCGAACTCCTCGATGAGGGAGTCCTTGACTTCGAACTCGCCGATCTCGGTGACGAGATCGCCGACGTTGAAGGCGCCGCGAGAACTGGTCTTGCGCTGGATGGTGATGGTTCCGCGAACACGGATGGACATGGCCTGCTCCTGGTTGAGGCTGGTGGGGAAGAAGCCTCGTCAGGACGAACCATCCCCCATGCGGGAGACGGGTCTCCCGCGAGGCTGGGGGGTGAAAACAAGGGCTGCGCAGCCTGAGGGCGGCAGCGCACGGTCAAGCCCCGAGGAAGAGGGCGAGGACAAGCCTCGCCGTTCCAGGACATGACGACGTGATCGGGGTTCAGCCGATCACGACTGAGCGGTTACTGTGGGCACGCCTGGACTTGTGGGGTTCGGGTACGCAGGGAGTTCCGCTGGTCAGTGAGAAGTCCACCTGTGACAGCGGACCGTGCATCGATCGCACTCCAATGCCATGGACCCGAGGGTCGCCGGCAGCACCGTCCTTGCAGGAGCCAAACGGTGTCGGGGTCACGTTTTGGGAGAACGTGCAAACCAGGCGCGGCTTGAGTTACCGGGAAGCCGCCAACACGGGAACGAGAACCTGACTTTCTTCAGTGGCCTGCTCTGGCCGCTCAAGAAAGCCCCCCGGGTGGGGAGGGGCTCGAAGGGAAGGACTTCAGTCTCGCTTGGACGCGCGCTCGCGCTCGATGTGGCGCCGCTCGGACCAGCGCACGAACCAAACGACGGCTCCGATTGCGGCGATCAGCGTCCAGCCGAACAGGATGGAGGTGAGTTGCTGTTCATCCAACATGCTTCTGCTCCGACTCCTTGCGGCCCGAAAGAACCAGCAGGGCAAAGGCCTCGATCACCAAGAACGCGACGATCGCGTGGACAAACATCATCCAGTCGCTCTTCGCATACGCAGTGTAGCCAACCACCGCGAAGTACGCGATGGCGGCCTTGTCGATGACCGAGGCGAGATGCTTGCTTTGGTCAGGATTGAGCCGCATGGATCACGCGTGCGCGGCTTCAGGTTCCCGGCGCGGGGCCGACTCGTCACCGCAGGCACTGCCCACACCGTCGTCCTTGTCACCTTGCGGTGCTTCGGATTCAGGCGCGGTGTTGCGCGGCACCAGCGGGATGTCGATCTTCTGGCCGTTGACCTTGGCGAAGGTCAACTGCAGCAGCCGCGCCTTGAGCCCCTGGCCCTGCTTCGGTTCGCCGGTCTCGCGATCCGGGTACTCGTAGAAGTCGGGCTTGGGGTCGCCGGCACGGAAGCCGACGATGACCTTGCGCTTGGCCTTGACGTCCTCGGCGAGCAGCTCGATCGCCTGCTTGGCGATCTTGCCAACGACGATGCAGTCGATGCCGACGTACTCCACGGCATCGGCCTTGCCCATCATGGCGTTGATGGTGCACGCCACGTAGGCGGGCCCCTTCTTCGGCGTGACGGTGCGCAGGCGGTTGAGATAGCCGACGCCTTCGATGATGAGGTCGAAGGATTGGGCTTGGGTGTTACCTTGGGTCATGGTGAATCTCCGTTGAACAAAAAACGGGGACGCACCAGCCCCTGCGGGGATGGATGACATCCCCAGGGGGTTGATGAAAGTGAACTCCAGCGGCTCGGATCAGAAGATCCGGCGCCGCCACCGCTTCACGGGAGCCTGACGGTGTAGGGCATGCCTTGACGCGGCACGGACGGACCGAAGACTGTCGGTCGGGCAGAAAGCCGCCCCATTGTGCGCCTGGTAGCCTGGGGCTGCAACCTGAGTGGAGCGGCCGGTCTGGCAGCCAATTCACTCCTCACGCCCGCCCACCTGGACGCCAACGGCGAACCAGGGGCGTGACGCGCCAGCTCTGTCCATCGCTGCTCGTGGCCCGGGCCAACTCCTGCCGGCAAAGGCCGCGGCGGACCATGGAGGAGCCGCTGCGCACGAAGCCCATCTGACTCAGCGCCTCGGTGGTGAAGTTGCGCTTGAGCGTGCAGTAGATGCGGGGTTCACGGCGGCGCATCAGGCGTCTCCATCGGCGCCGCAGCGCAGGCAGTACACGCGCCCTTCACCGTGGAAGGACTCGTCTTCACCGCCGTAAGTGGTTCCCGTGTGGCTCCAGTCGTGCCCGAACGCAGTCTCGCAGTGGTACTGCTCGATCGTGAGCCCTGGGTCGTGGTCCAGGTAGCGCTTGACGGTGAGCGCCGGAATGAGGGGATGCGACTGCCTCAGCTCTGCGTAGACCGCGGCCGTGAAGCCGAAGGACACCGCCTGGGAAAGGGTCCGAATCTTCATGCTCGTATTGCCTCTTGATGTGGATGTGCAAGGCCGGGCCGTGCCACACTGCTGGGCATGGCACGTCCGGTCTTGACGGTGGTTCAGGGAGGTCGCCGCGGGCTCGAAGAGCAGGCGCTGGTGGCCTGCTTCGAGGGCAGCGACGAAGCGTTCGCGATGGCGCTGCGCCGACTGCAGCGGCCGGCCAATGCGCCGGTTCGCAACGTCAGCGACGCTGACGCCGGCTCAGACGCTGCGAGCGCTGGGCAATGCCCAGACGGGTCACTTGCTCTTCTTCGATCAGGCGAACCATCCGGCTCAGACTGCTGAGCAGTTCGGCGTCGGTGAGCTGCTTGCGCAGCTCGATGCAGCGCTGGTGCTTGGCCACCAGCTCCGCCTCGTTGGCCTCATCCAGCCAGGCCAGGAACGCCTTCCATGCTTCCTTGCTCACTTGCGACTCCATGGGAAGTGTGGAGACGCACCAACCCCGGGTGGGGATGGATGACATCCCCACGGGGTTGAAGGAAAGAAGACCACTCCAGACGCGCGAACCGCTGGGTTCTTGCATCCACCGCTCTCTCAGGAGGCATGCGGTGTTGGGCGTGCCGTGACGTGGCACCTGCGCAACCGGGCGAGCCGGTCAGGAGAACGCTTTGTGATTTTGGGCGCCGCCTGCGGCCCCTGCAAGTGCCCCGGGGGCAGCCTCCTCAGTCGGCGATGGGCATGGTGCCCCTGCAATTCGGATAGTCGCCGCAGCCCCAGAACGCATTGCCTGCGGTGGCTCCCTGGCGCGCCACGCGGCGCACCATGGACGTGCCGCACTTCGGGCAAACCGGCGTCTGCGCGGCGGAGGCCGCTCGGTTGGATGCTGCAGGCTCGACCTGGCCTTCTGGCGCTGAGTTTGCTGATGTCGCGCAAGCAGCGTCTGCTGGCCAACGCCGGCCAGCTTGCCGCTGCGCCAAACGCAAGAATTCGCCCAGGCGTGTGCCATCGATGAGCGTGACATTGCGGCCGGCCGCAAAAGCAATGGCCTCATGCGTGAAGCGACCGGAAGTCACCACGAAGCCGCCGGCAGCGCCCCGTGCGGCCATCACGCCGTAGAGCTCGCGCACCACGTCCACGCCGACCTTGTAGGCACGCCACTGCTTGCACTGCACCAGGTGTTGCTCGCCGCCCTTGGTGAGCATCAGGTCCACGCCGCCATCCGGTCCCGCGCCGCCCAGCTCAGCGACCCTGAAACCCTGGCGCCTGAACGCCTCACCCACCAGCTGCTCGAACTGCTGCCAGGTCATCTTGTCGATCACGCTTGCGGAGTCACTGCCGGTCGCGGTGGCCAGCAGCTGCTTGCGGCTGTTGCGGCGGTACGCGGAGACCGCAGCACCTCCCAGGCAAAGCAGAGGTGCGATGTACTGCAGTGCGCCCGAGACCGCCTTCCAGAAAGTCGGCAGCACGAAGCTCGCCGCCTGGCCAGGCGTGAACCCTGTCGGCACTGGAGCGCTGGCCACGCTGTGGAAGTACAGGTACGCAACGATGGCCAGCCCGACCCCGACCCACCAAGGCAACATGGCCACCAGATCGATCACATCCTCGCCGGCCAAGGTCTTCTTCCTTCGTCCCATGTACCTTCCTGCACTTGCGATCCTGAAGCGATGATATTGACCGCTCGGTGCAGGCGCCTGCGGCTTCCACCACGAAGGAGCTGCAGACCGCAACTGAGTGGGTCCAGCCTTCGCGGCGCTCCACGGTGCGCCCTGGAGCCCAGGCGTTCACGGATAGGCTTCAAGCAGCTTGGCGGTAGCTCCCGTCGCGTTCACGCTGTCTACGACTGCCGAGATGGTCCGCGGGATGAACTGCGAGGAGTCGCCCACCATCGTGCGTGCCAGCGTGGCACCCAGCGTCGCTGCGCTGAAAGCGCCCGAGGTTTTCGTGAACGTCGTGTAGACGTTGAGCGACCAGCCACCCTGGTAGGGCATCAGACAGGCAAAGAAGGTCGTGCCTTCGCCGTAGCGCGACATCGACGTGTCGCGCGCGTTGGCCGTCATGATCGCGCCCTCGCAGC
Organism: uncultured Rubrivivax sp.; assembly: GCA_964495125.1. GTDB lineage: Bacteria > Pseudomonadota > Gammaproteobacteria > Burkholderiales > Burkholderiaceae_C > Rubrivivax. Next base: position 14,875 of record CAZBUU010000010.1, read on the forward strand.
TGGGAAGCTGCAGGTTCTGGCCCGAGGCCGCGGCAAGTGCTGCCAGGCCGGTGCCCTTGAAGGGTGAACTGAGCTGGAAACGCGCAGCGCGCTCGGGCAGAGGCGACGGCGGGATGCTGTTGACGATCTGGACCTGGTTGAGGTTCTTCTGCAGGGCGGTGCGAACCGCCTCTGCGATCGCGGCACTCGTGACCGTGGCGCCCTCTGCGGCCTTGATGTCGAAGATGGCGTAGCCACTGCTGATTTCCTGCGTGGGCGTCATCGACGCGCACCCAGCGAAGTGCAAGAGGGCACAGGCTGCAGCCGCTACAGCAAGGGGCCTGAGTTGTCGGGTTCGCATGAAAATCCTTCGGGTGGTTGCGATGGAAGCCGCATGGCGGCGGAAGTGATGTGCGGGTGAGCCTTGCTTGCGCTCATCTCTGCCGAGAGCAGCGCCTGCAGCCGCTGCAAAACCAGCTGGGCAGGCAGGTCGAGTTCGGCAGCGTGTGATGCCAGCGTTCGCATCAGCGCGTCCACACCGCTCAGGCGCTGCTCGTCGTCCGCCGCGTGTGCCCTGTCTTCTGCAACGCGCAGTACTTGACCGCGCACACGCACCAGCGCACCGCGCTCGGTCAGGCGCTGGTACGCCTTGGAGACAGTCGCCTTGTTGACACCAAGCTCAAGCGCGACCTCACGCACGGACGGCATCGGTGCGCCCGGCGGCAGAGCGCCGCCAGCCGCCAGGCGCAGCACCTGCTGCTCGATCTGCAGGTGGATGGGCGTGGCCGACGCCAGATCAATGCGTAGGCGAGAGTGCACAGGAGGGCGCCTCGTCACGCAGCCACCTTGCTTCGATTGGCCTCGACGATGGCCACTTCGATCTCGCGCTTGGAGTCAAGCAACGCGAAGATCTGCTCATCGATCGTGCTGGCCACCAGCGGGATGATCACGAAGACGTCGCGCGTCTGGCCGCTGCGGTAGGCGCGGTCCTCGGCCTGCCGCTTGAGTGCCGGGGTCCAGGGCAGCGACGCGAAGAACACGTAGTTGGCCGCCGTCAGCGTGATGCCCACGCCCGCGGCCATGGTGGTCCCGATGAACACCTTGATCTCGGGCCGCTGCTGGAAGGCATCGACGGCCGCCATGCGCTTTTTCGTCGAATCCGATCCCACCAGGCTGACGCAGCCGATGCCGCTTGCGGCCAGAGCGTGCTTGAGCGACTCCACCGTCTCCATGTACTCGCAGAAGATCAGGGCCTTCGCGTCTTTGGGCAGGCACTCCACTGACTCGATCAGGAATTCGAGTTTCAGCGCCTCCAGGTGCTGACGCAGCTTGGTGATCTTGGGCATCGCCTGCAACAGCGGATCGCCCATGATGGCTTTGTAGGCGGCCAGCCCATCGGGTGGCTCGATGTAGCGCACCTGCTGGGTCTTGTCGCCGAGATCCTTCAGCACGTCCTTGCCACGCCGCAGCATCCACTCCGACAAGCGCGCGGCGAGCTCGTCCCGTCGGCCGCGGTCGCCGGCATAGAGCTTCCTGAACTCGGCCAAGGGCATCTGCCCGATGGCGTGGCCTGACAAGCGCAGCAGCGTGTGCAGCTCGACCTCGCGGTTGAGCACCGGCGTGCCGGTCAGCAGGAACACCCTGGGTATGCGATCGGCCAGCAAGAAGGCGTTGCGCGTGCGTCCGGCCTGGTGCTCCTTGAGGTAGTGGGCCTCGTCGATGAGCATCGTGCCGATGTCCAGCGACGTATCGCGCACCAGGCCACCCAGACGCTCGTAGTTGGCGATGATCCAATCCGCCACCCTGAGCGCGGAGCTGTCGGCGCCGACGGTGGCGATCAGCGCCCGCGGGTACACCGCGCGGATCTCGCGCTCCCAGTTGATGCCCAGGCTGGCGGGGCAGACCACCAGCACCTTGGCCTGGCCGGCGGCCAGGCGCCCAGCCACCACGGCCTGACGCGTCTTGCCCAGGCCCATGTCGTCGGCCAGCAAGCCACCAGACAGCCCCAGGAGGTGCCGCACGCCGCCCACCTGGTAGTCACGCAGCCCGCATGCCTGCGCGGCAGCCTGCAGGGCGTTCTCGTCGACGGCGATGCGGCGCATCGGTGTGCCGAAGACCGACAAGAAGGCCGAGCCGACATCCTCGTCGCTGGACGCCCCCGGGGGCCCTGGAGATGCCCCCGACACCGAGATCGGCAGTTCGCTCTTGGGCGGCGACGCCAACTCCTCCAGCTCCACATGCACGTCGTGCACGAAGACGAAGGCCTCGGCCACGCCCGCGACATCCTGCAGCGCCTGCAGGATGTCCTCGCGCGCGCAGTGCAGCTCCCAGGCTGCTGCGTGCCGGTGGAACCGGCCTCCCAAGCCCTTGAGGGCCGCCAGCACCAGCGCATCGTGCACCGACGACACCGCATAGCCGCCGCTGGCCAGCGGCAGCAGTTGCACGTCGAGCAGGCAGGTGAAGTAGTCCGGCTCCGGCGCCCGCCAAGCGACGGCCGCCAACTCGCGCACTTCCTGCAGCTCGAACATCGGCCAGCGCGGACCCTGTTGCTGCAGCGCCTGCAGCACATGGCGGGCGCGCTGCACGTGGCAGACCCACATGCGCCGCGGCGCCAGCCAGTGGCAACCCACCTCGCGCATGAACTCGGCGATGCCATCGCCGAAGGGCACGGCCATGCCCAGACGGCGGCCGTCACACACTGCTCGCTGCACGAAGCTGCGCTTGGCCGGGGCGACCGGCTGAAAGGGCGGCGCAGGCGGCGCAGGCGGCGACAGGGAAGTCACGGCAGTGCTCGCCCAGGCTTCGGCAAGGCCGCCTGCCCAGCGCACGTCAGCCGCTCGATCCGGCCATCGATGAGCCCGCGTCGGACCAGCGAGCGGATGGTCAGGACGCGGGCGCCATGCTCACTGCGCCCGGTGCAGTCGCTGTAAAGGCTGTTGCCCCGCGCGGCCAGGCGGAGCACGCAGCGCATGGCGGCGCTCAGGCGCAGCGTGCCTGTGGATGGTTTGGCACTCATTGCGCCTCTGGCGTGGCGGGCACTGTTCGGGTTGGCCGCTGCAGGCGCGCCAGCGCATGCGCCACCATCGTCCATCGCAGGTAGGCATCGACCCGCTCGCGATAGCGCCGTGACACGTCCTGGCCAGCCTGCAGCCGCTGTTTGATGGCCAGGCGCCGGGCCTCCAGCTCGGCCCTCACGCCCAGCAGCTTGGCGCGTGCCTGACGCTGAGACAGCCCAGCCAGCCCGAAGAACGGAAACTGCTCCAGCGCCAGTCCCTCCTGGGGATGCGCCTGATCCCACTCCGTAACGGCCTGCCATGCGCTTGGCCAAGACGCGCTGCAGCGCCCGCAGTCCGGGCAACGCACCAGATGCAGCTGCGCTCCATGGACGGGACCTTCGTCACCGGAAGGACTGACCACCGCGGCCGTGCCGCCACAAGGACACGGCCACAGGAACATTGCCGCATCGCACACGGGATCGTGCGGCCCGAAGCGCCGCAGCCTCTCGGCCGTCGACCATTCAGGGTGCGGCTCGCTCCTGGGTACGGCCTCCAGCGCGAGGGATGACACCGCCGGCTCGCTGGCGACGGCGTCACGCGGCAGCGTGGAGATCGCCACGGCCACGTTGGTGGCCCACTGCAGGACACGTCGCATGTTCACTCCCTCGCCGGCACAGCCGGCGATGCGTCGTCCGCCGGCACAGTCGGCATCGGCTGGCTCGCCGGCGCAGCCGGCAGCGGCTCGTTCTCCGGCGCAGCCGGCGGTGTCTCGCTCGTCGGCGCAGCCCCACGCCCCCTGTCCGGCAAGGTGTCGGCGACCGCGCTGCCGTTGACCCAGACCGAACCGTCCGGACGTGTCTCGATCAGCATCTCGCCGAAGGCGTGCTGCCACAGGCGTCGGGTAACGCCGCCGGCAGCTTCCGCAGCGCCCGGGCCGTCCGAGTAGGACGGCGTCGTCGCGGTTTCCATGGCCTGGCCTTCCGGCGCACTCAGGCGCGGGCTGCAGCCACCAGGCCTGCAGCGCCAGAAGGCAATGCCTGGAGCTGCTGCAGGGCCTGTCCAGCCTGACGGCTCACGGCAGCGCGGCCGAGCTCCAGCTCGATGGCGCGGGCCTGCAGCCAGTCCTGGTAGGTGAACTGCCGCCCCAGCTCGCCCACAGCGCGAAGCAGCCGGGCAACCTCGGGGTACAGATGCGCCATCTCGGCGAGCTGGACGATCTCCTGGTCCGTCGCTGTCTCCCACACCGGCGGGATGAGATGCAGCCCGTCCAGGCGTGCGAGCCACCAGCGCAATACCAGTCCGAGCACCACGCAGCTGGCCAGCAGGAACACGACCAGACTGGCCTGCCAGGCCAGTGCCGGCAGCAGTAGGAATACCGCGGCCGTGCCGGCGAAGGTCACCCACCTGCGCAGCCTCAGCTGGGCGGCGGTCAGGGGGCGGGCCAGCGCCTTCAGACGCGCAGACGGATCGTCACAAGCAGACAGGGCAGTTCCCTGGCGCCGGACGAGGAAGGAACGAGGAACGAGCATGAAAACCTCCGTGAGCCGGCGGGAGCGGCGCAAACGGGTTGGAGGAAGACGGGGGATGGGCACAAGGGCCGTCGAGAAGGCCGCAAGCAGGGGCACCGTCCAGGCCCACCGGTGCGGCCGGCGGAGCCCGGGACAGGGCTCCGGCTCGCTCAGGCCGACTCGGTCTCGCGCTCGCGCTTGGGCGTGAAGGTGATCTGGTCGATGCGCCAGGGCAGCAGGGTGACCCGCTCGGCACTCAACCGCAGCCCCGCGTGGTGGGCGCCTTCGCTGTCGGTGTACTCGTTGAGGTGCAGATCGCCCTCCACCAGCACCCGCGTGCCCTTGCGCAGCAGCTTGAGCAGCTGCTCGCCCAGGGCCTCGTTCCAGACGGTCACGTCGACCGCCGTGCTCTTCTCGTCGTCCTGCTCCCACTCGTCGCCCACGCGGCGCCGGACGTCGGAGAAGACACGCAACTCCACGATGGGGCGAGGCTCCCCCTGCACGACGACAGTGCGTCCTTCGGGGTTCTTGGTCAGGTTGCCTTCGACTTGCGCACGGATTCCCATGTTTGCGACTCCAGTAGGTTGTGCATCACTGGAAAGTCGCCGATCTGGATCATCAATCTACTTCCAGGGATCCCCTGGGATCTGGTCTTTGCCAGAAAACTCACTCAACGAACCCCAGAGTATTCCGGGGAAAAGTTACTCAAGAGAAAAGGGCAGGCCCGCGGCCGTTGACGGTACCGATTTGTTTATCAACTTCTGCCATGACACGTTTCTTGATACTGCGCCACTGATGCCGGGTCATACCATTCACGTGCGTGATCAGAAGTTTGTCCGGGTCGTTGCCGGGCAGCAATTGAATCGTCTCGACGTGATTCTTCTCCGGCACCAGCAGATGCCAGGGAATCACCTTGAAATACTGCTCGTAAATCCATATCCCCAGGAATCCCAGCGCCAGAGTCAAAACGGCCAGCAAGGTATTGATCATCATTGAAAATCTCCCTGTTCCCAGACTGCGTTCGATGGACTCGACCGACTTGACGATGTTAGCCGGGTTGCCCCGCAGGCCTCGCCAGTTGGCTTGAGCTGGAGCCCTCGCCGGTAAGCGTGTACTCGCGGCTGCCACCGATGCCTTTGATGCCCTTGCTTCCCAGCTCAGCGTGATGAGACTCGCAGTCCTGGGCGGCGGCCAGCAGCGCTGCCGCCAGGGCACGCAACTGCGCCGGCTGCAACTCCGCGTCTCCGCCAGGCAGGTTGTGCACGATAGCTAGCGGCTGGTTCAGGTACGTCCGCCCGAAACTCACGGCCAAGTGGGGCGCGAGGATCGTCATGCATCTTCCTTGCGGGCGCCCCTGGCGCCTCGTTCTGTGGCACCCAACTCTGTCGGCCGTCCACCGCCAGCACCCCGGCCAACGGTCGTGTTGTAGCCCCGAGGGATACGAGCGACACCGGACATCAGCCTGCAGACCGTCTTGAGCTCGTAGCGGAGCACCTGCTCTCGGTGGTTGAGGATCTGCGCCACTTCCTCGGCCTTTCGGTACCACTGCGCCAGGCCAGGTGGCATTGAACCGAGCATCGGTTCGACCTTGGCCCAGGTCGCATGGCGGCTGCTGGTCATGCGCCAGCGGAGCTGCTGCGCGTCCCGCAGAGCGTAGACGTAGAGCCCGAACTTGCGCCCTTCGATCGACTTGGACTCCTCTGACAGGAGCGTCATCTCGTCGTAGACCTCCTTGAGCCGGGCCTCGGTGTCCCGCTGCCACTGCGCCAGCGAACCCCCCTTACCCTTTAAGGGCCCTTTTAGGTCAATCACCGGTTTGACTGACTCGATTTCACGGGTCATCGTCGTCATCAGGTCCACCTTCTGGTTCAGCTTCCCGACACCACCACTGGGCCAGCGCACCGCTTCCATGCCGCTGCGACAGCCCGTCCTAAGCCCTTTCCGCTCCCCATGCCGGTATTCAGGCTGCTGGACAACCACTGGCGCAGCCCGCTGGCAGGCCACTGGCGCACGCTCCTGAACACCGGCGCAGCCACCGCTTGCTCAGACCAGGGCCGCTGTCGCGGCTTCCAAAGCCTGGTCGGCGCCGGCCAGCGGCACCGCGTCCAGCAGGCGCAGCTCTTCGTCCGACAGGTCCAGCCGGCGGCGCGAATGGCGCGGCATGACCTGGCCGTTGAAGACCTCCCGAGGCAGTTCTCCGAAGATCGCCACGGCCGCCTGCACGCGCTTGCCGGCTTCCTCGTCGGCCGTCGGCAACCAGTCCGCGCGCGTCATCGGACGCAGTTCCTCGCGCATCAGGTAGCGCTGGAACCAGATCACGCGCTCGAAGATGCTGCGGCAGCGACGGGTTTGCGTGTAGATCTCCGCATACCCTTCCTTGTCTGACAGCAAATCCTTGCGGACCATGGTCTTGACCACCCGGACGTAGTAGTCGAAGGTCGAAACCAGGTTCACCACCGAATACCCATAGGGAGACCGGAAACCCAATCCAACCCGGACAGGCGGCTCTGCCTTGAGCACTGAAAACGTCAGGCCACGCTTTTTGAGCTGTGCCAGCCTGTCTTCCATCTTGGTGATTTCCTCCTCCAGGGATTGAACCTGGGTGGAAATCCTGGAAGCCGCTTCGATCAGAGAAAAGTCGGCGTAGGGATTGTCATTGCCCGAGAGATACCAAATGGCGCGCAGTGCCGCACCGACCTTTTTAGCGCCGGATTGGCCATAACCCTGGCGACCGGGCTCCACGGTGCGGCCCATGAACAGGCGAGAGGATTCGCGCGTATGCAGCAGCATCGCGTCTTCCTCTTCGTCCATCAGGCGGCCGAGGTTGTTTTGCAACTGCGCGGCCTCGATCACGTTGACCTCGGTGTCCGCGCCCCCACGCTTCGTGTGCTGGTTTTGCAGCGAACGCAACTGCTCTTCGCGGCGCTCAAGTTCGAGGTAACGCGGGTAGCGCGAGTCCACGCTGACGCGGTCGAAGTCCTCGCACTCGACCAGGTCCTTGAGCGCCGAGCGCTCGCTGTCGATGTCGTACTTGTCCGGGAAAGGTGAGGTCGGGCTCGTCGGGAACGGCGGCGGCGGCGCCTTCCCGGCCGGCTTGGCTGCGACAGCGGAAACCGCTGCGCTCTTGCTGGTGGCCATCAGGATGCTCCTTGGGCTGAGGTGGGAACGGCAGCAGACGACGCTACTGCGGTTGATGTCGTGAGGTCCGCATTGGCTGCAGTCGCAGCCCCGTAGGTCCGTTGTCCCGAACAGCGTCGCTGCTCGTGGGCACGATCGTGGGCATCAGCGAGTTCAGCCTGAAGCCTGTGCGTCCTGATTGCCCATTCCCCCCCGGTCACTTCCCTGACCAAGGGCGACCGCCGAAGAAGTCTTCCGGCAATCCCAGCGGCCAGGTTGAACACCTGGCCGTTGGCGTTCTGGCCTCGTGTTGCCGGCCAAAGCTGCTCCGCAAGCGAACTGGCCCGGAACCGGACTACGCCTCGGGCTTGCATTGCCTGCAGCGCGGCCAGTAACCGACGCTGAGCCGAATCTGCGGCTGCCAGCGGGAGTTGTAACTGTCCAGACTCTGGACAGTTACAAGTAGGTTGTCCTTCCGGCCTCATGCTGACCTCCGCTTCATTGCAGCGGTCAATTCCTTGAGCCGGGCCCGCGCGGCTTCCGCCTCCGTTGACAGCGGCTCGGCCGGTTGAGGAGGCCGCCCGCGACGCTCTGCGTCCAGCCGACGAGTCTCGGCTTCAGCGGCAGTTTGGGCCCTGGCGGTGGCCACCCGGTGGGCGCCGTCGGGCACGAACTCGCCGTGTCGAGCCTTTCGGGCTAGAGCCCTTGCCAGCGCAATCGGCGAGCGGATGGCCTTGCCGGAGCTGCTGATCCAGTCGATCTCGTCCAGCACGGTTTGCTGGATCGCCCGATCCAACCCAGCCAGATGCTGGACCGTCAGCGCCTGATCGGCAGGGCTGAAGGCCTTGGGCCAGACCAGAGCTTGTGCCTGCACACCTGCCTGCTCAGCGGCGACAGGCACCTCTTTCCTGTTCAGCCTGTATTGGATTTCGGGTTTTCCATAGACACCCCCACCCCAGAGCCCGGCTGCGAAGTCCACGGAGGGCGCTTCGGGCGCGCTCGCGCTTTGTGGTTGTGGGTGTACTCCTTGTAATCCCATTGGGTAAAGGTGGGATCGGTCGATCCTTAAAGGTTGGATTGGGCGATCCTTATCGGCAGGATCGGGAGATTGGCTGGGTGGGATTGGGTGATGCCCGATCCCACCTGCCTGTTTCGCCCGATCCAACCTATAGGAGCCCGAAGCCTCAACATCCAGCTGTCGGGTGGCGTCAGCGCCATCGAAGTCGTCAAGCTCGGCCGGCGCTCGGCTGCCGTGCTGGCGCAGCACTTCGGCCAGGGCCCGCATATCGATGGCCAGATCCACACGGCGCGGGAAGTTGTGGCGCCGCTCCACCAGCACGCCTGACTCGCGCAGGTTGCGCCGGGCGGTTTGCCACTGGTCGCGGCTCAGACCCGTCTCGTAGCGCCACTCGTCGCGGTGCAGAGCCACGAGCCGGGTGCAGCCGGCCACACTGCGGCTGGCGGCCTGGATGAGCGCCTGCGGGCTCACGCTGGCCAGCCGAGCCGGTGCAAGCAGCCGCGAGCACATCATGGCCGAGTGGACCGGGAAGACCCGGGCCAAGGCGCCGTGGAACAGGAAGGCCCGGCCGATGAGATCGTCGGCCACCAGGTTCTGGCTGTCGCGGAAGCTGGCCAGGTCTGTGGGGGCCGCCACAAGCTCAGCACGCTGTGCCAGCAGAGGCAGCAACGTGCTGAGCTTGAGGCGGTATTCCAGCCGCGCAGGCATGCGCAGCTTGTGCTCTTCGAGCAGGTCCAGTTCAACCAAGAGGCTGCGGGCCCGGCGCTGGATCTTCCAGCTCATGCCGGTCTCCTGCTGCCACTCCTGGGCGGTCTTGTAGATCCAGCCGTCGCGTTCGAGCACGTCGACGCCCCGGCGAGTCCAGTAGATCAGCTGGCACAGCAGTACGCCAGCCGCGGTGTCGCGCGCCAGGCCCATCACGCGGTTGGAGATCGCGATGGCGCGGGTGCGCGCCGCTGCGGGAATGGTGGCCAGCGGGGGCTCAGCTGCGCCACCGTCGGCCGTCACTGGAGTTCGCGCGGGGGCTTCAGCAACGCCTGGCACGACTGTGGCCAGAGCGCCCACGTCAGCCGCACGACGCGAGGACAGCATCGGCCGCCTCGGCGCGGTCGGCGCGGCCGTCGCGCTGGCGACCACGGCTGGCGTGTCAGGGCTGGCGCTGGCGCCCTCACTGGACGCGAAGCGACGCTTGAAGTCCGGCTTGCGAACGCCGGACACCGCGTCAGTGTTGGGTTTGCGGAAGGGAAGCACCGGGCTTGGTCAGGTGGACAACAAGCCTGGTCAGAGGGCTTCGCCCTGGCGCACGAGGCCCCAGGCGTCGTCGCGGATCTCTTCGCGCACCTTGGCCACCGCCTGGGCGAAGGCGCTGGGGATAAAGGCGACCTCGGTGACGATCTCGTCCGAGCCCAGGTCGAAGCGCCGCCGCTCCTCGATCAGTCCGCGTTCGCGCAGGACCGTGCGTGCAGCCACCCAGTCATCCTCGGCCAGGCCGGAGAAGTTCACCCAGTCCTGCACGGGCCGGCGCACCCAGCCGGAGCCAGTGTCGGCGTAGGCCTGCTCGCTCCAGCGTTCGGCAAGCTGCAGAAGGTGCGCAGGCCCGAGGCTGCCGGCGACCGCCACGTAGAGCATGGGGACGGTGTAGACCTCGTCGCACTCCATGGCGTCCAGCCGGTTGTCCACGTAGCGGGCCACGGCCGACCGCTGCTTCGCAACGCGCTGGCGGGCCACGGCCAGCTCGTCGAGCACCTGGGGTGCCGCTGCTGCGCGGCGCCTGGCTGGACGACCGGCGCGGCGTGGCGCTGCTGCCGGCGCGGCGATGGCTGTGGGGCCATCGCTCGGGAAGGGCGCTTGCTCGGGCTGCGTGGACATGGTGGTTCTCCTTGGGGCGCTGGGTCGGAGGGAGAAGTGGGCTGAGGGCTGAGGTGGACGTCGGGGAGTTCAGAGTCGGATGGAGGCGGCTTGCGGCGGGCAAGCTGGCTGCCGCTGCAGGCCGATCAGGCCGATCTCGGGTGTTGCTGGGCGGATCACGGCCTCAAGCGCGGCCATGGACTCCTGCGGGAAGCGTTGGTGAAGCAGCCACAGCGCCTGGCGTTCGCTGGGCTCGCTTGCGGTGATCTGGGTCCAGGCAGCGGCGATCTGCTCGCGCAGAGCCTCGGCCAGCACACGAGGACGGCCGCCGCAGGCCACGTGCGGGGCCACCAACCTGCGCAGGCGACGGACATCGCCTGTGGCCACCCGGAAGAGTCGGCTGATGGTCGATGGCGAGGCGCCGGCATGGATGAAGTACTCGTAGAGCTGGCGATCGGCCCGCACGCGGTCGAGCTGGGCCATGCGCTGAGCGACGGCATCCGCGTGCACGCCCACCGACAAGCCGCAGTGCTCGGCCACGAAGCGCAACGCATCCACCAGGCTCAGGCTGCGGAGCTTGTCGATCAGCTCGGGCGTGAAGCCCGAGCGCAGCAGGTCGTCGAGCACGGCCTGGTCGCCGGCATCGAAGGTCTGGATGAGGCGGGTCAGCAGGAAAAGCCGCGTGGCCGGGTCGTGGATCGGCAGTTGAACGGATTGGATGGTCCGGGCGGATTGGACGGACCGGGCTTGCTGCTGCATGTTGGATGCCATGGCTGGTGCTGTGCTCAGGCTTGCCGCACTTCGAGCATGCGCCGCCAGCGGTCCGGGCACTGCTCGAACATGCGGGCCGCTGCGTCCTCCACGGCGCGCAGTTGCTGCAGCGCCAGGCGCATGGGACCTGGCTTGACGCGGTACATCAGCATCTCGTCCAGCTCCGGCACGGTCTGCTCGATGTCGGTGCCGTTCAGCGGATTGGCCTCCTGCTCCGACGAGTAGTGGCGGAAGAAGACGCTGTTGTGGTCGATGAAGGGCACGCAGCCATCGCGGAACTGGCCGGTCATCAGGACCAGGCTCCACCAGACCACGGTCTTGACCGAGCGTGCCTCGTACTCCGGGCTGCCCAGCGACACCTTGCGCCGCGCGTGCAAGGTGGCGTCGGGCATGTCCAGGAAGAAGCCCATGGGCATGTCGTCCCACCAGCGCAGCGTGTCCTGCAGGCTGGTGAATTCCAGCAAGGCCTGCACGGCGCCGTGCAGTTCCTTGAGCGGATCGGCGCCGTCGGTGGCAAACAAGGGTGCCGCGGCCGAGGGCTGGCGGGTCTGCGCCGTGGCGCCCGGCGGTGTCGTGGGGGCCGACGCGGGCGGCGGCGCTACAGGGGGGCTTGTGCCCGGGCCGCGGACCTGGCCGGGCCCCAGCGGCAGCGGGGCCTGGACGCCCGAAGCCGCGGATGCGGTGTCGCCTTCGGCAGAAGCCGCGTCCGGCTCAGGTGAGGCCGTCGGCGGGCTTGCGACGGCCGACCCGGCCACGATGTTGGGTGACGGCATACGCAAGTCCGCGAGCGTCAGCTCGGGAGCGAGCTTGAGCATGCTCAGCATCTGGCGGATCGAGCCTACGGACTCGCCAACCCGTTCGGCAAGGGCGGCTTCGATCTGGTCGCAGAGCTTTGCGGCGTCGAGTGACTCCGCACTCTCCCCCGCGTCACCCGCAAGTGATGCTGCGCGCAGAACAGGGGCGACGACCTCAGACCAAAACGTAGACTCGTCTAGCTTCTGCTGAGTGAACTTCGCTGCAAGCGCCCGAAGTGCGGTTGTTCGGGGCTGGACCTGCCCCTGAACCGCATACAAAGTGAGGTGCTTGGCGGCGTCACCAAGTGGGGAGAGGTTTTGGACAGTGAAGCGCCAAAGCGCCACAACGGACTTGCTGGCGCGTAGGCCCCTCGCACTCAGCGCCTCCGCCTGCTCCCGCAGCCCCATCGGCTTGCTGGCCTTGCCCGTCGCCATGGCTTCGGCGTCGAGCTGGTCCAGCAGATCGACCATGCCCTTGGCGACCTCCCAGAAGCGCATGTCGCCGCGGTTGAGGTTCTCCCCCAGGTGCTGGGCGAGCAGCTTCGTCTCGGACTCGTAGGGCTGATAGATGCAGTTGACCCAGCGGTACTTCTCCTCTTGGGTGGTGTGCCACAGCTCCTGCAGCACGCGCAGCGTGGTGTTGCTGCCGGCGGCCAGCATGAAGCGGTCGCCGTCGCGGCGCCGAGTGACCACGAGGGCGTCGTGAAAGCCGTTGGCCCGCAGGCTGGCCTCGATGTCCTCGATCTTCTCGTTGGCGTACAGCCGCGGGTTGTGGTCGTAGACGTCTATGTCGGTGACTTCCAGCAGCAGCGGACCTGGCATGTCCTTGATGGACAGGTTCACCTTGGACGGCGCGGTGTCGCCCACCAGGTAGCTTTCGCGCACCTGCTGGGCTTCGCGTTGAGCCTTGTTCGGCCCCTTGTCGACGCCACCGCGCCCGAAAACCGATGACTCCGCGGGCTTGAGTGCGTTCATGACGACCTTCGTGCCGGCGCGGCGCGCCGCGCGTTGAGCGTCCATGGTCTTGGCCAGCTCCAGGTTGGCCAGCGCCTGGGAGGCGGGGATGGTGATGGGCAGGCCCAGCGGCTTGGGGTTCTTCGGGGCAGTCATCGATGGCCCCCTACTCGGCTGCCTGGGCGGCGGCTTCCGCCGCGCGATTGGCCGAGCCGAACACCTCGGCCGGATCGCCTTGCAGCCGGCCTGCGAAGTGCCCGTAGAGGTCGGGCATCAGCTCCCAGACGATGCGGTGCATGATCTCGTAGCCCGACGGGTAGCGGTTCCCACCCGACTTGTTGGCCATGTGCACAGGCGTGCGCGCCGTGAACGCGTCCTTGTAGGCCACCGCGTTGGGGATCATGGTGTCCAGGATGGTCACCCGGTCACCCTCGTCGAACTCGGTGCGCAGCTCTGCCAGGAGCGCCTTCGCGTTGCGCGAGTGGTCGTAGCGGCAGATGACGGCCTGAATGGGCGCCAGCTCGGCGCGGGGTTCCTTCTCGTCGTGCTCCAGGCGCTGCAGCACCTTGAGGGTTCCCGAGCGAAACTCGCGGATGCTGGGTGTGTCCGGCGGCAGCGGGGAAATCAGCGTGTCGGCGGCGAAGGCCGCAGCGGTCTGCAACGGGCCGATGGCGCCCTGGGTGTCGATCAGGACGAAGTCGTAGTGATCGCGGACGTAGGGGTTGTTGAGCGCTCTGGCGAGTCGGACACGACGGTCGTCGCGGCCGTGCAGCCAGTGCTGCAGCTGAGCCTCGCCGTCGTTGGAGCGCACCAGGTCCAGGTTGGGGACCGACGTGCGCGAGATGGCTAGGTGCGTGACCGTGCCGCCAGTGACGACCTCCACAAGACCTTGTGGGGCCTCGTAGCTGAGGTGGAAGTACTTGGTCAGGCTGGGCTGCGGATCCGCATCCACAAGCAGGGTGCGGGCACCCATGTCGGCAAGCAGACCACCAAGATTGGCCAGCAGCGTGGTCTTGCCCACACCGCCTTTGCTGTTCAGAGCCGCGAAAGTCCGTATCACTGCCGATCCTCCTGTCCGTGGAACACGGTGCGGGAGGTGCAGGAGGCGCTATGACGCCTTCACGAGACTCGACAAGACCCCAAACTCTGCCGCTGGGACCGCCTCCGCACACGCGGAGGGGTTCGCAGCCATCTTGGCTCCCCGACCTGGGCTCGAACCAGGGACCTACGGATTAACAGTCCGGCGCTCTACCGACTGAGCTATCGGGGAAAACAGCCCATGAGTATAACCAGAAAATCCACGGCCTCTAGAAGGCCGCCTGCACCGAAGCACGCCAGGTGCGCGCGGCGAGTGGGTACAAGTACACGTGGCCGAACTGGTAGGGCGACTCCTTCCAGGCGCGGCGGTCGGTGGCGTTGTCCACGCCCAGCCGCCACACGAGCGATTGCCCCCCCAGCATCTGACGCCAGCGGGCTCCCAGGTCGATGCGGCTCCAGCCGGGGATGCGCACGGCCGGGTCGTCAGGCAGCACGTGGCGGTCGCTCTCGGCCGTCAGGCGGGCCTGCAGCGCCAGCCCGGGCAGTGTCTCGACGCGGTACTCCACGCCCAGGCGCAGGGTTCGCTCGGGCACGTTGACCGGGCGCCGGCCGTTCACGCCGGGGTCGACCGTGGCGCCGCGGCGTCGGGGGTCCAGCCACATCGCGCTGCCTTGCAGCGTCCAGTGCGCGCTGCGCCAGGCGCCGCCGCCCTCGATGCCGCGGTGTCGCTGGCTGCCTTCGATGCGCCGCTCGCAGCTGTCGGCGCCGCTGCAAGTGCCGATGTCCGCGGCCACCGGGCGGTCGATGTCGAACAGCGCCAGGCTGGCGTCGAATGCATCGGCTTCGTGCTTGAAGCCTAGTTCGAACTGCCGGCTCTTCAGCGCCGGAAGCGGCTGTCCCGCGTTCCGGTAGCGCGCGCGGTTCGGTGCCACATCGCTCTCGATGCCCTGGCCCCAGTTGGCGTACAGCGTGGTCTTCGGGCCGGCCTCGTAACTCAGGCCCAGCCAGGGCGTGGTGAAGGACTGCGTGTAGTCCGTCGGCCGCAGGCCGTCGCTGGCGGGGCTGGTGCGCACGCTCTCGCGGTGCAGCGCGGTGCGGCGCAGGCCGGCCCAGGCCTGCCACTGGCTTGCCAGGCGCACGTTGTCGCGCACGAAGAGCTCGGTGCTGCGTTCATCGCGGTCGGTGTTGGCGTCCAGGAACCCCGCCGAAGGCGGCGTGCTCAAGCTGCCATCGATGCGGCCCGTCCCGGCAATGTCGAAGACCTGGTCTTCGAAGCGGGCGCGGTAGCGCGTGGTCAGCACGCCGGCCTCCAGTTCGTGCTCGAGGCCGCCCGTTCGCAGGCGGCCGGCGGCGGAGAGTGAGAGCGCGCGGGTCCTGCGGCGTTCGTTGTCGCTGACGAACTCCCAGTAGGTGAAGCTGCCGTCCGGCGCGAAGCGGTCGCACCACTGCGGGCAGTCGTAGGTGGCAGGGTCGTAGACGCCATAGGGGAAGGCCGTGCGGTCGTCGTTCTTCAGGCGTTGCTGCTGCACTTGGGCGGTGATCTGCCAGTTGGCGTTCAGGCGCTGCTGCAGCTTCACGGAGAACGTTTTGCCGTTCATCACCACCGGCTGGCGCCAGGGCTGGTCGTTGAGGTTGCGGTTCGGGTCGATCGCCCGCGCGCCGGGCACGCGATCGCCCAGCATGCTGTAGCCGGCCATGCTGGGCTGGCGCTGGTGGCTGGTCTCGAACTCGGCCTGCAGCAGCGCGTCAGGGTTCAGCTGCGCTTCACCGGCCAGGGCCAGCACCGAACGTTCGCCTTGGGTGTTCTTCGCCTTGGGGTCCAGGCGCTCGAAGGCGGCGTTCAGGCGCAGGCCGTAGCGCCCGCCGCTGCCGAAGCGTTCGCCCAGGTCCACCGCGGCCAGCACGCTGCCGGCCTGGCGCGTTTCGAGCCGCACGCTGCGCACGGGCCCTGTCGCGCGTTTGGTGACCACGTTCACCAGGCCGCCGGGCGCGCTGGTGCCGGCCTGCATGCCGCTGATGCCCTTCAGGATCTCGATGCGGTCCTTGTTCTCCAGCGCGATGGCCGTCTCGGCGTTGATGGGCAGGCCGTCGCGGCGGTAGTTGAAGCGGTTGTCCAGCGTGTAGCCGCGCACGGCCACGATGCTCCAGTAGCCGGCGGCGTTGTAGGCGTCGCCCACGCTGGCGTCCAGCGCCGTCAGCGCGCCCAGGCTCTGCAGGCCGGCGTCGGCCAGCTGTGCGCTGCCGTAGGCGCTGGCCTGCATGGGCAGCCTGAGCAGCGGCGTGTCGCCGAAGCCCGCCAGCGTGCTGGGCGTGGTGGCGCTGCGGCCGGTGATGGTGACGGTGCCGGCGCTCTGCGCGAGCGCAGTCGGTGCGCAGGCCGCGGCGAGCGCGGCGGCTGCGATGCGGGAGAAGACGATGTGGTGGCGTGCCATCCTGTTCCTTGCAGGCGATGGCAGGTGGGCGGGTCTGACGAACGCGGCGCCTCGAACGGGCGCCAGAAATCCAGACTGCTTCCCTGCGCGAGGATTACCTCAATCAGGTTCAAAGGGACTTTCTCAGTCGGCGCTGCCTTGCGACGGCGCCAACACCCCTAGCGAAGTGGCCCGCGGTTGCCCGCGAAGCCGGGCGCGATCATAAGAGGTCCGCTCCAGCCCCTTGTGGCGCGCAGGAAACACAACGGCCCGCACGCGGCGGGCCGTTCGTCGAAGCCGCGAGGGCGCTTCAGTCGAACACCGGCGACTCCACACCCAGCACCTTGTGGAGCTTGGGGCTGGTGGTGGTGTACTGCAGAAGCACGCGCTTTTCGGGGAACACGTAGGGCGAAGCGCCGAAGGCCGCCAGCGCCGCTTCGTGGAAGCCCGAGAGGATGAGCTTCTTCTTGCCCGGGTAGGTGTTGATGTCGCCCACGGCGAAGATGCCCGGGATGCTGCTCTCGAACTTCTCGGTGTCCACCACGATCTGCTTGCGGTCCAGCCCCAGTCCCCATTCGGCGATGGGGCCGAGTTTCGGGCTGAGGCCGAAGAAGACGAGCAGCATGTCCAGCGGCAGCAGGCGCGTCACGCCATCGGAGCCGGTGAGCTTCAGGCGCTGCAGGCGGCCATCGGCTTCCTCGAAGCCGGTGATCTGGCCGACCACGAATTGCATCTCGTAGGCCTCGCACAACTCCTTCATCTTCGCCACGCTGGCGGGTGCGGCGCGGAAACCGTCGCGGCGGTGCACCAGGATCACGCTCTCGGCCTTGTTCGGGCCCTCGGCGGCGAAGTTCAGCGCCCAGTCCAGCGCCGAATCGCCACCGCCCACGATGACCAGGTTCTTGCCCGCGAACTGCGCCGGGTTCTTCACGCGGTAGTGCAACTGCGTGCCGTCGAACTTCTCCAGCCCGTCCACCTTCAGCGTACGCGGCTGGAACGAGCCCACGCCGCCGGCGATGAACACCGTCTTGCTGATGAAGCGCGTGCCCTTGGCCGTGGCCACGTCGAAGCGCCCGTCATCGCGCTTGGCCAGCGTGGTGACTTCCTGACCCAGGTGGAAGGTGGCGCCAAAGGGCTCGATCTGCTTGAGCAGGTTGTCGGTGAGTTCCTGGCCGGTGCACACGGGCACGGCCGGGATGTCGTAGATGGGCTTGTCGGGGTAGAGCTCCACGCACTGGCCGCCGGGCACCGGCAGGCTGTCGATGATGTGCGCCTTGATCTCCAGCAGTCCCAGTTCGAAGACCTGGAACAGGCCCACGGGGCCGGCGCCGACGATCACCGCGTCGGTCTGTATGGGTTCGGTGTTCATCGAGCGTCAGCGAGCCTCGGGCTCACTTCTTCAACTCGGTGATCTTGTTCCTGCGATCCTTCCACTCGTCGGCGTCGGGCAGCGGCGCCTTGCGCTTGGTGATGCTGGGCCAGTTGCGCGAGAGCTCGGCATTGAGCTTGATGAAGGACAGTTGGTCCGTAGGCACGTCTTCCTCGGGGAGGATGGCGTTGACCGGGCACTCGGGGATGCAGACCGCGCAATCGATGCATTCGTCGGGGTCGATGACGAGGAAGTTGGGGCCTTCGCGGAAGCAGTCGACGGGGCAGACATCGACGCAGTCGGTGTACTTGCAGCGGATGCAGGAGTCGAGGACGACGTGGGTCATGAACGGTCCGGTGTGGGAGGGGGTCGAGTTCGCGGGGCTGGCCGCGGCCCGCGCCAGCCCCGAATTTTACGGTGCGGAAGCGGGGGCGCCGACTTGCGCGCGCTCAAGCTTGTGGTGCGCATGGGGACCGACGGCACGGGCACCGGCGCCCACGGTCACGACGGCCGGCCGGCCGGCATGCAGCACGGCGGCCGTGGCCAGCTCAGCCACCGTGTGCCTGCTGCCCAGGGCGTCGGGCCAGCCGGCGCGCGACACCACGAGCACCGGCGTTTCCGACGGCCAGCCGCTCTGGCGCAACGCCCGGCCCAGGGCGCCGAGCTGGCGGCCGGCCATGTAGAAGACCTCGGTGTCGCCATGGGCACCGGCCTGCAACCGGCCTTGTTGCGTCATCGCCGTGGCGAGGCTCACGCTGCGGCCGCTGCCGCGGCGCGTCAGCGGGCACTTCATCTCCGCCGCGGCCGCGAGGGCCGCCGTCACCCCGGGCACGACCTCGCACTCGATGCCGGCGGCGGCCAGCGTCTGCAACTCTTCCTCCAGGCGCCCAAAGACGCTGGGGTCGCCGCCCTTCAGTCGCACGACGAGGCAGCCAGCGCGCGCGTGCTGCACCAGCAGCGCGTCGATGGCGGTCTGGCCCGTGGCATGGCCGAAGCCGCGCTTGCCGACGTCGATCCAGCGCGCCTGCGGCGCGAATTCGCGCAGCGCGGGGTCGGTGAGGGCATCGAACAGCACCACCTCGGCCTCGGCCAGGCGCTGCGCGCCGCGCAGGGTGATCAGGTCGGCCGCTCCCGGCCCGGCCCCGACGAAGACCACGCGGCCCACCGGGTTCACGCCGCCACTTCCGGTTGGCGCACCAGCAGTGCGCCACTGGTGCGGTGGCTGGCGGGGTCCACCACGATGAGGGCGCCGCCGATGCGGTTGTCCGCAAAGGGCGCCAGCGGCAGCGGCTGCTGAACTTCCACCACCACCTCGCCGATCTCGTTGACGTGCAACTGGTGCGCGGGCTGCGGCTGCAAGGAGTGGATGTCCAGCGTGCTCGTCACCTCCACCAAGCGCGCCTGCACCCAGCGGTTGCCGTGGCGCACCCAGTACTTGCGGCCCAGCGTGGCGGGCTCGGTGTCCAGCCAGGCCAGCGTGGCCGTGAAGCGGCGCGCGGCAGTCAGCGTTTCGGGGGCGCTGAGCCAGTCGCCTCGTGAGACGTCCAGCTGGCGGTCCAGCACCACGCCGGCCGACTGGCCGGCCGTGGCGGCTTCGACCGTTTCCCCGGCCCGCCGCAGCCCGGCCACGGTGGCCTTCTGGCCGCTGGGAAAGACCTGGATCTCGTCGCCCAGCTTCACTGCACCCTGCGCAATGCGGCCCCACAGCACGCGCGGTTGTTCGCCCGTCCCGTCGCCTTCGCGCGCCACGTACTGCACGGGCAGGCTCAGCGGGCCGGCCGTGCGCTCCTCGGCCGTCGGCAGGCCTTCCAGCAGTTGCAGCAGGCTGGGGCCGGTGTACCAGGGAGCGTCGAGCGGCTCGGTGACGTTGTCGCCGCGCAGGGCCGACACCGGCACGATGCCGGCGACTTCGATGCCGGCTTCCCGGGCGAAGGCATTCAGCGCTTCGCTCACGGCCGCGAAGGCCGGGCCGGGGTCGGCCACGGCATCGAGCTTGTTCACCGCGAACACGATGCCCGGCACGCGCAGCAGGCGCGCCAGAAGCGAGTGGCGGCGCGTCTGCGGCAGCAGCGGCACGGGGCGCGCGGCGAGGTCCAGCTTGGTGATGTCCACCAGCACCACCGCGGCGTCGCTGCCGGCGGCGGCGGTGACCATGTTGCGCGTGTACTGCTCATGGCCCGGCGCGTCGGCGATGATGAACTTGCGCGAGGGCGTGGCGAAGTAGCGGTAGGCCACGTCGATGGTGATGCCCTGCTCGCGCTCGGCCTCCAGGCCGTCGGTGAGCAGGCTCAGGTCGATGGGCTCGCCCTTGGCGCGCGCATGCAGGGTGTCCAGTTGGTCGGCCAGGATGGCGCGGCTGTCGAACAGCAGGCGGCCGATCAGCGTGCTCTTGCCGTCGTCCACGCTGCCGGCGGTCATGAAGCGCAGCGCTTTGTGTTGCGGGGCTGCCATCAGAAGTACCCTTCTTTCTTGCGGCGTTCCATCGAGGCATCGGAGGTGCGGTCGTCCATGCGCGTGGCACCGCGTTCGCTGATGGTGACGGTGAGCGTCTCGGCGACGATCTCGGCGGCCGTGGCGGCAGCACTCTCCACCGGGCAGGTGCAGGTCATGTCGCCCACGGTGCGGAAGCGCACGGGCAGCGTCTCCACCACCTCGCCTTCCTGCGGTGGCGTCACGTCCGTCACCGGCACCAGCAGGCCCTTCTTGCGCACCACCTGCCGCTCGTGGCTGTAGTACAGGCCGGGCAGCGGAATGCGCTCGCGGGCCAGGTACAGCCACACGTCGAGCTCCGTCCAGTTGCTGATGGGGAAGGCGCGGAAGTGCTCGCCCGGGCGGATGCGGGTGTTGAACAGGGTCCACAGTTCCGGGCGCTGTTCCTTGGGCTGCCACTGGCCGAAGTTGTCGCGGTGGCTGAAGATGCGCTCCTTGGCGCGGGCCTTCTCCTCGTCGCGCCGCGCGCCGCCGATCAGGCAGTCGAAGCGGTGCTCCTCGATGGCCTCCAGCAACGACACCGTCTGGTGCCCGTTGCGGCTTTCCAGCGGGTGCGCCAGGCGCACGGTGCCGCGGCGCATGCTCTCCTCGACGCTGCCCACCACCAGGCGTTCGCCCATTTCAGCCACCCGCTGGTCGCGGAAGGCGATGACCTCGGGGAAGTTGTGCCCGGTGTCCACGTGCAGCAGCGGGAAAGGCAAGCGGCCGGCGAAGTCCTGCCCGGCGAGGTGCTGCTTGAAGGCCTTCTCGGCCAGGCGCAGCACCACGCAGCTGTCCTTGCCGCCGCTGAAGAGCAGGGCGGGACGCTCGAAGCTGGCCGCCACCTCGCGCAGGATGAAGATCGCCTCTTCTTCCAGCGCGTCGAGGTGCTGGTGGTCCAGCCCGGGCAGCAGGTGCTCGATGTTCGTGGCGGCGTTCATGCCGTTTCCTTCCTGAGCGGCACGCTCACGTGCAGTCCGCATTCCTTGGCACTTTCGTTTTCCCACCACCAGCGCCCGGCGCGGAAGTCCTCACCCAGCGCCACGGCGCGCGTGCAGGGCTCGCAGCCGATGCTGGGGAAGAACTGGTCGTGGAGGGGGTTGTAGGGGACCTTGAAACTGGCAATGTAGTGCCAGACGTCGGCCCAGCTCCAGTCGGCCAGGGGTGCCACCTTCTCCCGCCCCTGGTCATCGAGGCTCAGGAAAGGCACCTCCGCGCGCGCGCCGCTCTGCTCGCGGCGCAGGCCGGTGACCCAGGCATCACGGCCGGCCAGCGCGCGCGCCA
The DNA here is from genome assembly GCA_964495125.1 of uncultured Rubrivivax sp. Classification (GTDB taxonomy): domain Bacteria; phylum Pseudomonadota; class Gammaproteobacteria; order Burkholderiales; family Burkholderiaceae_C; genus Rubrivivax. The sequence continues at coordinate 36,431 of CAZBUU010000010.1, forward strand.
GCGGCTCCAGCTTGCGCAGCGCGCAGCAGGCCTTGCGCAGTTCCACGCTGTCGCGCATGGCCATCTCGCCATGCCGCTGCACGAAATGCAGCACCTGGTCCTGATGCGCCTGCCACTGCTCGACGTGGACGCCGCAGTGCGCTTCCAGCCTCGGGATCAGCGCCAGCGTCTCGGCATGCAGCCGACCTGTCTGCAGCGTGGCCAGGGGAATCCGCAGGTGGTGGCGGGCGATGAGGTCGGCGATGACCATGTCCTCCGCCCCGAGGCTGGTGGTGAACACGATGCGGCCGGCGTGACGGTCGGCGGCTTCGCCCAGCAGCCCTAGCGCGCGCTCGACGCGCTCCGCGAAGCCCGGCTCGGCGCGGGCGTGAAGCTCGATGGCGCTCATGCCGCGGCCCCAGCCTCGCGCTCGGGCGGCACGGTCTGGTAGTGGCGGCCGAAGAAGCCGAGGGCACGACGCGCCGAGTCGAGGTTCTGGTCGGCGCGCAGCTGCACCGCGCTGAAGCCGCAGCGCGCCAGCAGCGGCAGCATGTCCACCAGCACGTCGCCGGTGGCGACGATGTCGCCCGTGTACCTGAGCCGCCCCCGTAGCAGCGAGGCCTGCGAGTACGCCCGACCATCGGTCCACTTGGGGAAGTTCAGCAGCACGGCGGCACGGCCGGGCAGCGCCTGGGCTTGGGCCAGCACGTCGGCGGTGTTGTCGAGGGCCAGTGCGTTCTCGGGCAGCAGGCCCTGGGCGGGAATGAACTGCATGGCGGCCTTTCAGTGTGTGGCGGCGGTGGAGCGTCGCACGGCATCCGCCGCCTGGCGGAAGGGTTGCGGGCCCAGCCGTCGCGCGGTGTCGATGAAGCGCTCGCCGCCCTGGCGTCCGCGCAGGTAGACCTCGATCACGGCTTCGATGACGTCGGGCACTTCGTCGGCGGCGAAGCTGGGGCCGCCTCGAGATGGATGGACCCCGCGCTGTCGCCGTAGCGGTGCATCCACGCTTCCT
>CAZBUU010000011.1:0-36905 GCA_964495125.1 uncultured Rubrivivax sp.
AGACCGGCCTGGAGCGCACGCACCTGTACCGCAAGCTCAAGCAGCTGGGCGTGGACCTGTCACGGAACAAGCGCGGCGGCGGCTGAAGAGCACCCGCGAGCCCGGGCTATAATGTTCGGCTCTGCTTGGCCTGGTAGCTCAGTTGGTAGAGCAGCGGATTGAAAATCCGCGTGTCGGTGGTTCGATTCCGCCCCAGGCCACCACCGTTTTCATAGGTAAGCCCCGCCCGGTTCGCTGGTCGGGGCTTTTCTACATTCTTCGGCCCCTTCTACAAACACTTGTCGTTGCAATGGAGCTGGCCAGAAAGAAAAAGGGGCCCGACTGCGCGGGCCCCTTGGTTTAGCCGCGACTCGCCTGTGCTACGCGGCGCGGCGCGTTAGTCCAGACGGAAGCGGCTCATCGTCTGCGGGCCCAGACGGCCCTTCGTCTCTAAGGGCACGCTTCTGCATCTCATGCGCCTTCGAGATCGCGATCTGCTTTAGCTCGCAGTCAACCCACCGAGTGAGGATCTGGCGGATCAACGGCTGATACCCCAAGCCGTTGATCTGCGCCAAGGCTTTGAGGTTGTCGATCAGGTTCTTCTGCAACCGGATCGAAATTGGGTGCAGATCCAGCGCCAGATCAAGCTCGGCGCCGATGTCAGGGGCCACAGCGACGAACTGTTCGTCCGCACCAACGATGCGGTCCTCCCAGGGGTCGTCGCTCTGGACAACCTTGGCTTTGGCACTCATAGGGACACTCCTTGGGATAGTGCGCACGATGCGCTACATGCCGAAGCGGTTGTAAATTTCAACCTCTTTCTCGTTCGGCGGAAAAGCACTCTTGATCTCGACCATATTGGTTGATGGATCAAGGATGAAGCAAACCTTTAGCTTGATGCCGTAGTCGGTCTCTGAGATGAACCACATCGTTGGCGGCGTGGTTCGATGCTCAGGTCGGTTGTCGACCAGCTGCGCCCCGACGCGGTTGGCGAAGCACTGAAGAATTTGCGCTTCAGTGACGTTGTGCTTCGCCTTCAACTTCTCCCGAACGCGCGGCGAAATGTATAGGCCCATGTCGCTCCGTGCTCAGGCGTTGATGTTGACATGCAATGTATATACAATGCATGCTCGCGTCTAGTCCCCAGTCTAAGGCCGACGCTCTAACAGGGACGTAAGGATTACCCCCCAGTACCAGGGGGTGAAGAGGATGCCCCGCGACGCGCGCTCTAGCCGGAACAAGCGCCGCGGGGTCCAAGAGGGTCGCAGACACGACCAGCTAAACCACACAACCGCCGTTACTACGGCAGAAGGGAGGTGAAAGATGCATGAAGCAACAACAGCTTCCGCTGCCGATCCCTGATGGCTACCAGTTGGTCTTCCGGCCCTGGATCACCCTCAAGAACGGCACCCGACTGTACGCAGCACAAGTCGGAAAGCGGGCATTCCCCCTCATCGTCCCCGTGACTAAGTAGCCGGTCAGAGTGTCTGTCGATCCATGCCCCTGGTGAGTGGAGTCATCAGGGGCTTTTTCACACGTTAGCGCCCACTTATGCTACGGTGTCGCCTCTCGCTAGAGAACTGTGATTCCATCCATTTTTCTTACGCTAGTCTGACGGCCCGAGTGCACTACCTAAGTGGCTTCACGCGCTGGCCTACCCGCTCGCGCACGTAGTGCTCGGTCATGTCTCGATTTCGATGTCCCAGTAGGCGCTGCGAGTGCGCTAGGTCACCGGTATCGCTCGCCGTCTTAGCCCGGATGTCGCGAAACTGAAAGCTCACGCCCGCAGCGCGCCGAGCCTTGTCGAAGCGAGAGCGCAGCGCGTGCATGGATAGCGGCCTTCCGTTGTCGTCCTGCACAAGGAACGCGCTCAGGCGCTCGCGCGGCCTGGCTGCGATGCGCTCCAGCAGCTCGGCCAGCTCGCCGACGATCTCGATAGCGCGCTTCGCCCCGGTCTTGTTCTGCGCGACGAACAGCGCCCCATCGCGGATGTCCTCGCGCTTGATCTTCAGCACGTCGGCCGGCCGCTGGCCAGTCAGGAGCGCCAGGTCCATTGCATCGCGCAAGGTCTGGTCTGCCTTGGCATGTACGGCCGCAAACTCGGCGTCGGTAACGTAGCGGTCCCGCCCTGCCTCAGTGAAGCCCTTCACGCCCTGGCACGGGTTCGGCGCGTCCGTGTAGCCCCATTCACGCGCCCGGTTGAAGATGTGCGACAGCAGCGCCTTCTCCCGGTTCGCGCGCGCCTTGGCCGCCTGGCCCCGCTTGTCGAGATAGGCCCGCACGTGGTGGGGCTTGATGTTCTCGATCAGCACCGGCCCGAAGACCGCGCGCAGTCTCTCAAGCTCCTTCAGGTTGTCACGCTGCGTGCGAACAGCCTTGCCCGGCAGCACGTCGCGCTCGTAGCGCCGCGCGATCATGTCGAAGGTGCGCACCTCGGGGTCGGGCTCCGTACCTTCGAGTCGCGCCCATTCGAGCAGCGCCCGGGCGCGGTCCGGGCCGAGCGCCGTCCACTTGCGGGGCGCAGTCGAACTGACGTGGTAGTACAGCCCGCGCTTGACGTGCATCCGCGCGGGCAAGCCCTTGCCCTTGTTCGTGGTCCTTCGGCGCCCCATGTCAGCGGCGGTCCAGAGCGGAGAAGTCGGGCAACGCCGCCGCCGCAGCGAGGTTCGCCAGCTCGGCATGTCGCAGCGGCCGCTGGCCGCAGCCCATGCGTTCGTTGAAGTGCTCGCGCGCGACGCGCGGCTCGCCGTTCCGCGTCAGGGCGAAGCGCCAGCGGTTGCCCTCAAGCCATCGCACCTGGCAGTGCCGGGCCTTGAAGCCGGTCAGTGCAACCAGCTCGCCCGCGGTCAGGAAGGTTTCGCTCACGATGCCTCCCGGCAGGCTCGCGCCGCGCGCTGCCGCCAGCGCCGCTTAGCCTTGAGGTTCTCGATCCCGCGAGGCTGGCGCTGCCTCGCCAGGCGCTGGACGTACCGCTGCAGGCGGCGCACGTTGTCGTCGGCGCTGGCCCAGCGCGCAAGCTTGAAGTCGCCCTTCTGGCGAATCGTGGCCCCGGCCAGGCGGCGAGTGGATTGGCCCATGATGGTTGCTCCCCTGTCGTGTCGGTTGAATCGGTGGTTCACGCGGAAACCCGCGTGGTTGTTGGTGAAACCGGCGGTTTGCCTTGCCGGTTCAGCTGGTTTTCTGGCAGGCTTCATGCGGCGTCCTCGCGGTCGAACCGGCCGCGCTTGTGCTCCCAGGCTTCGCGCCGCAAGCGGCGTGCGTTCCGTTCCCGGGTGCGCTGTCCGCGCCGGTCGATCTCGTCCAGGTCAGCAGCAAGCGCCCCTGCAGCGGCTCGGCCCCCGCGCCCGGAACGGGACGGGTTCGAGGAAGGCGGCCGGACGCTGGGCGCGCCGGTGTCGGGGTCGTTCGCCGACCCGAACTCGCCGATGCTCCCAAGCCTCTGCAGTCGGTGTCGCAGGTCGTCCCGCTCCTTCTCCAGCGAGCGCGCCAGGGCGCGATACAGCATCGCGTCGTGTTGCAGCTCGACGTCCAAGGCGCTCCGTCCCCACCGGGACACCCAGAAGAGAGCCAGCAAGACCACGCGGGGCGCTTGGCCGGCCCGCATCCAGCGCCTGACGGTCCGCTCCGAAACGCCCAGCGCCTTGGCGAGGGCTTTCGACGATGGCGAACCGATGTCGTCGACCAGGGTCTGCAGGTGCGGCAAGCTCGACGGCCGCGGCAGCAAGTGCAGCACGGCTAGGCCCCAGCCGCCGGCGCGTGGGCGCCCGACTCGCATGTGCACCGGCCGTCGCCGGAACACATGCGAATGTTGCGAGACTCGACCCACATGGGGCCGATCCACGTCTCGACCTTGAACCACTCGCCCTCGTTCGCGCTCAGCTCGGCCACCTGGCCGCAAAGCACCACTGGGCTTCCCTGCAAGCGCCGTCGCACCTGTACCCAGGGCTTCGGCCTGCTCGCGCCGCACGCGACGCTATAGGCTTGGTGGGTGAGCGGCAAGCCTCCGGCCCGCCCCTCGCGTGTAGAAGGGTTCTGCATGGCATTCCTTGGTGGTTGGGTAGGTCGTCAGGCCGGCTCAAGTGCCGGTCCGGCTCGCTCGTGCGGTCTTCGTCGCCGACCTTCCCGGATGTCAACTGCCAGGGCGCCAGGGGCGCGCGCGTAACCCGTTGATGCGCAAGGGGGTGCGCAGTTATTGAATCGGGTCCAAGGGACCGCGCCGGCATCGGTTCGCTCCGTGCTCGCTCGCGGCTCAATGGACCAGCGCTCGGTGCGCGTCACCACGACGCGCTGCGCGGCCAAGTCGGCACCGCTGGCGAGCACGCCGTGAATTGCCTTCGCCAGCTCGCCCGCGTAGCGCGCGCTGGGCCTCGTCAGGTAGTCGACGCGAAGCCGAAGGGCGCTGTCGGCGAGCACGCGCAGATAGCCGGCGTAGTCCTTCGCCTTGCAGGCCTCGTGCGCTTGGCCGAGGGCCGACGCCGGCTCGCCGACAGTCGGCAGCCGGTACAGCTCGCGCGTGGGCGTAATGGTCGGCAGCCCGAAGAACTGGAACTGTCGGATGCGCCACAGCCGCGCCCAGGCGACGATGCGCGCGGCTGCACGCGCGCCGGCCTGGCCGCTCTCGTCGTCGGCATCAAGGCCATAGCCGTCGATGTTCTTGGCGACGTACTTCGCGGCGTAGCCGGCCGCACTGCCGCGTGTCGGGTCGATCCACTCGACATCAAGCCGGCGCAGCGCCGCACCAGGCTCGTCGGGGCTGTTGGCGAGCGCGTAGGCCCGCAGCGTGTCGACGAAGGCCTCGGTCTGTTCCCTTGGACCAAACACCAGCAGGTGCCAGTGGGGGCAGCCGTCGTGATGCGGTTCGACGGTGCGCAAGCCGTACGGCGCCAGGCCCTGATGCTTCGCGGCGCGCGTCGCCTTGCGCCACACGTCGCCCAGGTAGCGCTGTACCTCGTCAGGCGTCGAACCGTCGAATCTCTCGTTCGCGGCGCCGGTGTAGTGCCGGGCGTGCATGCGGCCGGGCGCCGTCAGCGTGACGAACGCCGCTTCGTGGCCCTTGGCCTTCGCGTCGGACTCGACGCCACGGATGCGCCACATCATGGCCGCGCGCCGCATCGCCGGGTTGGCCTGGCTCTTCTCGGCCAGCTCCTGCAGCGGGATCGATTCGCCGGTGTCGAGGTTCGTCGCCTGCAGCGAGGCCAGCAGCGCCGCGATGCGCTCAGCGTTGCGCAGGTGGCGACGCATCGCCTTGTCGGACACGTAGGGCGCTGCAGCGCGATGAACGGCGCCGATGCACCGTTGGTACTGCTCAACGAAGCGGTACCGCTTGCGCATCGCCGAGCGCCACCAGGCGGTCGTGCTCATGCGGTTCAGCAGTTCGGCAAGGCTTGCGCGTGGGGGCAGGTCGACGCGGTAGCCCCGGGCCATCCTGCGCAGCGACGCCAGAGCCTTCTGTTCGGGCGTGTTCGTCGTCTGCCACAGCTCGGCGAAGGCTTGCACCTGCGCGGCGGCGCGCTGGGCGAGGTCGTCGATGTCGGCCTCGGTCAGGTCGAATGCTTCCGCCAGGTCGGCGAGAGATTGAACCGCTTGCGCAGGAGTAGACAAGGCTCCGCCCTGCGCGGCCTTCCGGCCGCGTGTCGAGGGACTCATGGGTAAGCCTGGCTAGAGGCCGAAGATCGCGCCCGAAACCGATTCGGGCGGCTTCCGCGCCTTCACGCGCGCCTTCGCCTCTTGGCTGCCCTGCAGCGCGAACAGCGTTGCATCAGCTTGGCGCCGGTGCATCAGGTCGGCATGCGTAGCCGGCTTCGCCTTGCCTTCCAGCACATCCGGATTCGGCGGGCCGCCAACTTCACGCCCAAACAGCAGTCCGAACATCCGGCCGTTCTCGGCCAGCAGCGAAACGGCCTCTGCCTGGCGGGCTTCGCAGTCCTCAGTCAGCCCGCCGAACAGGCCAGTTTCGAGGGGCTGCTGCAGGAGTTCCTGCACGCGCTCCTCGTTCAGGTCGATCAAGTCAAGGATACGGCCCATCGAGTCCTCGTCGGTGACGGCGATGCGCATGTGGTGAAAGGCCGATCTGTGCGGGCGCGTCGGCTGCGACAGGTCGTGATCGGCTGCAGCGCCACCAACGACGGCAGCCGGAAACACGACACCGGAGGCTCTCGCCCGCTCACCTGGCTTGGGTGTCCCTTGGAACTCGTATCCCCGCTGCTCGAAGAACGTGCGAAGGTCCCTTAGGAACGGCTCGTCAGGGATGTAGTTACCCGCCTCGAACCGCTTGATCTTGTGGGCGGGCAGTGCGGACTCTTCCGCCGCCTTCGCTTGACTCAGCCCCAGGTAGTTCCGGGCCGCGCGCGCGTTGTCGGGGGTCAGGGGAAGCGATGTGAAGTCAATCATTGAACACCTGTCTGAAACTCGACGCTATGGGCCGCATCCTAGCCCACCGCGCCGGTGGTGTCCAATTTTTTTCACCTGTCGAGTTTTAGTTCCCTTTCGGGTTCCTGCCGTACTGCTTCACGTAGGCCTGTTCGTAGAGCGCGGAGAAATGCTCTAGGAGCTTCTTGCCCTTGAAGAAGCGAAGCGACTTTCCAGAGTCAGGCGAGCCGGTCAGCTCGGCCAGGCGCAGCTCTGCATCGTTTGCCATCCAGCCGGCCAGGTGCGTCAACGCGGCCATTGAAGCGGACCCTTTTCGAGCGCTCACGAGTCCGTGTGACAGCGTGCCGATCGACTCTCGTTCATGCGGCTTGAGTTGGGCGAACACGAGCGCCAAGCGGAACACTTCCGCTAGTGTTGGCTCGCCGAAGCCGGTGAACAGCTTCGCAGAGACAGCTTCGAGGTCCTCCTGCAGGTGCTTGTCCGTGCCGAGTAGCAGCCACTCAGGAGACAGTTCGAGCGCAGCGCACAGTATTCGAAGCTCACGTGACCCGGGCTTGAACTTCCCGGACTCATACCCGATCAGCACAGTGCGGGCGATGCCCTTGCCGTCGGGATCGACCTCCTTTGTTCGCAGGTGCAGCTGAGTCTGAGACAACCCTCGCCGCTCGCGTTCAGTCCTTATGCGGTCACCGATTCCGTCCTCTGGGTTCTCAGTGGACGGTGTCGAATTCTTGACAGCAGGCGCCATCGGCTCATTCTAGGCACGTAGCCACACCCTCAAGCCTCGCCCTCTGCAGACTCAAGACAGCTGACCATGGGGCTCCGCCCCATACCCCGAACAACCGCTTACCAGGAAGCAGTCACAGTTTCATGGCTCGACTCCCGGCCGCGTGGGCCGGCCGACCGGCTCAAGGTGCAGCCAGGGCTAGCTCTGCGAGTTGATGCTCTCAAGCAGCCTACAAACGTACCGACGTGCTCGATTCCTAGCTCGGAAGCGATGAGAGCGTCGATTGGGCAGTCTGTAGACGCCGAATCTGCCAAGACCGCGCCAGCGCTCGACTTCCGGGCACATTGAAAATCCGCGTGTCGGTGGTTCGATTCCGCCCCAGGCCACCAAATCCCACCGAAGCCCGTCCCCGTGACGGGCTTCGCCGTTTCCGGGTGGCGCGGCATAGAGGTCCCCGGAGACTCCTGGCGGTCGGCCGAGGTTCGGTGCCGAACCTGCTTCAGTCCCTCACCAGTGGCCTGGGCTACGACCTCACGTCAAGTACCCAGAGACCGGCACAACCCGCGTAGGGCAGCACCAGGGAGCGCCGAGCGGACAAGCTGGGTCCGCCTTCCCGGTTTCTCTTCCACGGCCCTACCGGGTACCGCGAAGCGATTGCCCACCCCAACGAGACCCTGACTGGTTCTTGGAGACTGTTGGGTCAGGCAGGGCCCTTTCACCAGTGGATCGAACCCGGCCATTGGCGCTGCGGGGTCAAGCGCCCGCCTCCGCATACACGAGGCGCGACGAGCGTCACTTGCAATGAGGAAAACATGAGTGTAGGATCCACAATGGATGCTCAGATAATCCCCAAAAATATGGGGCGGCATTCAAAGAGTCGTCGGCCGAAATCTGTCCGATGGCTGGACTACAGCGCTGCACTAGACGGTGCCGAGTCCGTTTGCAACTTGATCAAGGAGATCGTTATGGCAACTGCGAAGACCGCCGCCCTAGCCCAAGCGGCACCCTTCGAGCTGGGGTCTCAGCTCTTGTTGAAAACGGACTCAATATGCGATTCGAGGTCAAAACGGGCCGTGCGCTCGAAAAGGACTTTGTCGTAACCATCGTCATCGACGAAAGGAACAACGAGAGGTCCAGCAAGAAGCTAGTTCTTGTTATTGCTGCCGTCGCGCTTGTCGGCGTGGTCGTCTCTGCTGGCGCGTATGGCGCTGTGTCGGGTGACTACACGCTTTTGCGTGGCATAGCAGAAGCAGGACGAGATCTTCTCGCGAAAGCCGCAAGCTCGTTGATAGCAAGTAAATGATCAGTACCGTCAAGCGTGTTCAGCTCGACCTTCCGGAGAAGTCGCTGGCTCGGCTTCAGGACCTCAAAGCCAAGACGGAGGCCTCCTCCTATGCAGAAGTCATCAAGAATGCCCTGCGTCTCTACGAGTCTGTAGTCTCGGAAGCAGAGGCGGGAAGCAGCTTTCTAGTCCGCTCGCCCAGTGGACAAATGAAGGAGTACGTCATCTTCTGACTCTCCTCCGTGAGCAATATCTGGCCGCCCCTCAGTGCGAACCGGCGAGTACGCCTGAGCGTGCCCGCTTTTCATGCGGCTGCTGATCCACTTCGACATCGGCTACCGAGTCGAAAAGGTGGTCTACACCCAGTCGCCAGACGAAGAATTCTTCGGCTGACATGAAGCGCATCTTCGTCCCCACACGCACGGGCTCCGATTGGCACCGGCTACTCGCGAAGCCTGATCTCCACTGGAAGAGCGGCCGGTCTGCCATGACCGCGGCGGCTTGTTGGGATGCGGCCAGTGACAGGCTCCCGCAGAGCATCTCGGGACTGCTCTCAGGTTCGGGCGCGCCAGAACTCAAGGACTTGCGTCTGCTGGCGGCCATTCCGGAGTGGGAGGTCCCGCTGCCGGGCGGAAGCCGCTCCTCGTTCACCGACATCCTCGCCGTGACTTCGAACGCGTACGGCCTTTGCACGATAGCCGTGGAGGCCAAGGCCGGCGAGGACTTCGGACCCACGCTCGCTGCCAGAGGTGTGGACGCGAGCGAAGGGCAGCGCACGCGAATCGCTTACTTGCAGGACCTTCTCGGCACCAGCTTTGACGGGGCCATCCGTTACCAGCTGCTCCACCGGACTGCGTCCGCCATCCTGACGGCACGAGACTTTCACGCCGCCACGGCCGTGATGCTGGTGCAGGCCTGGAAGTCATCGCCTGAGCAGCGGCGGGACTTCGAGGTCTTAGTTCAGGCCTTGGGCGCTGCGCCGTGCTGCGCCGGTGTGTGGGCGGTCGGCAGAGTGGCCCAGCCCACGCTCTTCTTGGCTTGGTGTGATGGCGAGCCGCAGTTCTTGGACGCCACACTCGCCGCCGGCATCTGAGGCACCGCAGTCGCGTATGAGTGCCCACCAGCATCTTGAAGCCCGCAAGGTCTTGGGGATCATCCGAAAAGCTGACAAAGAAAGTCAGCTTCTCACCTATCAGACGCTTGCGGTCGAACTTGGCCACGACCCGGCCAAACATGCCCGCGCACTGGCCCAGGTCTGTGACCTGCTCGATGCCGCCGCGGCCCACGCAGGTGTGCCGTTGCTGGCGCTTGTGGCGGTGCGCAATGCGGCCGGGCAGATCAACCCGATGGCGTGGACGAAGAACACCCCGCCGGGCGTCCGGAAGGCCATCATCGAAAAGTCGAAGGCCTACCGGTTCGGGTCGTCCGACTTCGACGCCATCGAGCATGGCTTGGCCGCACTCAACGGCCTTGGCAATCGCGCTGCGTGGCAGAAGATTCGAGGCGCCCTTTCCGACGATCAGTTCTTTCAACGCCTAACGGCACCAGTCCCTCACCAGGTCGACGATGCGCTCGACGATCTTGGATCCGACCTGCCGGTCAGCGTCGTCGTGGCTGGCACCCGATACAAGCGAGACCAGCAGGTGCGCGAAGCTGTGGTGGCTCGCTCGAATGGGCACTGCGAGTACTGCGGCCAAGCCGGATTCCTGCGTGCTGATGGCTCGCCCTACATCGAGACACATCACATCATTGCTCTCGCAGAGGACGGCGCGGATCGCGTCTCGAACGTGATCGCGCTGTGCCCAGGTCACCACCGCGAGGCCCACTTTGGCGCCTCGCGCAGCGAGCTTGAGCAGAAGTTCATTGCGATCGTGAAGAGCAAAAGCGCCCCCGGCTCTCCTTGATCCTGGGTCCGGCCTCAGGCTCTGGGAAGACCTTGAGCCGCAAGCTGCTTGGCCTGCTCGACAACCCGATGAAGGCCCGCCGCGTCAAGCTGGTGCAGCTCCAGTAGCAAGTCCGCGACGCCGTCGTCCTCGCAGTACAGGTAGGCCAGCGGTACGCCCAGGGCCTGCGCCAGCAAGCGCGCCGTCTTCACCGGGGGCTCATGGGTCCCCAACTCATAGCGGCTGATCCTGGCGCGGCTGCTCGACTCGTCGATACCGATGAGCACACCCACCTTCTCCTGAGCCCACCCGAGCGCTTCGCGCCTGGAGCGCATGCGGCGACCCACAACTGTTGGCGCTCGCACTGACCCGGAAACCATGTTACGAGTTTCGTAACAGGCTCATAATTTGTCGTCACGAAAGTCGTGACACCAAAACCCAGCCTCTCAGAGGTCACCGGCCTCTGGGCGACATCCATTCCTCGTTCGGTGCCTCTCAATCAATCCTCGGCGACTTAGCCGCCGCGGGCCTGTCATTCATAAACCTCACCCCCAACCCGAAAGGCAAGATCTCAAATGCGCAAGCTACTTCCCGGTGTCACCGTGATCGCAGCTCTCCTGGCGGGATGCGTACCCGCCGAAATCACTGGCCAAAAACCGAACGGCGAGAAGGTCTCCGTGCTCTTTTATCCGGGCGCCAATAACCTGGATGACTTGTTGATCATCGGAGGCAAGAACTACTTCGGCAAAGCCCAGTATCAGATCGATGACCCGATGGCGGATGTCGGCTTCCGTTTCAAGACGGGCGAGAGAGTTCAGGCCGAATGCACTCAGAAGGGGAAGGACATATTGGGACAGCCCCAGTGCAAGAAATACATGGTGTACAGAAGCACCTTCGCCCTCCTCCCCGAGAAGACGGTCATCAATAGGCCAGGAGGAGTCTGACCCGTCCAGTCGCCGCAGACTCACCCAACAAGGCGCCCCAGGAGAAATCCTCGGGCGCCTTCTCTTTTTCAAACCCACTCAGACGCTCAATGCACAAAACGAAGCCCACGAATTCTTTCCTTCAGCGCATCAAGCAAGACAACCGATCAACCCTGTCCACCGTGCAAACGCTCCGCCACCTGAACCGCTCCCGCCGAGCCTGCGAGGCCATGCAGGGAATCCACAAGCCAACCGCGCATGGATGGCTCTTGCGAGGCCTGAAGTACCTCCTGTGGCTCGCATGGGATGAACTGAGCCTTGCCGGTATCTGGCTTCAGAAGTTCTTCTGGATCTTCCCCTTCAACAGCATCGGAGTTTCCATTCTCATTTGGCTGCTGTCTTGGATCTGATACGACGACTCAACCCGAGAAGGCCCCTCGCAGAAATGCCTGGGGCCTTTTCCATTTCCGAGGAGAGTTCATGCATGTCATACGCACTGAATCCGACCTACAGGCACTGGAGGACCCCGACCTCAGTGACCTGATCCGCCGGCGCATCGCCGACACGGCCGAATACGTGGACCACTTTTCTGACCTCGTGTTCTTCGTGATCGTGGAGCCGGGCGACGGCATGGAACGGGTGGCCTCGGCCATCGGCTTCTCGCCGCTGGTCAATCGCTTCGACGGCATGCGCTTCGGCGAGCCCGGTTTCGCGCTCTCCTGGGATGTGCTGGAGGAACACGCCGGGTTCTACGAGCTGACCTATGTCCTGTCCGACGACGGTCGTGGGGTCACTGTGTTCGTCAGCAAGGCCGAAGGCGTATCGCCCGCATTGCTGTCCATGTGCCGCCGGTTCGCACCTTCGGAGGCCGACACGTGAAGCCACACCGACCCACCCCACGCCCACCGGCCGCCCATCGAGGCGGCTTTTTCTTGCCCATCAACAGTCAAGGAGCCCGCAGTGAGCAATCCCATCGTCAGTGAGTTCGTGGAATTGCTGGACGCCGATCTCCGAGAAACCTGGGAAGAGCGCGCGGCGATTCTGGAATTCGATGCCGGAGTGAGTCGTGATTTGGCCGAAGCGCTGGCGCTGCTGTTGTTGATTCGGCAGTACCCGGCGCAGGCGCTTTCAAAACTCACCTGAATTCAGACTGCGCGAATAACGCAATCTTATATGAGGGTGGCATTAGGTCCCTTCTGAATCTAATTTCAACACCAAGGAGTATTTCCATGACTGAAGTCGAAACCGTTCCCGAAACCCAGCCCGAACCCGACCCCATTGAGGTGATCCACCAAGGAGACTGCCCTTCCCTGTCGGAACGCTCGACGATCACCTACGCCATCGGCCGTCACCCGGACGGCACGCTTCACCTGCGTCTGGTCGGCAACAGCGGCGGCGGCATGTACTGCGATGAGTGGATCCCCGGTTCGGAGATCGACGCCGTCGTCACGTCCGGCCCGGAGTTGACTTCGCGGTCGTTCCAGGTGCTGAAGCCAGGCCGCAGCACCAACACCGCCGGCTTCGTGATGGCGGCGATCAAGTCTCTGGGCCTGATCCGCAACAACGCGGAGAACACCCGGCTGCACGAGCTGGTGCCCACCGAGACCTTCGAGAAGGTGGTCATGGCGCGCATCGGCCAGGGCTCGCCGAAGGCAACTCGTCGGAAGAAGGAGGCCTGACTTTGACGGCGGGCGCCATCGCCGCCCTCATCACCGCCGGCTTCCTCGGCCTGTGGTTCTCCACCACCCGCGGCATCGCCATCTCGGCGATCGCCGCACTGACCTTCTTCTTCCCCTGGCTGGTCGTGCCGGTGCTCATCGCATCGGTCGCCGCCTTCTATCTGTTCCGCATCCGCAAACCCTGAAAGGAATCTCCATGACCTACTTCGACAGCCTCACCTTCGCCGCTCAGCACGCCGGTGATGACGACCTGCCCGCTGAACTTCTGCCCCTGACCATCAACAACCAGGCCGCGATGCTGGCGGGCATCGATAGCGACCGCATGGGCGGCGCGGCCTGGGACTGAGGGGCTCACCCCCACCCTCGGCCCCGCGCCCCGCCTCCGGTCCATCTGGGCCCCACGCGGGCACCCCGCGCACGCCCCCCGCCGGCACGCCCGGCCCACCCCCACCCCGCCTGCAGACCACCGACTTCATCAGCTCACCGGCTGAGGGTTGCGCGCGTCTGCAGGCGGGGTGCTCCATCCTTTTTTGTTGAGGTCAGCACCATGAATGAGATCGACCGGCGCATCACTGTTTGCTTGGTGCCTGAAGACGCCCGAGTGAACTTCGTGCATCGACTTTTCGGCACAAACTTCCCCTTGACCCTGGAGCCCACTGTCTTCCACATGGCCAGCCTGCTCGCCCCGGCGTATTCAGGCGGGTTCTGGCCGTTCCACGCTCTGTCCAACGGCGGCTTCTACATGGCGCCCGACGCGGAGGCGTTTGAGGTGGCCTGCGAAAACGGCTACACGGGGCGCATGTCGGCCGAGGCTCTGGGCATCACGGCCTGCCTCTACGCCTACAGCCACCTGAGCTTCGGTTCGGGAGACTTCGCGGAGCAGTGCGCCGAGCACTACCACCTGCTGCGTGAGCTCTCAGTCGATCATGGCGAGTCGAGGGCAATCATGGCGGCGTGCGACTGAACGTCGAATCAGCCCAAAGCCGAGGGGGCTGCGCCACCCTTTGGTCGCTTGAAGCGCCAGGGCCGATTGTCCGAAACGCCCGACGTTGCCGACGCTGCTGGCGCCCCTGTCCGTCCGAGGCGCGTCGTCGGCGTCGTCGGCAGCGTCGGGAGGTTTCGAGATCCCCTCAGTTCGCCGTTGAGGCCTCCTGGATGACGTACGAGGAAGGTCCGACGTGCATCTACTAACTCTCATGTAGCAAGGCCACTTGAACCGCGCCATCAAGACAACCTCTCGTGGCACTCTTCCCAAGCATCAAATTGCGGAAAGCGATTTGTGCGATCCCCTGGAGTCCGCGGGCTTGCAAGTCGTTGTGCCCTGTGAGGCGCACCTCCCACGTTGTGCGTGGACTGCACCTTCTCCATCCTCGCGCTTGCGACAAGCCATCGCACCCTCGTAGAATGCGGCTGTGTGATGTTGTGAAGTGGCCGGGCACCTGTGCCCACCTCCCCGGCCGCAGACATCAGCATGCGGGACGGCACCGCCTGCGATGGAGGCGAGTGTCGAGTAAGTCCTAGGCCCGCCTGCCTTGAGCCATCGCCAGCAGTCGGGTCCGGTTGATGCAGATGCGCCCCCGAATGTTCTCGCGGTGTGGCCCTCATCAGTCGAGTAAGCACTAGCCCCTGTGGGGCAGACGAACGGCAACCCAGATGCACTTCCCGCATCAGCTTCCGTCTGTGCTTGCCTATCTGCTGAAGCGGATGCCTTCACCCACGAAGGGCATTCACAACCATGAGGAATCGAGACCCGGTCCCTGCGGCTCCTTTGCCGCCATCTTCACCCTCGGCTCCTTCGCCGAGCCTCTCTCCCCCGCTGCCCACGACGTCACAGGCCCCGGCGGCTATTGATCCGGCGCCAGCGCCTCACGCTGCACTGTCTGCGGGAGAGGTGCCCGCAAGTGCCGACGCTGCTGACGTGCCGACGGCAACACCGCTCAGTGTCGGCGCTCCGTCCAGCCAGACCTTCTCCTCCGCGCCTAGGGCGCCCAAGAAGCACGTCGTCATCAGCGGCATCGATCAGTACGTCACCAGCCGCAAGCACGGCAAGGCCTACGTCGTCATCAAGGACAGAGGCTTCCCGGAAGTCCTGGCCATCGGTGGGCCTGAACTCAATGCTCGTATCCGCGCTCTGGCAAGGAAGAGAGAGCAGCCTCTGAAGCAACGCGACCTCGACGACCTCAACGAAGAACTTCGTTCCGAGGCCGAAGTTGCGGGTGATGCGCTGGACCTCTACCCGCGAGTTCATCCCTTGCCTTGTGGCGGCGTGGAGATCGACACCTGCGATGGCGCCGGAACGACCGTGCGACTGGCCGGCGGGTGCGTCGATGTGCTGAAGGGCACCTCACCCACGTTGTTTCCTCGCGCATCGACTGCACAGGCTCTCCCCGTCCCGGCGGCGCGCGGGGATGTCGATCTCCTTCGACGGTACGTGAACCTCAGCCCGGGCGCCTTCCAGCTGCTCATTGCCTGGGTCGCATTCATCATCGCCAGCCCCAAGATCGAGGCGACAAAGTATGTGTTCCTGGTCCTGAAGGGAACGCAGGGCACGGGCAAGACATTCGCCAGCAAGACCCTCCAGCGCCTGATCGACCCGAACGCCGTCGGCGCACAGACTCTGCCCGGTAGCCCGCGCGACCTGGCCATCATGTTGCAGGCCGTGCACTTGCTCGTGGTCGACAACTTGCGTGATCTGTCTCCGCAGATCTCGGACACCTTGTGCATGGCGGCCACAGGCGGCTCGGTGCCGATGCGCAAGCTCTACACCGACGATGAGCAGAAGGCCCTGTACCTGCACGGCGCCATGATCTTCAACGGGATCCACCCCTTCATGGGGCAGTCGGACTTTGCCGACCGCTGCCTGGTTCTGGAGTTGGACCCAATTGCGCCCGAGCAGCGACAGTCTGAGGCGCAGATGCTTCAGCAGTTCAAGGACGACGCGCCGGTCATCCTGCGCGGCCTCTATGACCTGATCCTCGGGTGCCTGCACCACCTACCCAGCGCCAAAGTGGTTGCACCGTCGAGGATGCTGGACTTCTGCCGCTGGTTGGCCGCCTCGGAAGTGGCGATGGAGGTGCCCGTGGGGCATCTGCAGCACCTCTATGCCGACTCACTCCGCGATGCGCAGCTGGAGAGCCTGCTGGACAACCCTCTGGCAGTGACGATCCTCGAGTTCGCCGACGGCCTGGTGGATGGCACTTGGGAGGGTACCCCGGCGGAGCTGTACGAGAAGCTCACCGCTTCGGCCGATTGGGGATCGCAGCGCTCGCGCGCTTGGCCGTCCTCGGCTGCGGTCTTGGGCAAGCGACTGCACGGCCTACAAGCGCCGCTGTTGGCACAGGGCGTGTCGCTGGAGTGGACGCGCGGCAAGGATCGCCGCATCACCGTGCATCGATGTGGCCAGCCCCAGCAGCCGGCCAACAGCCCAGTCATCGCCTAACGCCGCGCCAGGTCGCGGCTCGTTCTAGTGCTGGCGTATCGCCGCACGACCAAAACAATCGACATCGAAGGATCCCCATGGTTACCCATCCCGTGCCTCCCCGTCAGGGGTCGCCCAAGCTCCCGGACTCCTGCGCCCAGGCATTTGTCGCCTCCCCCAGCGGGCACCGTTGCAAAGCAATGCTCGGCGAGACACGTGCCCTCCGCCACCTGCGCTCTGTGTTCTCTGCCTGCGTGGCCCATATGCCCGAGCTCAGCCGCTCCCGCAAGCACCTCTCCCGAGACTTGTGCGGTGCGGAGTTCTGGACGCCCCTGAGCCGAGGCCTGCGCGTCTGTGCTGGGCTCTGCATCGCCTTCCTGGCGGCTCGCCAGGACCTGCCTTTGAGGCTGCACAAGACGCGCAAAGGCAGAGGTTCAAAAACCTATTGGTTGGGGTGAGTACGTCGCCGATGACTGGCGGCGCGCATGGCCTGCGGTGTCTGCTATCGCTGCCCGCAGCTGAGACCCCAACGGCGCCCCTGGAGCCCGAGTTTCGGCAAGCCCATGCCACCTAACAGAAAACATGCTGAGAGCCCGCGGCCCGTGGCCTATCGCCATCCGCAACACATCACGCGCCACACCGCATCACTTCATCACCACCGGCCTATGAGCCAAGGACTCCAAACGCCAACTTTCGAAAGGTATAGATATGCCAGTCATCCACTTCACCCCGGCCTTCATGGCCACCGGACTGGTGGTCCCAGCGGGCCGCCATCGTATCGAGTACAGCGTCGCCGACGAGCCGGGCCTATTCGTCGAGTGCCGCGCCAGCGCCAAGGCCGTGCCCACGTGGTACCTGCGCCTGAAGAACTCCAAGGGCACCAACGAGTACCGACGCCTGGGGACCGTGAAGGAGCTCAGCCTCACCCAGGCACGCAAGCAGGCCCGGCAGATCAAGGCCGAACACGCAGCTGCCCCCAAGCAGCCCGCAGAGGCCGCGCCAGCCGTCGGCAGCATGACGCTGGCCACGTTCATGGCCGACCACTATTTTCCGCACGTCAAGGTCCACAAGCGCAGCCACAAGCGCGATGACCAGCTCTACCGCATCCGCATCGCGCCGATGTTCGGAGACATGGCGCTGTCGGCCATAAACCGCCGTGAGGTTCAGGAGTTCCACAACGCTCTCCTGGCGGGGGGCCTCAGCCCGGCCAGCTCGGACCATCACATCAAGCTGCTCCGCCGGGCACTGAACCTGGCCGTCCAGTGGCAGCTACTGGACGCGAACCCGCTCAAGGGCATTCCGCTGTTGATGGTCAACAACGAGGTGGAGAACTACCTCGACGACGACCAGACTCAGGCCCTGCTGGAAGTGCTGAAAAGCGACGCCAACCGAAGCGTCTGCCACATCCTGATGTTCCTGATCAGCACGGGCGCCCGCTTAAACGAGGCCCTGACCGCCACCTGGAAGAACGTCAGCATCGAGGGGGGAGTGTGGAAGGTGGACGCCACGCGGTCGAAGTCCAAGAAGGTCAGGTCGATACCCCTGAACGACTCGGCGCTCTGGGTGCTGGAGCAGCTGCCCTCCAAGGGCAAGTCAGACTACCTGTTCCCTTCGCCTGTGAAGGCCGAGGACGGTAAAGATGCGCCCTACGTCACCATCACCCGAGCCTGGTACCGCATCCGCAAGCTCGCCAGTGTGAACGTGCGCATCCATGACCTGCGCCACAGCTTTGCCTCTCGCCTTGTGTGCAACGGCCGCAGCCTCTATGAAGTGCAGCAGATCCTTGGCCACAGTGATCCGAAGGTCACGATGAGGTACGCGCACCTGTCGGCAAAGGCCCTGCAGGAAGCGGCCAATGCCGGGTCGATGATCGTGCCCAGGGTGGCGCCCAAGACCGAAGCGACGGAGCCCGCCAAGGCAGCATAGAGGGCCGAAGTTCGGCAGCGAGAGGCGGGGGGGCTCCCTGCCTGTCGCCGGCCTGCTTGGCTCCACGTGCCGGCAGCGGGCAGTTGTCTTGCGCCGGCTTCAAGGGGCGGGGGAGCAACCGCGGCGAGCAAGAGCTCTCAGTTCGCGTCAACCTGGGTACCGTGACGCGAGAGGCCCCAGGTGTTGTTTGCTGGCCTCGCCGAATGCTGCGCTCAAAGGCGCCTCCGAGGTCTCTGCCAAGCCCCGAGTCGCTGGAAGGCCGCTGCCGTCCGGGCTTGCGCCCGTTGTTGGTCGAGTAGATCTTGGGCCCGTAGTTTCGCGAGGTCCTCAGTGAGTGCCGGTACAACGCTCGTATAGACGTGCTCGAAGTCGCCGCTCGCGTTTCTATAGAACTCGATGAATTCATCACGAGGCAAAACGGCGATGTATGCAGATCTCTCCGTCGGCAACAGAGCCCAAAGATCGCTCTCGCCAAAGTCGAAGACGACCAGGACTTTTCTACCCTGCCATTCACGCAAGATCGCGCACTCATCCCAGAAGCCGCTGAGCCGCCATAGCGTCGGATTGATAGGCCGCGCGTCCGCTACCGCCCTGAGCAGTTGTGGCTTGTCTCGTGAGCGCCGCGTGCCATCGACGACCCAGACCATCTTTTTGTAGAAGTCCTCGCGAGCCTGCCGCTCCTGTGAGTCCAGCGGAGAGTGCTGAAACTCCAGCACCCAGCCCTGATCGGTCTTCACGTCTGCGATATGCACTTCCCCGTCTGAGGCGCGTTGGACGACCTCTTGCCACTCCACCGGGAAGTTCGCCTTCCATTCGCGGTGCCAGAGCGTTTCTTCCCACCACGGGTCGCAATAGCGTCTCCCCAAGTGAGTCCAGTGCCAAATCCTGACGTCCCCGCACCTCGCGACCATCGGATCGCCGCAAGCCGGGCAAGTGCCCCGTAGGCGCGGTTGGGGCTCATGGCGTTGTCCATCAACCACTGCGAACTTCATGTCCTAGCTCCATATCAGCGTGGGCCATGCCGTCAGTTTGTCTTCTTCATGGCTCATAGAGTGAGCCACCGGATGAAGCGCTACAGGTCTGGGGCTCGTCTTGCCAAGCGTCCTGCATCTTGGAGGGGGTCTAGCTTCGAGTGGGTCAGTTTTCGGTCGGCGTCAACTGTCATCAAACCACCCGCACTTCAGGAGGCGGCCATTGCCAGCTCGGCGATCGAGCCGAAGGGGTTGCCCAAGTTCGAGGCGGCGGAGGCCGCTACGGCGACGTAAGAGGGTCATAGAGCGGCAGCAAGGGGAGGGTGAAGTTCTGCCCACCCCTTCGTCGGCCGCCAGACTTCACTGCGAAGCGCTACCGTGTCTCGCGCAGGTCCCGTGAGTGTTGGCACTGCCGACGCGGCGACCACGGCACAACCCGCTCACACGAGGCGAGCGCCTTGGGCTATGGTGGTTGGATGGCTGCCCCTGCCATCGTCGTCGAAGCACTGCCCGCCAGCTACGGCGATAGTCTGCTGGTGACCTGCAGGCTGCGCCGTGGCGTCTGGCGCCTCCTGGTGGACACCGGCCCCGATGAGTGCTGGCCTATGCTCAAGGCCCGCTTGGCCGAGATCCCGCCCGATCGGGCAGGCCGCAGACATGTCGATTTGTTTGTGGTAACCCACATCGACCATGACCACATCGGCGGCGCCAGTGCCTTGCTCCGCGACCGTGAACTCGGGGTGACGTTCGGCGACATCTGGTTCAACGCGCCGAAGATGCCGGCCAGTCGCGGTGTGGCCGAAGGTCAGGCCCTAGGGGAACTGCTCGGAGCGCAAGACGCTGCGCTACCTTGGAATCGAGCCTGGGGCGGTCGACACGCCGTGACATCAGCAAACGCGCCCTTCCTTGAGCTGCCTTCGAAGGCCGGCGCGCCAAAGCTCACTTTGCTCTCGCCAACGCCCGATCGCCTGGCTGCATTGTTCAAGGTATGGGCTCGCGAGGTGAAGCGGCTAGCGAAACCCGGCCCCGCCGCGCAGATTGCGCAGCGCAGTCGCGCCGAACTCGACCTGGCTGAACTGGCCAACAAGACCACGGCGACCGACCGCGCACCGGCCAATGGCTCCAGCATCGCTCTGTTGCTTGAACACCGTGGGGCGTCAGTCCTGCTGGCGGCAGACGCACATCCGACTGTCCTGGGCCCCGCCATCCGGGCACTGGCGGCTCAGCGCAGACTTGCTTTGCCCATGCAGATCGATGTATTCAAGCTCAGCCATCACGGCAGTCGGTCCAACGTGACGAAGGATCTCTTGAGCGCCGTGCAGGCGAAGCACTACATAGTCAGCACGAACGGGGCGATCTTCGGGCACCCAGACGATGAGGCCGTTGCGCGGGTCATCCGTTGCGGTGGTCGCGACCGCCAGATTTGGTTCAACAGCCGCACGCCGAAGACCTCCAAGTGGGGGAGCCCTGCGCTGCAGGATGAGCACGGCTATCGGGCCAACTTCCCGTCGGCAGGGTCTCAGAGCGTGGTGCTGCCTCTGAAATCACGGGTTGACTGACCTGACAGCCCGATCTGCCGCTTCAGGACACCGGGCCAAGTGCGGCCACGCACGGCGGCGCCGAAAGAGGTCGATTGCACGGTGAGAGCGCCCATGGCCAATGGCTCAGAGCACCGCTACGATAAGCACAGATACTTGCACTCCCCTCATAACTCCGTTCGGGAGTTGTAGGGGACGCATCCAAACACAAGGCAGCATGCGCCAATGGCCCTCGATCAAGTCTTTGTTGAACAAGCTGAGTACTTGGAAGATGAGTCCTTCAAGCAATGGAACGCCGAGCATCCCGATGAAGCCCGGATCGTCCGCAAGCTAACTCAGGGGGGTGCCAAGCTGATTTCCGGGCCGCGAGGCTGCGGCAAGACAACCCTCATGCTGAAGGCATTCCATGGAATGCTTCACAGCGTGGATGCGGCCTTTCCCGTCTACGTCAACTTCAAGCGCGCCCTACGGATTGAGCCGATTTACAAGGAAGGCACCGACGGAACCTATTGGTTTAACCAGTGGATCATATTCAAGATTTATTCTGGAATATACGAGACGCTTGACAAGATCGGCAAGAAAGTTGAGATGTCGATTTCCCGCGAAGAAGCCGGGCGCGTGACTTCGAATCTGGAAATGTCGCGCGCTGCCGGAATTGCGACTCAGCCAGTGACGGTTGAGCGACTTACAGGCGACTTGGCGCGAATCTACGAAAAGGTGGGCCGCAATCGTGCAGTCCTGCTCCTTGACGATGCGGCACATGCATTCTCATCGGATCAGCAGAGAGACTTCTTCGACTTCTTTCGCCAAGTGAAGACGCAGACAATCTCCCCCAAGGCTGCCGTCTACCCTGGAGTTACAGCATATTCGTCATCATTTCATGTCGGGCATGACGCTGAGCAGATCAATGCCTGGTTGAGGCCCGATCATGAAAAGTATCTAGATTTCATGCGAGAACTGGTTCGATCGCGACTCCCAGTTGAGATTTACGCAGCCATTGTCGCAACGGATTATCTCGACCTAATGAGCTATGCGTCATTTGGTGTTCCAAGAGCTCTCCTAAATATGCTGCAGGAACTTGCCGTCGAGAAGGATGATGAACTCATTCGGGTGAGCTTAACTAGGACAGACGTCCTTCGCGCGATAAAGTTGCATTTCGGAAATACGCGAAAGCTATTTAGCTCACTCTCGGCGAAAGTTCCTGTTTACAAAGCATTCGTCGAGACTGGCGACGACATCCTACGAGGCGCGCTTTCACTAATTAAGGAATACAACAAGGGAAAGACCATCGATCAGCAAAGCGTCTCCATTGCCATCTCCACTGATGAACTAACGCCGGAGATCACGAAGATCTTCGAGTTCTTTCAGTATGCGGGACTGTGCCTTCCCAAAGAGGACCTAGTCAGCCGCGGTGTAAAGGGGCGATTCCAACTCTACACAATGCACTATGCTGGAATAGTTGACTCAAATGCATTCTTTTCGGCCAAGGCGCTCAATGTTTCTGATTACGTAGCCGCATTCCGCCAAAGGAATGCTCACGAGTTTACGAGAACAAGAGCGGAAACACTGTTGGCAGGTCGGCGCCCTGATGCAGCCTTTGCACTCTCACTGCCACCTTGTGCAG
The DNA here is from genome assembly GCA_964495125.1 of uncultured Rubrivivax sp. GTDB lineage: Bacteria > Pseudomonadota > Gammaproteobacteria > Burkholderiales > Burkholderiaceae_C > Rubrivivax. Next base: position 22,320 of record CAZBUU010000011.1, read on the forward strand.
TCTGCAATACTCCGCGCCCATTTGCTGAAGCCGCTTTCTGTTCTCGATGCGGTAGTGCGCTTACCACACCGTCGACGTACAACGCTCTGATAAATGCCGATATCGATCAACTTCCTCTAACCACAAGCAGAATTCAGAAGATCAAGTCGCAGTCGTCGATCAAGAAGATCAAGGACATTCTCCTAGACAGCGAGCATCGAGAGTTGCTCAAAGTGGATCGCGTCGGCAAGTTCTGGGCGGCTCGGATAGTCTCGCTTGCTGAGGAATTTGTCGAATGACGTGGCAAGGCTCAGCCTCCATGTTCGTAGGGCGGGTGCCCTGTCCCGACGCCAATACACTGGTGTCGCCAGTGACACTCAACGATCGAACATCTTCTATCGATCGCTTCTACGCGGCTACTCACCAGACCCTGACGCAAGTCACACCCGCGTTTCTCAATTCTTTCGGGGATGACCTGGCGGGGCTACTCTTTGTGGGCCTGATTTCCTCCACAGAAGATTATTTTCGAAACATACTGGGCTTTGTGTTGTCGACATGCCCAAAGGCGCGCGCCCACGCTGCCGATGAAAAGGTGCAACTCGGGTCACTCTTGTGGGCCAGAGATCAACTGCAGAATCGTTCAGCGTTTGAATTCATGGCTTTTTCAAGCGCAGATAACGTCCGCAAGGCCCTAATGAACTTTGCGTGCCATCAAGTCCGCCATGGTGCCGCACTAGACGGGATGCTGAAAGAGTACGACAAGCTTTGCGAGCTTCGCCATGCGATTGTCCACTCAGGGCATTTGGTGGCTGGCAAGAACGCAATAAAGTTGGCTCTACGCCATAGTGGGAGGCCGCTAAAGGTTTCGCTCAACTACGGAGGCCTGCAGGCGACCGGTACGGTTTGTACCGCCTTGGTCCAAGCCGCGAACACAGAATTGTTTGAGGCCTTGGTCGGAAGATGGGCACAAGACTGGCGCGGGCTTAGCTCTTGGGACGCGGCACAAGAGACAAAGCTCTTCAAGCGTCTTCGACTCGGTTTCCTTTCGAAGCGGGATTACAACAATCACGCGATTCCGAGGGTAAGCTCGGCCGCGCTACTGGAGCAAGTACGCCTCGCCTACAACCTGTAGATGCTTTGTCGCTTTGCTACGGATCGAGGTCCAAAGGGACTTGAACGCAGACCTGCGTTTCTAGCCCCCGACTTTCTGCTGACCAGCCGAGCTGAATAGAAGGGACTCCTGCGGTGCTATGGCCATCGCAGGCGTGGTCGGGCCACCAAGGAGGTCCCGGAGCGAGGTTACGCGTCGATATCGCCCCTGCCCAGAGGCACCGACGGCCCCCGCCCCCTGCCACACCCTTGGGGGCCACATGCGAGGCCATCGGCGGCGGTTCAACGGGTGCCCGGCTATGCCGTTGATTCCATTCGACATTCCACATGGGCATAGACCGACCGACCCCCGGAAGTTCAGCAACCGGTTCAGTGAACCCCAGCGTCCGACAGGCCGCCGGCCAGAAACCCGTTACGTTTCTTCGGCTTAGGGGCGCCCGGGGTCGAACCGTGCCTTGTCTTGAAAATCCGCGTGTCGGTGGTTCGATTCCGCCCCAGGCCACCACCGTTTTCATAGGTAAGCCCCGCCCGGTTCGCTGGTCGGGGCTTTTCTACAAATCAGGCCTATCTTCTACAAGTCGGCACCCGAGGCGGGGCCAGCGCCTGATTGCTGAACATGTCGCGGGGGTCTTGGTGGGTGGCTGAGCGCTGCGGCTGCAGGACTTGGCCGCAGGTCCTGAGCGAGTCCCGGCGGTTTCGGCTTGAGTACCGCGTGGAGGGTGACCGAAGAGTGGCGTGGTTCCGCGCGCTCGCATAGCACGGCGACTCGACCTCATCGTGGACGCGGACGGCTCTTGACTGGGTGATGCTGCGTCGTTTCGCTGGGCAGATGTTCTGGCTGGCATGCCCGTTCTTTCCGCCGGCGTGCCCCATTCCGCTGCGCCTCCTTAGCCTCTAGGGAAGGGATACAGGCGACACCCCTGCAGCTCACTCGTGCGATTAAGTGCTTTTAGTTCGTGTGATGCAATACACTTCACTCGTGCGATGCAAAGCATATCGCTCGTGTGATGGCGCCGCCCAATCAACTCCTCGCGAAGTCCCTGACCCTGCTCGCGCAGCTCCAGCAGGCTGGCAAACGCGTCCTCCGGGGCGCCGACCTGCCGCGCCCGGACCGCGAGCGCCTGCTCCGCGCGGGGTACATCCACGAGGTCATCCGAGGCTGGTACCTCCCATCGCGACCGGACGAGCCTGCCGGAAGCACAGCGCCCTGGTTCGCAGGGATGCGCGAGTTCATCGCCGGCTACTGCCAGGAGCGTTTCGGCGAGGAGTGGCATGTCTCACCGGACCAATCGCTCATGCTGCGCAGCGGGGACCGCAGCCTGCCCCGCCAGATGCAGGTCTGGGCCGGGCAGGCCACCAACCAGCCCGTAAAGCTGCCTCACGGTTGCAGCCTGTTCCTGTACAAGCCGCCGCGCCTGTGTGCGGCTTCGGAGTCGCCAGCAGCCGGCGGTCTACGCCTGGCTGAGACCCCCGCAGCCCTGCTGGCCGTGGGCCCGGCGTTCTTTGCGCAGCAGCCGATGGCAGCCCGCATCGCCCTGGCCAGCGTCGAGGACCCCTCAGACCTGCTGCGTCCCTTGCTGGACGGTGGCCATGTCCACATTGCCGGCCGCCTGGCGGGCGCCATGCGCGCCATCGGCAGAGCCGAAGTGGCCAAGGAAATCCTGGACACGATGGAGGCCGCAGGCCTCGCGGTCCGGGAGGACCAGCCGTTCGAAGTAGAGCAGACGCCGTTGCCTGCTGGACGGCCCGAGTCTCCCTATGTGCAGCGTCTTCGCCTGATGTGGGCCGAGATGCGGCAGGTGGTCATCGACAACTTTCCGGCGCCGGGTCCCGTGCCCACGGATGTCCAAGCCACGCTGGAACTCGTCGAGGAGCGCTACGTCACCGACGCCTACCACTCGCTGTCCATCGAGGGCTACCAGGTGACTGCCGAGCTCATCGAGCGGGTCAGGAGCGGCCAGTGGCAGCCCGACACCCAGGACGGGCCAGACGCCGAAGCCCGCAACGCGATGGCCGCCAAGGGGTACTTCGAGGCGCACCTCAAGGTCAAAGACTACATCGCCGAGGTCCTGCGAACGCGGCCGGAACGCTGGCCTCTGTACGACGCATTGACTGGTTGGTACCGGTCGCTGTTCGGGCCCAGCGTGACCGCCGGCATCCTTCGACCGTCGGACTTGGCAGGCTGGCGCAACGACCAGGTCTTCATCCGCGGGGCCTTGCACGTGCCCCTGTCCAAGGAGGCCGTGCGCGAGACCATGCCCGTCTTCTTCGACCTGCTCGCGGCCGAGCCGCATGCGGCGGTGCGCGCCGTGCTGGGGCACTTCTTCTTCGTCTACATCCACCCGTACATGGACGGCAACGGGCGCCTGGCACGGTTCATCTTCAACGCGATGCTGGTGACTGGCGGCTATGTCTGGACCGTCGTGCCCTTGCAGCAGCGCGGGCCCTACATGCAGGCGCTCGAGCAGGCCAGCTCGTACGGGGACATCCGGCCGCTGGCGAGCTTCTTTGCAACCCTGGTCAACGAACAGAAGTTGACGCCGGTGCCCTATCCCGGCCGGTGACCAAGCCCCAGCAGCCGCCGCCCTTGCCCGCTCAAAACCGGGCATGAGGGCCGCGTGCGAGACGTCCGCGTGTCGGTGGTTCGATTCCGCCCCAGGCCACCAAATCCCCCGCCGAAGCCCGTCCTCGCGACGGGCTTCGTCGTTTCCGGGGTCGCCGCACCGGCAGCCACCGGCCTCTCGCGGGCCAGGCTCGCAGCGGTTACTGGGTCTTCAGGACCCAGGCGAGCAGCGTGTTCAGGTCGGCATCGCTGATCCTCGACACATCGTTGGCCATCATCGGCACCGGCCCCCAGTTGCCCGGCCCGCCCATGCGGACGCGCTTGGCCAGGTAGGGAATGGCGTCGGCACGGCCCTTGTATTTCACCGCGACGTCCTTGTAGGCCGGGCCCACCAGCTTGACATCGGGCTTGTGGCAGGCCACGCAGCCGGCCTTGGTGGCCAGTTCCTGGGAGGCCAGGGCGGCGCCGGGCAGCGCGAGGGTGGCGCAAACGGCGAGGGCAAAGACCCGGCGATGGTTCGTGAGGGCGGATGAAGGCATGTCTGGGTTCCTCGGTGTCTGATGGGGATCCTTGGGGTGGGGCCCGATCGCTCAGCCTTCCAGGCGGAACGCGGCCGTCGCGTGCGCAAGCCGCTCGGCCTGCTGCTTGAGACTCTCGGCCGCCGCGGCCGACTCCTCGACCAGCGCGGCGTTCTGTTGCGTGGTCTGGTCCAGGTGCGAGACCGCCTGGCCCACCTGGTCGATGCCCCGGCTCTGTTCGGCTGAGGCCACCGTGATCTCACCGATCAGGTCGGACACCTGCCGCACCTGGCTGACGACGTCACCCATGGTCGTGCCCGCGTCCTGCACCAGCGCGCCGCCGGCGTTGACCTTCTCGACCGAGTCGTTGATGAGCTGCTTGATCTGCCGGGCCGCATCGGCGCTGCGCTGGGCCAGCGAGCGCACTTCACTGGCCACGACGGCAAAACCCCGGCCTTGCTCGCCGGCGCGCGCCGCCTCGACGGCGGCATTGAGCGCCAGGATGTTGGTCTGGAAGGCGATGCCGTCGATGACCGAGGTGATGTCGGCGATGCGCTTGCTGGCCGACTGGATTTCACCCATCGTTTGCACGACCTGGGCGACCACTTCGCCGCCCCGCAAGGCCGCCTCGCTGGCGCCATGGGCCTTCTGGTTGGCCAGGCGAGCGTTCTCGGCGCTGGCGCGCACCGTGCCCGTGAGCTCGTCCATCGAGGCCGCTGTCTGCTCCAGGCTGGCCGCCTGCGACTCGGTGCGGCTGGACAGGTCCGCATTGCCCTGGGCGATCTGGACGCTCGCCGAGGCCACGTGCTCCACCCCCGTTCGCACACCCGACACCAGGGTCACCAGCGCGGCACGCATCGCCTGCATGGAGGCCAGCACGCTGCCTTCGGGCGCAGGCGCCTGGCCATCGTCGGCCAGGGACCCTCGCGCGATGCGCTGGGCGACGGCGGCCAGGTCACCGGGTTCTGCGCCCAGTGCCCGTCGCAGGTTGCGCGTCAGGCCCAGGCCCACCATCACGCCGAGGCCGATCGCCGCCGCCACCACGGCACCCAGGATGAGATTCAGCCGCTGGCCGGCCGCCAGGCTGGCCTGGTACTCCTCGTCGGCCGCCTGCAGTTGCAGCGCGAACAGCCGGTCCATGGCCTTGGCGTAGGGCGGGTTGAGCTGGCTGACGACTTTCAGCTGGTACCAGCCGTCCTCGGTCTTGCCGGCTTGCTCCAGGGCCAGCGTGGCATCGAGGCCTTGCTCGGTGAGTGCGCGCCTGGCGGTGTCGACCTCGCGCGCGAGCGCCCGTTCGGCATCGCTCATCGGGGCGGCCATGAACTGCGTCCAGAGGGCTTCGATGCGCGCCTTGTTGACGGCGTACTCCTTGGCGCGCCTGGCCAGCACTTCCGGCACCGCATTCATCGCCACGTCGGTGACGAGGATCCGGTTGCGCGCGATCAGGTAGTGCATCTCGCCGACGAGGGCCAGCGGCTTGACGCTGCCGTCGTTGATGGCCTGGAGCATGGCTTCGTTCTGGCGCGCGCTGAAGAGGCCCAGCACGGCGACGACACCAGTCATCGCGATGAGCAGGCAGACGCCGATGCCAACTCGCCGGCCGACGGTCATCGAACTCTGGAGGGTCATGATGCGATCCACTGCGGGCGCGCCCGTCGCGTCCGTTCGATGGGCTATTCGACCGTCCGGGCCAAAGCATCAGTTCGGGCCCGTCTTGGAGGTGCCGAACCTGTGAGGACTTACACGGGTTCGGCCACCAGACGGCGTCGCCAGCCCGCCCATCGCGAAGGCACGGGCTGTTTCGGGCGCCTCGCTCCGCGTTGATCCGTGTCATTGCCGGGCGTCCTGGCGCGGCCGATCATGGGTTCGACCAAGGAACCGACCATGAGACACGCGTTGACCCTCGAACAACGCCGGGCACTGGCCGCCGCGCTGAGGGCGCGGCACGCGGCCGTGCGCGAACAGCTGCAGCAGCGCAGCCCCGGCCGATCGGCCGCCGAGCAGGCCCTCGAAGAGCGCGAGCAGGATCGCGACGACACCCGCCAGCTGGCCAGCGACCGCGAGGTGGAAGCCAGCTACGCCGGCCTCGAAGGCCGGGAGCTGCGGGCCCTGGAAGCGGCGCTGGCGCGCGTGGACGACCCCGACTACGGCCGCTGCGTGGACTGCGGCAAGGTCATCCCCTTCGGCCGCCTGCAGGTGGAACCGCAGGCGCTGCGCTGCGTGGGCTGTGCCACGCAGCGGGAGAAGACGGCGGGCTGAGCCTTCAGGCCGCCGCGATGGGCTGGCCGGCGGCGTCGAAGAGGCCTTCGAAGAGCACCGAACTGAGGTAGCGCTCGCCGCTGTCGGGCAGCACCACCACGATGGTCTTGCCCGCGTTCTCGGGGCGTTGCGCCACGCGCACCGCCACGGCCGCCGCCGCGCCGCAGGAGATGCCGGCCAGGATGCCTTCCTCGCGCGCCAGGCGGCGGGCGAAGAGCACGGCCTCCTCGTTGCTGACCTGCTCCACGGCATCGATCAGGCTCAGGTCCAGCACGTCGGGCACGAAGCCGGCGCCGATGCCCTGGATCTTGTGCGGCGAAGGCTTCACTTCCTGGCCGGCCAGCGTCTGGCTGATCACCGGGCTGGCCGTGGGCTCCACCGCGATGCTCTGGATGGCCTTGCCCCGGGTCTTCTTGATGTAGCGCGTGACGCCGGTGATGGTGCCGCCCGTGCCCACGCCGCCGACGAAGATGTCGATCGCGCCTTCGGTGTCTTCCCAGATCTCGGGGCCGGTGGTGGCCTCGTGGATGGCCGGGTTGGCCGGGTTCTTGAACTGCTGCAGCAGCACGTACTTCGGGTCGCTGGCCGCGATCTCCTCGGCCCTGGCGATGGCGCCCTTCATGCCCTTGGCGCCTTCGGTCAGCACCAGCTTGGCGCCGTAGGCCAGCAGCAGCTTGCGGCGCTCGATGCTCATGGTCTCGGGCATCGTCAGCGTGATCGGGATGCCACGCGCAGCGGCCACGAAGGCCAGCGCGATGCCGGTGTTGCCGCTGGTGGGCTCGACGATCTCCTTGCCCGGGCCGAGCAGGCCGCGCTTCTCGGCATCCCAGATCAGCGCCGCGCCGATGCGGCACTTCACGCTGTAGGCGGGGTTGCGGCCCTCGATCTTGGCCAGCACCGTGGCGCCGGCGCCGTCGGTGACGCGGTTCAGGCGCACCAGCGGCGTGCGGCCGATGGACAGCGAGTTGTCGTTGAAGTAGCCGGGCATGCGAGCACTCCTCTCGTGGCGGGGTTCGCCGATGCGATGAACGTCGAGCCGGGAAGGCTAGCCGGACGCCGGGCGCACGACAAAGACCTTCCTGTCATGTCCTTATGCACGGACCGCGGTTGCGAACGGTCAATCCTGGGGAGCGGATGCCCGACTAGAGTTCGGCATCCGATTCCGTGGCGGCCAGCCAGGCCAGAGATCGTCATGCCTACCGAACTGTTCAACAACGGCCGCCACAAGTGCCTGATGTTCAGCGACCTGTCCAGCGGCGACGCCGTGCAGGCCAACCAGTTCCTGGTGGTGGACGGCGACACCGGCGCGGTCATCGACCCCGGCGGCAACCTGGCCTACGGCGAGCTCTACCTGGGCCTGCAGAAGCACTTTGCTCCGCACCGGCTGGAGTCGATCCTCGCCTCCCATGCCGACCCTGACATCATCGCCGCGCTGGACCGCTGGATGACGGCCACGCCGGCCAAGGTCTACATCAGCACGCTGTGGGAGCGCTTCGCCCCGCACTTCTGCAAACCGGGCAAGACGGCCGGGCGCATCGTCGGCATCCCGGACCCCGGCATGCGCATCGCCGTGGGGTCGAGCACGCTGTTCGCCGTGCCGGCGCACTTCCTGCACGCCGAAGGCAACTTCCAGTTCTGGGACCCGGCCAGCGGCATCCTGTTCTCGGGCGACCTGGCGGTGTCGCTGGGCGGCGACCCGCTGCGCCGCATCACGCGGCTGGCCGACGCGCTGCCGCAGATGGAGCCCTTCCACCGCCGCTACATGACGAGCGGCAAGATCCTCAAGCTCTGGGCGCGCATGGTGCGCGACCTGCCGATCACGATGATCGCGCCGCAACACGGCTCACCCCTGGTGGGGGCGGCGGTGGGTGAGTTCATCGAGTGGGTGCAGACCCTGGACTGCGGCATCGACCGCATGTCCGAAGCCGACTACGTCGTGCCGGCCTGAAGGCTGCGGCGCCGGCCGCAGCCGCCCGACTCAGTGCAGGTCGATGGAGCGCATGGCAGCGCCGCGCAGGTCGGCAGCGAAACCGGGGTCGCTGTCTTCCATGCTGCGGGCCATGGCGAGCACGTCCTGGGCGGTCATGTGGGCCTGGTCACGGGCTTCCATCCAGGCGTCCAGGCGGCGGGGCATGTCCAGGAAAGCGGAAAAGCCCTGGCGGATGCGGTCGAAGAAGGGCTTGGTATCGAGCCGCGCGGGGCGGCCGTAGGTCATGGAGTAGGTCGACATGGAGGTCTTTCCGGCCTTGAGCACCCGGGTTGGGTGCCTTGGCCACTGACTAGGGTTTGTACCTACATTGTCGGCCAGAGCTACGGGTTTTCCTTGAGCAAGGTCATTCTGAACATCAGGTCGGCTGCACCACCTCGCAGCCTGCCGTGAAGGATTCCTCGAACACCGAACAGCCCGCCAGGTCGGCATGGGCAAAGCGGATCCGGCCGCGCGCGGCGCGCAGCGCGGCCAGCGCCGGGTGGCGCTGCAGGCCCGGTCGCGGGATGGCCATGGCATGGCCCCAGCGCACCAACTCGGCGCGGCGCACGCGGCGCGGCAGGTCCGGATGGGCGGTGGAGAGGTCGGAGATGACCCGCTGCGCCCAGGCGTCGGCGCTGCCGCCCAGCAGTTCGGGCCGCTCGGCCAGCGCCAGCGCACGGTAAGCCGTCAGCACGGTGGCGCCGCGCACGGCCGACAGGCTCTGGTGCATGGCGTCCACGTAGCCGAGGCCGGCACTGCCGTAGATGACGTTGTCCCACGACGGCGGCGCGCCGGGGCGGTCGAGCGGCGGCGCGTCCAGTTGCAGGTTGGTCACCAGCCAGGGCGCCCAGGCGAGTGTTGCCGCGGCTTCGCGCAGCGCGTCTGGCGGGTTCTGGACGATGCGTGCCGCCACGAACAGCGGCAGCGCCAGCACCACGGTCCGGGCCTGCCAGGCCTCGACACGCTGGCCGGGCGCGTCCCAGGCCAGGACCTCGACACCCTGGCGCTGCTCCGTGACGCGCAGCGCCACCCGGCCTGTGTGCAAGCGCTCACCCAACGGATCGGACAGCCGCCTGGCGAGCCAGGCATTGCCTTCCGGCCAGGTGAAGAGCCCTTCGCGCTCAGCTTCGCCCTCGCCCGGCGCGTGGAAGCCGTGGCGGCTGGCGAAGTAGTGAAGCCCGGCCCAGGCCGAGACGGTGTCGGCCGCGGCGCCGTAGTCGTCGCGGCAGCAGTAGTCCAGGTACCAGCGCAGTTCGGGGGCGTCGAAGCCCTGGCTGTCCAGCCAGCGGGCGAAGGTGAGACCGTCCAGGGCCGCCAGCTCGGCGCTCCAGCGGCTGCGGTGCGCCGGCAGTTCGAAGGCGCCCGGCTTCGACACGCCGGCCACCGCCTGCGCGAAGCTGCGCATCTGGCGCGCCGCCGCAGACCCGGGGTCCACCGGCGGCAACAGGCCTTCGGCCCAGGCGCCGTCGACGAAGATGCGCTCCTGCGGGCTGTGGCACAGGTGGCGCTCGTCGGGCACGGCGCGGCCGAGCTGGGTCTTCAGCAGGCCGATCTCGTGCAGCCACTCCGCCACCTCGTGCGCCGCGGCGCCGGGCACCGGCAGGTAGTGCGCGCCCAGCGGGCAGGCCATGCCGGCGATGGCGTGGCCGCGGCTGTTGCCGCCGGCGTGGTCTTCCAGTTCCAGCAGGTGCACGTCGTCCACGCCCTGGCGGCCGAAGGCGCGGGCCGCCGCCAGGCCGGCGATGCCGGCACCCAGCACCAGCACGCTGGCGCGGCGCTGCACGGCCGGCGCCGGCAGCGCCGCGCCCTCGCGCAGCAGGTGGCCACGCTCGTGGCTGGCGCCCACCCAGACGGCGGGCGCAGGCGGCGCTTCGCGCGGCGTGCAGCCCGCCAGCGCAGCGGCACCCAGCAGGGCGCGGCGCGTGAGGCCACCGCTCACCGCGACACCTTGCCCCATTCCTCCTCGAAGATGCTCACCAGCGCCTGGTTGCTCAGGCGGTTGGCAGGCGCAGGCACGCGCGCCATGTCGGGCGGGAACTGCAGCAGCGCCGGCAGGCCGTCGGGCGTGAGGAAGCGCAGGCCGGGCGGCAGCGCCGTCGGCAGCCGCCAGGGCCGGCGGCCGGCGACGATGAAGCCCCATTCGCCGAAACTGGGCACGTGCACGTGCATCGGCGTGGTGGCCAGCCCCACGGCTTCCAGCGTGGCCACCACCGTCCAGAAGCTCCTGCGCGCGATCAGCGGCGAGGTGGTCTGCACCACCATCCAGCCGCCGGCGGCCAGCACCTGGTCGGCGCGTTCGTAGAAGCTCGTCGTGTAGAGCTTGCCGAGCGCGAAGTTGGTGGGGTCGGGGAAGTCGATGACGATGGCATCGAAGCTCTCGGTGCAGGCCTCCAGCCAGGCGTAGGCATCGGCGTTGACGATGCGCAGCTTGGGGCTCTTCAGCGCGCCGCCGTTGAGCTTCACCAGCATCGGGTCGGTGGCGAACAGGCGTGTCATGGCCGGATCCAGCTCCACCAGCGTGACCTGCTCCACGCCCGGGTGCTTGAGCACCTCGCGCACGGCCATGCCGTCGCCACCGCCCAGCACCAGCACGCGGCGCGGTGCCACCGGGCCGTAGGCGGCCATCAGCGGGTGCACCAGGGTCTCGTGGTAGCGGTACTCGTCGCGGCTGTGGAACTGCAGGTTGCCGTTGAGGAACAGGCGCACGCCGCCGGTGCCCGAAGTGACGACCACGCGCTGGTAGGGGCTGGTTTCGCGCAGCACGATGTCGTCGCCGTAGAAGCGGTCTTCGGCCCAGGTGCTGAGGCGGTCGGCACCGGCGAAGGCGGCCAGCAGCACGCCCACCACCGCCGCGCAGGCCGCAGCATGCAGGCCGAAGCGCCGCAGTTCACCGCGGAAGACCAGCAGCGCCCACACCGCCACCGCCGCATTCAGCAGCCCGAAGAACACGCCCGTGCGCACCAGGCCCAGGTGCGGCACGAAGAGCAGCGGGAAGGCCACGGCCACCACCAGCGCGCCCAGGTAGTCGAAGGTCAGCACCTGCGACACCAGCTCCGACAGCGCCCAGCGCTGCGCGAAGTGGCTCTTGAGGATGCGCATGACGAGCGGGATCTCCAGCCCCACCAGCGCGCCGATGAGCCCCACCATGCCGTACAGCAGCACGCGGAAGGGCGCCACGGCGTCGGCCGGCAGCGTGCCGTGCGCCACGAACAGCAGCGCCGGCATCAGCCCGCCCAGCAGACCCACCAGCAGCTCGATGCGCAGGAACTGCGCCACCAGCTGCCGCGTGACGAAGCGGCTGGCCCAGGAGCCCAGGCCCATGGCGAAGAGGTAGGTGCCGATGACGGTGGAGAACTGCAGCACCGAATCGCCCAGCAGCCAGCTCGCCATGGCGCCCGCCGCCAGCTCGTAGACCAGCCCGCAGGCGGCCACGACGAACACCGAGACGAGCAGCGCCAGTTCCGCCACCGACACGCGCACCGGCGCGGCGGCGGTGTCGGTGTGGGGCAGTTCGGAGGCGGCCATGGCGCGACGGTAGCGCAGAGTCCGTACCGGTCACGCGGGCGACAGGCCGGCCCGGGCCCCGCCGCGACAATGCCGCCGATGGGAACGCTCCACCTCGTGCGCCACGGCCAGGCCAGTTTCGGCGCCGCCGACTACGACCAGCTCAGCGCGCTGGGCACGCGGCAGTGCCAGGCGCTGGGCGAGTGGTTCGCCGAGCGCGGCGTGGTGTTCGAAGGCGTGCTGCGCGGCACCCTGAAGCGGCACGTGCAGACGCTGGACGCCATCAGCGAAGGGCTGGGGGCGCTACCCGCCACGCTGGAGTGGCCGGGCTTGAACGAGTACGACCCCTCGGCGCTCATCCGCACCGTGCACGCCGGCTCGCTGGCCCGGCCCGACACGCCCGAGGCCTACCGTGCGCACTTCCGCTTGCTGCGCCAGGCGCTGGCAGCCTGGATGGCGGGCCGCACACAGCCCGAAGGCATGCCGAACTGGGCCGACTTCAGTGCCGGCGTGGCCGCAGCACTGGACCACGTGCGCATGGCGCACCAAGGCGATGTGCTGCTGGTCAGCAGCGGCGGCCCCATCGCCACCGCCGTGCAGCAGGTGCTGGGTGCACCGGCCGAAACCATGGTGGAACTCAACATGCGCATCCGCAACAGCGCGCTCACCGAGTTCAGCTTCACGGCGAGCCGGCACGCGCTGCTCAGTTTCAACCACGTGCCGCACCTGCTCGCCCCCGGGCGGCGCGAATGGGAAACCTGGGCCTGACGCGGGCCCCCTGCTCGCTGCGCTCGCGGCGGCCGCGTTCAGCCGTGCATCGCGGCCGAGATGATCAGGCCGATGGCGATGCACATCGCCCCCACCACGATGGCCAGCGCCAGGTTCTTCTTCTCGATGATCTCGGCCCACAGGTCGTAGGGCGTGAGCTTGTCGATGATGACGAAGCACAGCCAGAACACCACCACGCCCAGGAGCGCGAAGAGCGCCGAGCCGACGAAGATGCCCGGCTTCATCCATTCGATTCCCATCATGTCCGCACTCCTGTCATTGAGGTTCTTCGCTTCACTTGTGGCCACCGCCGCCGCTGGACCAGCCGCCGTAGGACCCGCCGCCTGAGCGCCCGCTGCTGCCCGAGTGGCGGCGCGCCAGGCACTGCTGGTACTCGGCGCTGGCCTCGCCGAAGGTGTTGCGCGTGTCGTTGCAGTCGTCACCGTCGCACTGCGCCAGCATGGCGATGAAGACCAGCACGAGGAAGAGGATGGCCAGGCCCTTGACCACGCTCATGCCGGAGCCGGTGGCCAGCGGCGACACGTCGCGCTGCATGGCGCGGCGGTTCGCGCCGGGGATGGCGAAGGCCTCGGCCACGGCGTCGGCCGTCAGCGTGCGGCCGGCCGACCAGGTGACCTCGCTGCCCGTCTGCTCGCGCGACAGGCGCAGCGCGGCCTCGGAGCCGCTGCCCTCGTAGTCGGCCACGCGCGCCGTCTCGTCGCGCTGCACGCGCCAGTAGAACTCGCCCTGCACCCAGGTGACCTTGGCCGCGTACTCGTAGCGCCGTCGGTAGGTCTTGCCTTTCCACAGCGCCGTCTCGCCGGCAGTCTTGGGCGCGCCGGTGATGGGGCGCACCCAGCTCCAGCCGTCTTCGGCGTCCACGAGGAAGGCGAAGCCGGACATCGTGTGGTAGAGCAGGTACTCGCGCCAGAAGGTGGTCTCGTCGTCGGCACCGTCGGCGTTGTCGCAGCGCTCCATGTAGCCCAACACCTGCCAGGGCACGGGCGGGCCGTCCAGGCCCAGCTTGCCGGTGCTGCCCAGCGGGATCTGCGGCGTCAGCCCGCCGGGGCCGGAGTTGTTCTGGCTGTAGTGCTCGAGGTCGGCGCCGGCACCCTTGGAGATGTCGACCACCGCGTTGCACTGGCCGCAGCTCAGGCTCTTGGTGGTGGACAGCTTGGGCTCCAGCGCCGAGCCGCAGCTGGGGCATTCGATGCCGCGCGCCTTCAGCGTCTTCTCGGCGCCGTCCTTGACGCCCTGCAGCGCCAGTTCCGACAGCGCTACCGAGCGGCCGACCGACCAGCCGGGCTTGCCCGGGTCGCTGGCGTCGATCGTCGCCACCTCGCCCTCGGCATTGCGCAGGTCGATGACGAAGAAGTCGCCTTGCAGCCGCGGCGGCGTGGGCAGTTCGCCTTCGGCCGCGATGAGGTGCGTGCGCACCACCGAGGCCACGTTCCAGCCGCGGCGGTCGGCCACCAGGCGCTGGCCGGCACGCAGTTCGTCGAAAGGCGGCACGTCGGCCGGCAGCGGCGCGTCGAAGGCCAGCACGTAGGCGCCGTTGTCTTCGCTCAGCCAGGCGCTGCGGCCGTTGTCGAAGAGGGCGTGCCACTCGTTCCAGGTACCGCCTTCGTAGCCGTACTGCAGCCGGCCCACGAGCGTGAAGGCCATGCCCTGGCGCGTGCCCTGCACGCCCAGCTGCAGCGGGCTGTGGTCGTCGAAGAGCTCGGCCGAGACACCGATGCGGCGCAGCGCCTCGCCGTCGCGCAGCAGCGTGCTGCGGCAGAAGCTGCAGACGGCGCTGGCCGACGCCGCCGAGGCGAACTCGACGGGCGCGCCGCAGTTCGGGCACGCCGCGCGGTAGGCGCGCTGCGTCACTTTGGGCCCCCAGGCTTGTCGCTGCGCGCCTTCGCCACCCCCCG